>CAYMQN010000053.1:0-18249 GCA_964392545.1 uncultured Desulfobacteraceae bacterium
ACGTCCGCATCAATCTCCAGAGCATCCACGACCAAGGCTTGGTGGAACGCCTCGGAAAAATGGCGGAGGACCTGGCCGACCGGGCTGTGACGCAGGAAAAAGAGATTCTATCAGCAATGCCATTTTAACACCGTGCAGCCGTTTTTCCCAGCTTCCACTTTGCCCAAGCCATGGTCCAATCACCCTTTAAAACCTGTGGATAAACCATGCCAATCCTTGCCCAGCGACCCTTCGACACCGTCTTTATCGCCGGCGGCACCCACGGCAACGAACGCACCGGTATCGCCCTGGTCCGGCACTGGCAGCAGAACCCCGCCGAAGTGGCGCGCAGCGGCTTTGCCACCCGGCTGCTCCTGGCCAACCCCGAGGCCATCCGGGAAAACCGGCGGTTCATCGACGGCGACCTGAACCGCAGTTTTCGTTCCGCCGACCAGGTGGGGGACGCCGTTGCACCCTATGAAATACGACGGGCCCGGGAAATCGCCGCCTGGATGGCGTCGGAAGCCATGGGCCAACGCACCTTTGCCATCGATCTGCACACCTCCACGGCCTGCATGGGGGTCACCCTGATCACCAACAGCGATCCCCTCAACCTGGCCATCGCCGCCGCCCTCCAGGACGAAGTGCCGGAAGCCCGGATATACTGTTTTCCTGAAGGCGACCGGATCAATACCTGCCTGCGGTCGGCCGCCCACGGCGGCCTGGGCATCGAAATCGGGCCGATCCCACAGGGGGTCGTGCGACACGACACGCTTGACACGACGCGAACCGTGGTTCAAAAGGCTCTGGATGTCGTTCAAGCGTTCAATCGGGGAGCGTTGCGCCCCCCGGACGAACGCCGCGAAATCTTCCGGCACGAGGGCAACGTCGCCTATCCCAAGGTTGCTCCCGGCGCCCCGCCGGTCTTCGTTCACCGAGATCTCCAGGGCCGCGACTACGCCCCGCTAAAAACCGGGCAGCCCCTGTTCCAGGATCTCGCCGGCCGCACCTGGTGGTACGAGGGGCCCGAAACACGCTACCCCGTGTTCATCAATGAAGCCGCCTACTATTATGAAAACATCGCCTTTTCCCTGACGCGCCGGATTTCTTTGGCATCCCTGATCGCCTTCTGATAGAATCTGCGGCCGAGGCAAAGGAAAGGATGGCGGCGCATGCAAAAAACCCTGATCATCCTGGGCATCGCGATTCTCGTGATCGGCCTGCTCTGGCCCTGGCTGGGCCGGCTGCCCCTGGGACGTCTGCCCGGCGACATCGTCATCGACCGCCCCCAGCTCAAAGTCTACATCCCCATCACCACCATGATCGTGGTCAGCGTGGTGATTTCGGTCATCCTCTGGCTGCTGAAGAAATAGGGAGCACCATCCATGAGCACCATCATCGACCTGGCCATCTTTCCGATGGACAAGGGCGCCAGCGTGAGCGCCCATGTGGCCCGGGCGGCGGCCGTCATCGCTGAAAGCGGCCTGGCGTACACCACCGGCCCCATGGGAACGAGCATCGAGGGCGAGTGGGAGGCCGTTATGGCGGTCGTTTCCCGCTGCATGGCGGAACTGCAAAAGGATAGCGGCAGGATTTACGCCACCCTAAAGATAGACTACCGCAAAGGGGTCCAAGGACGGCTGGAGGGCAAGCTGGCCTCGTTGGCGCGGCACCGGCCCTGACGGGTTCATCCGGAGCGGATGAGGGCTTTGCGGCGTCCCCGGTAAGCGATGATGCCCACGCCCACGACCAGAAGAAGGGCGTTGCGGGCCAGCATCCAGGCGGGGGAATTCTGCCACAGGGCCTCTTCACCGGCGGAAAAGCAGCCGCAGTCGAAGACGTGGCCCCGGGCGGCATTGATGCCGATCACGACGATGAAGCTCAGCAATAGACCGCTCAGGATGAGGGACGCGGCCCGGGGATAGATGCCCGTCACCAGAGCCAGGCCCGCGATCAACTCGATATAGGGCACCAGGATCGCGATCAGATTGATGCTTGCGGCCGGGAAGAGGTCGTAGCCGTAAACGATTTTGGCAAAAGCCGCCGGGTCGGCGATCTTGTGCACACTGGCCAGGATGAAAAGCCCGCCCAACAGCCAGCGCAGACAGAGATCCAGCCAACCGGCGGTCGAGCGGGGGATCCTATTGGGTTTCGACAGGATAGCCATTTTCCTCCCATCCCGGGAAACCGTCGATAAAGACCACCACGTTTTCAAAACCAAGCTCCATCAGCCATTGGGCCGCCGTATGGCTGTCCTGGCACAGGCGCCCCGAGCAGTAGGTCACGATGGGATGACCGGGGGCGAAGTTGGCGACCAAATCCATTGCCAGGGCATCGAATTCGCCCAGGGGCAGGGGCACGGCGCCGGGGATGTGGCCAGCAGCGTAGGCCTCCCGGCTGCGCACATCCACGAACAAGGCGTTGCCGGAATCGAAGACCTGCTTGGCCGTGGCCGGATCGGGGAGTTCGAATTCCATCCAGACCGCCGCCAGATGGGTGTCGGCGGTCACCACACCCTTGCCGGTATCCCATTGCCCCACCAGGGGGATGCCCCGCGGCGAAGCGGCATTGACGGCCAAGGCCAGGGTACAGGCGACGGCAAGCAAAATGAGGATTCGTTTAAACAGATCGGCCATCGTGAAAAGGTCCGCCGTCCCGGGGGCCGCTGTCGGTCGTGACCGAAACGGCTGGCGGAGAGAAAATCAGGACTGCTCCATGATTTTGGTCAGCATGCCGAGATAGCTTTTGGGCGGAATGAATCCCGGCAGCGGTCCCACCTGATCGCCGTTGCGGGTCATCAGCACCGTGGCCGGCAATCCGCGGACGCCGAAGGAGCGGGCGATCTTTTTGTCCTCGTCCACATCGATCTTGACCGCGATGACCGCGTTGTTCATAAAATCGATGACCGAAGCATGCGCAAAGGTCTCCTCCTGCATGCGAACGCAGTAGGTGCACCAGTCGGCGTAAAAGTAGAACACCAGGTTCTTGCCCGCCTGGCGCGCTTTGAGCATGCCCTCATCGTAGGAATGCCAATTGATCTGAGGCCCGGACTGCGCGGGTTGCGTGGCTATCCCGCCGCCGGCCATGAGAACAGTTACGATCACCAGGCCGATCGCCAGTTTCCATTTCATTCGGTAGGGTCCCCCTGCATGGATTGATCACCGCTGGCCGTCGAACGCCAGAAACGGCTGGCCCTTCCCGGCACGGTGTTGGCGTCAATATAACACCCTTGGCGCAAAAAGGAAGGGGTGGCCTTTTCGTTCGACACGGCTTCCAATCCGCATGCCGGCGAGAGCCGGCAGCTCGTTGCCCTAACGCATGAAAATGAGGGCCCCATTGAAAATCAACACCCCGGATCGGTTGAACTTTTCCTGGTCTCCCGCCAGAGGTGGGGACTTATATCGAACCTAGGCTTTCCCGTAGAGGGCCTTCACCTTGCTGCGGTCGGTCGCACCGTCCGCCTGTTTGGGCAGCTGGTCGACGAATTCCACGTAGCGGGGCTTTTTATAGCGCGCGATCCGCGATGCCACGAATTCGGCCAGTGCATCGGGGGTCAGGGTTTTTCCCGGCGCAAGCACGCACACGGCTTTGACCCCCTCGCCGAACTGTGGATCGGGCACCCCGATCACGGCGGCCTCGGCCACCGCCTCGTGGGCCAGGATCGCCGTTTCCACCTCGACCGGATAGACATTCTCGCCGCCGGGTTTGATCAGCTCTTTCTCGGGTTTGCGCCCCTTGAACCACAACGCCCCGGTGGCATCCACACGGCCCAGATCGCCCGTATGGTGCCACCCGTTGCGAAAAATTCTTTCGTTGTAAGCCGTCTGCCGCCAGAAACCATGGAATACCAGGGGACCCCGGACCACGATTTCGCCGGTTTCGCCCATCGGCAGCTCGCGGTCCTGCTCGTCCACGATGCGGTAGCGCGTGAGGAGCCCCTGGCGCCCGGCCGATCCTGGATTTTCCGATAGCGGCGCAAGGGTTACGAAACCGGAGGTCTCGGTCTGGCCGTAAAGCGTCCAAAAGCGACAGCCCGTGCGCTGCTCGAAAGCGGCGATGGTCTCGGGGGCGTCGAGTCCGAGAACATGCTTGAGCGAACGCATGTCGCGGGGCGTCTCGTCGAGGGCCTCCATGAGTTTGCTCAAAACCGGCGGGAAACTGCCCAGCAGGGTGACGCGCTCCTTTTCGGTCAATGCCACGGCCCGCTGGGGATCAAAACGGTCCATGATGACGTTCAGGCCGCCGGCGTGCAGGACCGCAAGCGCCAGGTTGAGGCCGGTGATGTGAAACAGGGGCAGCATGTTCAGGCAGGTGTCGTTGTCCGTCAGCCCGAGGGTGGCCATGGTCTGGATATTGCTGAAGATAAAATTATGGTGGCTGAGCACCGCACCGCGCGAACGCCCTTCCACGGCGGCGGTGTAGATCAAACAGTAGGGATCGTCGCCGGCCACGGCAGCGGCGCGCGGATCCCCCGTGTCGCCCGCCGAAGCCTGTCCGGCAAACGCCGCCAGATCCTCGAGCGCCGTTTGGTTGGCGGGGAAACCGGCAAAGCCGGACAGCTCGTCGATGGCCGCGGCATGGGCCTCGTCATAGAACATCCACTTCGGCGCGGCATCGGTGATGATATGATCGAGCTCATCAATGGAGAGGCGCCAGTTGAGGGGCACCAGAATCGCTCCCAGGCAGGCCGCGGCCCCCATGACCAGAAAGTAGGCCGCGCTGTTGTTGGCCAGAATGGCGAGGCGATCGCCGTGCTGCACCCCTTGTCCCGCCAGGGTGCGGGCCAAAGCGGCCGTTCGGGCGCCAAGGTCGCGATAGGTGGTCTGTTGGTCGCCCTGCCGCAACGCCGGACGATCGCCGTGCAGCAAGGCATTGCGATGGAAAAGGTCGTACAGGGTGATATCCCGCATGGCCGCCTCCTTCCTGTGGTCGGTCTTAAAGGGTCGCCATCCGGAGATGGCAGGTTTTGGTTCCGGCCCCGTGCTTCCCGCCGGCCTCGATGTGCATGCCGACCGCCGGAAGCCGGGTACACCGCTCAACGAACTATACGCTCAGCCCCCGGAGCCATGCAAGCCTAATGCGCACGGCAGCCGCCCCTTGCGGTTGAACCGCAGCCGTTGCCGGAAAACCCGCCCAGCCGCCGGCTCTGGTTTTGACACTCCGGTGCTTTTTTGATAAACATTAACTGTTTAATGCTTTTCTGGGCTTTTATCGTCGGCCGCTCCGGATAGCGGCCAGGAGGAGATCCCCAGGTAATGAGGCTCTCCGAAACACAGCGGCGGGGCGATCGCGCCGAAGGCGGTAACTTTTTGGGGATAGCTTCTAAGCGTATGATGGGGCGCAGTGCCTGCCATGGCGCTTTCCGGAGGGATGCATGAAATGCCCGCGATGTGATTTCCCCCGCCAACCGGGAGACCGCGAATGCCCTAAATGCGGCATCGATTATGCTTACGTCGAGAAAAAAATGGCCCGCGACGATCACAACCCTTCCCCGTCGGCCGCGGATTCTGCCGAAGCCGAAGCGCCACCCGAACCTGTCGAAGCATCAAAGGGGGACCCCATGCCAGAAGTGGACGCGCCCAAAACCGACGCCATGCCGTCGCCGACCCCGCCGGCGGCCAAGAATCCCTGCCCCAAATGTGGTTTCGGCAATCCGGAGAGGGCGCTCGAATGCCTGCGATGCGGCATAATCTTTGCCAAATACGAAGCGTATTTAGAAAAGAAGCGCCAAGTCGAAGAAGAAACCAACCAGACCACCGACGGCCTGCTGGATCCCGAAACCATTCGCGCCGCGGCGGAAAGCAGCGAGCCGGTGAAAGCGGCCCCGGCCATGGCCAAGACCGCCTGCCCCCATTGCGGCCAGCGCTACAAGATCCGCGACGACCAGATCGGCATCACCACCCGCTGCAAAAAATGCAGTTCCATCTTTAAAATCGAGGCCATCCCCTCGGTCTAGCCGGCGGCGGTTTCAGGTGGCCATCCCGGCCAGTGCCAGGTGACGGGATCCCCGCGGGAAGCCACCGCCGCCCAATGCCCGTCCCGGAAACACTGCTGGACCGCCCACGGCTGACCGCGGAAAGCCAGGGTCAGGTGCGAGGCCCCCTCAATGCGCACCACGCGGCAGTCGGAAAGCCCTCGCATCCCCGTGCCCACCGCCTTGAGCACCGCCTCCTTGGCCGTCCAGAACCGGTAGAACAAGCACCACCGGTCCTCGCTTCCCAGACGCCACTCGTCGGCATCGGCAATCTTGGCCAGCAAATTGGCCGAACGCTTGCGGCAGGGTTCGATGTCGATGCCCAGCGGCGCGGGGCCGACGACGCCGGCCACATAGGCCGGCTTGTGCGCCACCGACCAGTGCCATCCATGGGAGGGCTGCGGCACCCCTTCGGCGTTTTTAACCAGGCGCCCCACGCGGCCGCCGGCCCGCCGGGCCGAATGCCGCACCGCAACCCGCGCCAGACGGCTCAAGGCACGGACATGGCGGCGTCCCCGCCAGCCCTGAATGACGGCCGGGACCGCTAGAATCACCGCCTGGAGCGTCTGCTGGGTCATCATGGCCTCGCTCACCCGCAATCCGTTCAGGCGTCGTCGGGATTCTCTTCCGGTTTCAATATCATCCGGCAGTCCGCCACCGTGACACCCTGACCTTTGGGGTGGGCCAGGAGCGGATTGATGTCCAGCTCCGCGATTTCCGGGTGCTGCAGGGCCAGATCGGAGAGGCGCACCAGGGCCTGTTCGATGGCCTCGGTGTCGGCCGCCGGCGTACTGCGAAACCCTTTGAGCAGTTTGGCGGCGCGCACCGCATTGAGCATCCGACGGGCCTCATTGCGGCCCACGGGGGCCAGGCGGAAGGTGACATCCTTGAAGACTTCCACGAAAATGCCGCCGAAGCCGAACATGAGCAGCGGCCCGAAGCCCGGATAGCGGCTCATGCCGAGAATCACCTCCTGGCCGGCGGGGGCCATCTTGACCACCAGAACCCCCTCGATATCGGCGTCCGGAGCGTGGGCCTGGGCATTGGCCACGATCCGTTCATAGGCGGCGCGGGCGGCTTCCCGGTCGGTGACCCCCACCACGACCCCGCCGGCATCGGTCTTGTGCAGGATCTGGGGCGAAACGATCTTCATGACCACCGGAAACCCCATCCCCGCGGCCAGTTCGGCGGCCTGCGCGGCATCCTGCGCCAGATGGGTCGGCAGCACATCGAATCCGTAGCATTCCAGAATCCGCGCGCCCTCGCGTTCTCCGATCGCGGTGCGGCCTTCTTCGAGGCACTTCACGATGACGGCGCGGGCCCCGGCCGTGTCGTGATCGAAGCGGAAGGGCGCCATCTTCTGGCGATTGAGCCAGCGTGAATAACGGTAAAGGGCGCCGAAGGACTTGGCGGCGTTTTCGGGAAAACGATAGACCGGGTAGCCCTGCTCCTGCAGGTAGTCGACACCGGCCGAGACATCGACGATCCCCATGAAACTGCACAGGATCGGTTTGTGGGCGTGGCGGGCGATCTTGGTGACGGCCTTGGCCGTTTCCAGGGCGTTGGTCATGGACTGGGGTGTCAGGATGACCAGTGCGCCGTCCACACCCTCGTCGCGGATGACCGCCGCCAGGGCATTTTCATAGCGCTCCTGGGTGGCGTCGCCGATCACGTCCACCGGATTGTGGATGTTGGCCGTCGCGGGCAGGTGACTGGCCAGGACCTCGATGGTTTCCGGCTGCAGCTTGGCCAACTGGAGACCGGAGGACACCGTCATATCCGTGGCCACGATGCCCGGGCCGCCGGCATTGGTGACGATGGCCACCCGGTTGCCGTAGGGAATGCGGCGGGTCACCTTGCCCAGGGCGCTTTCCGATTTGAAGGCAAAGGCATTGCCGAAGTCGAACAGTTCGTCGATGGTGTCCACCCGGATGACCCCGGACTGCTCGAAAATGGCGTCGTAAACCGCTTCGGTGCCGGCCAGGGCACCGGTGTGGGAGGCCGCGGCCTGCGCCCCGGCGGGCGTGCGTCCGGATTTGATCACCAGAACCGGGGTGGGCCGGTCGCCGGAAGTGATGTTCTTGACCGCCTCGATAAAGGACGCCCCCCGCCGCAGTTCTTCCACGTAGAGCATGATGACGTCGGTGTCCAGGTCCTGGTGCAGGTACTGCAGCAGGTCCAGCTCGTCCACATCGGCCTTGTTGCCGATGGAGATGAATTTGGAGAATCCGAAATCCCGGTCGGCGGCGAAATCCAGCACCGCCGTGCACAGCGCGCCGCTCTGGGAAATGAAGGAAATGTTGCCGGCATTGGGCATGCGCGCCGAAAAACTGGCATTCAAGCGGACCGATGGCTGGGGATTGATGACCCCCAGGCAGTTGGGCCCCACCATGCGCACCCCCGCCTCCCGGCACATGGCCACCATGCGGTCCTCGATGGCCCGCCCCTCGGGCCCGACTTCACGGAATCCGGCGGAAACCACGACGACGCCTTTGACCCCCTTGCGGATCGCCTCTTCAAGCGCCCCCAGGGCCGGTTGGGGCGGGAGGATGAGCATGGCCAGGTCGACGGGATCGGGAATCTCGGTGATGGCGGGGTAGGCCCGCACGCTGAGAACCGCTTTGGCCGATGGGTTCACCGGGTAGAGAACCCCCTGATATCCGCCGCGCAGGATGTTGGCGAAGATATCGTGGCCCACCTTGCCGGGCGTGGTGGAGGCACCCACCACGGCCACCGAGCCGGGAGAGAAAATCGCTTCGATTTTTTCCATTCGCACCCCCTTCTTTGCCAATGATGAAAAGCGGCGCAGCCGCTGCGGTCACGCGTCCTCGTCGGCCGCAATGGCCCGCCCATTGCGCTGCTCGAGAATCATCGTGTAGGCCTCGCGGCGACTCAACCCGTACGCCGCGGCAATCTCGCGGGCCAGGGCCCCATGGCCGCGATCGCCGGCGGCCAGCCCCTCGCGAATTGCCGCCTCGATCGCCGGGGCCTCGTCCGGGCGCCGCTCGTCGCGGCCGGCCACGAGGAGGGTGATCTCCCCTTTGATGTCCCCGCCTGCTGCCAGCCGGGCCGCGAGCTCCGACAAGGTGCCGCGGACAAATGTCTCGTAGCGCTTGGTCATTTCCCGGCCGATCACGGCATGGCGCTCCCCGAAAACATCGCGCAGCTCGCCGATGAAACGGGCGATCCGGCGGGGCGATTCATACCAGATCAAGGTTCGCCGCTCTTCGGCCAGGGCCTGCAGGTCCCGTTGACGGCGGCCGCTCTTGCGGGCGGGAAATCCCAGAAACAGAAAGGCATCGGTGGGCAGGCCGGCCGCGGCCAGGGCCGCGGCCAACGCGCAGGGCCCGGGAATGGGGGAGACCCGGAAGCCCGCCTGGACCGCCTCGTGCACCAGCACATAGCCCGGGTCGGAAATGGCCGGCGTGCCGGCATCGGATACCAGCGCGATGGCCTCCCCCCGGCCCAGTCCGGCCAACAGCTCCCCGGTACGCTGCCGCTCGTTGTGCTCATGGTAGGATATCAACGGGGTTTCGATGCCGTGGTGGGCCAGCAGGCGCCCGGTATGGCGGGTATCTTCCGCGGCGATGCGGTCCACCGCCTTGAGGATTTTCAACGCCCGCAGGGTAATATCGTCCCGATTGCCGATCGGTGTGGCGACGACATAAAGGGTTCCGGCAACGGCGGTGTCGCGATCAGCCATAGGCCAGTCCGAAGGCGTTGCGAATAAGTTGGATCACATGGCGCCCTTCGCGGCGGGTGACCGTAACCACGTCGAAACGGGCCTTGGCATGGGACTGGTCGGTCATCTTGAGATACCCCAGGGCCACTTTGGAGACCTGGCGCTGCTTGCGGTCCGTAACCGCGGCCTTGGCACTGCCATAGCGTTCGGAGGTGCGTGCTTTGACTTCCACGAAGACCAGGGTTTCCCCTTCCCGGGCGATGATGTCGATCTCGCCGCTGCGGGTGCGATAGTTGCGGTCAAGGATCTTGTAGCCGCGCCTTTTCAAGTAGCGCGCCGCCATGTCTTCCGCTTTTTGGCCGAATCGCTGGGGTTTGTTGAGCATCGCGTCTCCGCTTCAGGCGTTGCAGCCGCTGCGCGGCGCCGGCGGTGGACGCCATGGGCCATCACTCCGCTCGAGGCTCATCGGAAACCAGGAGGGTTTCCTTCACGCCCTTGAAGCTGCGGCGGTGGATGGGGCAGCAGCCCAGTTTGCGCACCGCTTCGCGATGGGACCGGGTGGCGTAGCCCTTGTGCCGGGAAAATCCGTAATCCGGATAGCGTTCATGGTAGCTCTCCATCAGGCGGTCCCGCGCCACCTTGGCGACGATGGAGGCGGCGGCGATGGAAACACTGCGGGCATCGCCCTGGGGAATGGCCTGCTGGGGCAGCGGCAGGGAGGTTCGATAAATCCCGTCGATCAACAAAAAGTCGGCCGGCGGTGCGAGATGTTCGACGGCCACCTGCATGGCCAGCAGCGCCGACCGGAGAATGTTGATCCGGTCGATGACCACCGCATCGATGACCCCGACACCGATGGCGATGGCATCACGGCAGATGCGATCGTAGGCCGCGCGGCGCTTGTCCGGCGTCAATTGCTTGGAATCGTCGATCCCGTCCAGGGACGCCCCTGGATCCAGAATGACCGCCGCCGCAACCACAGGTCCGGCCAGCGGTCCCCGGCCGACCTCGTCCACCCCGGCCACCCGGAGGAAACCCCGGGCGCGGGCATCGTCTTCGAATCGGGTCGGATGCTGGTTCACGCGCTCCCGGATGCAAAGGCTGCGGGGCGCGGGCTGCCGCGCTGCGCCCCTTTCGTCGCTGAAGGGTTTCCGCCGGCAAGCCCCCGGGGTAGGGGGAACCGGCCGAAACCGCATATGGATCGAGAGGATCGGCCTTTAGGTGCGGCGCTCCTTGATGCGGGCGGCTTTGCCGCGCAACTTGCGCAGGTAGTAGATCTTGGCCCGGCGAACCCGGCCCCGGGAGACCACCTCGATCTTGTCGATGATGGGGGAATGCATCGGGAAGACACGCTCCACGCCGACGCCGTAAGATACCTTGCGTACGGTAAAGGTGGCGTTGGTGGTGCCTTTGCGCTTGCTGATGACGACCCCCTGGAAGACCTGGATCCGTTCCTTCTCCCCCTCTTTGATCTTGACGTGGACCTTGACCGTGTCGCCGGCCGTAAAATCCGGCAGGTCAAGCCGCATCATCTCTTTTTCCAGTTGCTTGAGCTTTTCCATGATAAACCCCTAACGTTTATGCCAACAGGTTGATTTTCATTGTCGGGACATCATCAGACGATCCAGTACGACCGCCGCCGCACAGCGGACCGATAGATGGTTGTAGCCCTGATGATCCCCAATCGGCTCCAAAATAATATCCGATGCCGCCATCACTTCCGGCGCAAGGCCCCAGGCCGTTCCAAACAGCAGCAAATGGGGCGCGCCGCTTGCCAGCCGGGCCGCCAGCGCCGCGAACCCCACGGCCGTGGGATGGCGCCGGGCACAGGTGGCCACCACCACCGGCGGCATCCCGTATTCCGTCGCGATCGCCTCCCGGGTCTCGTCCAGGGAGGCCGTGGTCCGGATCAAAGTCAAGGCCTCACGCCGTTTCGGGTTGTGCTCGCCGCCGGGCCCGCACGTCCAGTGCCGGATGATCTTTTCGGCAAGCTCCCGCTGGTCGTCCAGGGGCGTCACCACATGAAACGAACACCCCCCGAAGGTTCGGGCGGCCCGGGCGATATCGTGCAGGTCCAGATTGGTGACCGCCGAGGCCACCGTCTCACCCTTTTTGTTGACGACCGGATAGTGAATCAGCGCAACATGCAGATTGACGCCGGATAAGGTTTTCAATCTCTTCGGACCACTTCCTTAAAATGGCGATTTCCGGCGCCGTGAATTCCCGGTCCGCCAGAAGATCCGGCCGCTTTAAAAACGTCCGCACCAGAGCGGCTTCGAGACGCCACTGGGCGATGGCCGCGTGGTTGCCGGAAAGCAGCACCTCCGGCACCGTTCGGCCTTCGAAACAGCGCGGTCGGGTGTAGTGGGCATGCTCCAGCAAACCGTCCGCAAACGAGTCCCGGGCGGCCGATTCCTCGCCGCCGAGCACCCCCGGGATCAGGCGCACCACCGCGTCCACAACCACCATGGCCGGCAGTTCGCCGCCGGTCAGGACATAATCGCCGATGGAAATTTCCGCATCGACGCATTGCGCCACAAAGCGTTCGTCAATCCCCTCGTAGCGTCCGCAAATAAAAATCAGCCCGCTGCGACCGGCCAGTTCGGCAGCCGTCTGCTGGCTGAAGGGACGCCCCTGGGGGGACATCAGCAGGGTTGCGGCATCCGGCATGCGCTCCCGCGCCGCGCGAACCGCGGCGGTCAGCGGTTCCGGCTTCATCACCATGCCGCACCCGCCGCCGTAAGGGCGATCGTCGGTCATTTTGTGGCGATCTTCCGCAAAGGCGCGGATGTCGATGGCTTCGCCCTGCAGCCGGCCCTGCTCGATCGCGCGCCTGACAATGCCGTGGTTCCAGAAAAGATCGAACATTTCCGGAAATATCGTCAGTACCGCGACCTTCATGGTCCTTCGCACCTTCCCGATGTCCGCTTACAGCCCGTCGGGAAGGGTGACCTCCATCCGGCCCCGTTCCCGGTCGATCGTCACAACCACCGAGGAAAGCGCCGGGACCAGCACTTCGTCGTCGCCGTTGCGGACGACATAGACATCGTTGCTGCCGGTGGGCACGATGGCCTCAAGCCTCCCCAGATACCGGTCCCGGGTCGTGTAGACCGACAGCCCGATGAGTTCAAACCAATAATAAGTGTCCTCCGCCAGATCGGGCAGCACTGCTTTGGCGATCCACAAACGGCGGCCGACAAGCGCCTCGGCGGCCTCCCGGTCCGTCACCCCTTCCAACGCCAGGAGCAAGCCTTTGCCGTGGGGTTTGGACCACGCCACGGCGCACGTCTCGAATCCCCCGTCGGGATGATCCATCTGCAGCCGCAGCCCCGATTCGAAAAGCGTCGGCGAATCGGCATGCGAACGAAGCTTCAATGCCCCTCGCAGACCGTGCACACCGACGATTTCGGCGATAAGGAGGCTGTCGTCGGGGGCATCCTTGTCATTCGATGATTTCAAGTACGGTCCGCTTTTTGACCTTGGCCGAAGCGGCACTCAAAATCGTGCGCATGGCACGTGCCGTACGCCCCTGCTTGCCAATGACTTTGCCCAAATCCTCTTTGGCCACCTTGAGTTCGAGAACGGAAGTCTGATTCCCTTCAACCTCGGAAACCGAGACCTCGTCAGGATTGTCAACCAGCGCCCGTGCGATGAATTCGATCAGCTCTCTCATAGCGCCATCTCCTTTTTGGGTGGGTGAGAATATGGGGCCTGGGGGCTATGCGGTCTCCTGAGGGGCGGCCTCCTTTTTCAGCAAGCTTCTGACCGTATCGCTCGGGACAGCCCCCTGTTCCAGCCAGTACTGCACGCGCTCCTGTTTCACGATGATCTCAGCCGGTTCGCGCACGGGATTATAGGTTCCTACGGTTTCCAGATAGCGCCCGTCGCGGGGCGCCTCGCTGTCGGCCACCACAATGCGGTAGTAGGGTCTCTTTTTGGCACCGTGTCGGGCCAACCTGATTCTGACTGCCATTCTTTCTTCTCCTTTAGAAGGGGAGCATGCCTCGGCCGAGCCCGTGCATGCCGTTTTTATTCATCTTTTTCATCATTTTCATGACCTGGGTGTAGTTCTTGAGCAGGCTGTTGACGTCCTGGACCCGCGTACCGCTGCCTTTGGCGATCCGCTTGCGGCGGCTGCCGTTGATGATGGCGTGATTCTGCCGCTCCTTGAGGGTCATGGAGTTGATAATCGCCTCGATCCTGACCAACTCCTTGTCGTCCACCTGCAGGTGTTTCATCTGTTTGACCTTGCCCATGCCGGGAATCATCTGGAGCAAGTCGGACAAGGAGCCCATTTTGCGCACCTGGACCAACTGGTCGCGAAAATCCTCCAGCGTGAACTGGCTCTTGCGCAGCTTTTTCTCGAGCTCGACGGCCTTTTTCTCATCGACCACCGACTGGGCCTTTTCGATGAGCGTCAGCACATCGCCCATGCCGAGGATGGTGGAGGCCATGCGGTCGGGATGGAAGGCTTCGAGCTGGGTCAATTGTTCGCCGGTGCCCACGAACTTGATCGGCTTGCCGGTGACCGCCTTGATGGACAGGGCCGCGCCGCCGCGGGCGTCGCCGTCGGTCTTGGTCAGGACGATGCCGCCGATGTCCAGGGCCTCGTTGAAGGACTGGGCGATGTTGACCGCGTCCTGGCCGGTCATGGCATCGGCCACCAGCAGCGTGTCCGAGGGTTTTACGGCCTCCTTGATCCGCGCCAGCTCCGCCATCAGGGTTTCGTCGATATGGAGTCGGCCGGCGGTATCGAGCAGCATCACGTCGCAGCCGGCCATCTGGGCGGCAACCCGCGCTTCCAGGCAGATGTCCACCGGATCCATGTCGGTGCGGGAAGCGTAGACCGGCACCGAGAGCTGGCCGCCGAGCTTGGTCAACTGGTCGATGGCCGCCGGGCGGTATACGTCGGCCGGCACCAGGTACGGCTTGTGGCCGTTCTGGCCCAGGTGCACCGCCAGCTTGCCGGCCGTGGTGGTCTTGCCCGACCCCTGAAGCCCCACCAGCATGACCGCCACCGGACGGGGCCCTTTGAGATCGAGCTGCTCGTGGTGCGAGCCCATCAAGGCCGTCAGCTGCTCGTTGACGATCTTGATGAGCTGCTGGCCCGGCGTCAGGCTGGCCAGGACTTCCTGGCCCAGGGCGCGCTCCTTGATATCGGCAATAAACTTCTTGACGACCCGGAAGTGAACATCCGCCTCCAGAAGCGCCAGGCGCACTTCCCGGAGGCCTTCCTCGATATTGCTTTCCGTGAGCTTGCCGTGGCCCTTGAGCTGTTTGAAGACGGCATCCAGCTTGTCGGAGAGGTTTTCAAACATAATCGGTTTCCAAAACACCTGCTATTATCATAAATCGTTGAATTTAGATTTTTAACAATGCTATGTCAAGAGCAAAAGGGGGAACACGCCCGGCATCCTTGCCCCTTGCCGAGGTTGAGGGTCATGCGACGGTATGGCGGTGGTGGCGGGTGGCGCCGCTGCTGCGTGCGCCATAGGTCTCCCCCATAACCTAACCACTTAGAAATTGCAAACAAAATGATCATGACAACCTCCCGCCAAGACATCAAGGACCTCGACCGCCCCGCGCTCCAGACCTGGCTGCGGCAGCGCAGCGAGGCCGCCTATCGGGCCGACCAGATCTGGCGCTGGATCTACCGCGACCAGGTGGACGCCTTCGATGCCATGACCAACCTCAGCAAACATCTGCGCGCCGAGCTGACCGCCGCGTTTACCATCGAGCGCCTGATGGTGGCCAAGCATGAAACGTCCGCCGACGGTGCCGAGAAATTTCTCTTCCGGCTCCGGGACGGCCGCCACATCGAAAGCGTGCTGATTCCCGAACGCGACCATCTCACCCTGTGCCTCTCGAGCCAGGTGGGATGTGCCCAGAACTGCCGCTTCTGCTTCACCGCCACCGGCGGGTGGGAACGCAATCTCAGCCTGGGGGAAATTCTGGCCCAGGTGCGGGACGTGCGACAGCGCCTGGAGGCGCCGGAAACCCTGACCAACCTCGTTTTCATGGGTATGGGCGAGCCCCTCGCCAATTTCCGCAATGTGGTCGACGCCCTGCATCTGCTGACGGACAACAAGACCGGCTTCGGCTTTTCGCGCCGCAAGATTACCGTCTCCACCGCCGGCCTGGTGCCCCAAATGGAGGCCCTGGGGCGGGAGACCGACGTCAGCCTGGCCGTATCCCTGAATGCCGCCGACAACGCCACCCGCGACCGGCTGATGCCCATCAACCGGCGCTATCCCCTGGAAACCCTGCTGGCGGCCTGCCGCCGCTATCCGCTGCGGCCCCATCGGCGCATCACCTTCGAATACATTCTCATGGCGGGCATCAACGACCGCCGGGAGGATGCCCGCCGGCTGGCCGCCCTGCTGCGCGGCGTCAAGGCCAAGGTCAACCTGATCCCCTTCAACGAGCACGCGGGCTGCCGCTTCCGGCGGCCCGCGGAGGACGTCGTCCGGGCCTTTCAACAGCAGCTTTTGGACCAGGGATACACGGCCATGATACGCCACAGCAAGGGGCGCGACATTTCCGCGGCCTGCGGTCAGCTCCGGGCCCGCGCGGACAACGGCGCGGAGGATGCATCGGCGCTACAATGAGGTGCTGTGGACAGGAGACCCGCGATGCTGGTCCGGGTGGCGCCCGGCCCCGTGCGCTGGCAGCCGGTTCCATGCCGGGGCTGGGGTGTTCAGATCAGAAGGGCCTCGAAGGCTTCCGGCGGCAGGGGCCGCACCCGCACGATCGCCGTTCGGGAGGAGGAGGTCAACTGGACGTCCACCTCGCGGTCCCGCGGGGCCTTGCTGTAGCCCGCACAAATGGCCGCCGCCTTCTCCAGCGCATCCCGTGAAACCCCTTTGGGGACCAGTACCGTGGGGCCGGGATAGGATTTGAGTTTCAGCAGGATCGCTTCGTTTTCATCGTGGTGGTCGACGATCTTCTGGTTTTCCTGCTGGGTGCGGCCGACGACGATCTTGACATCTTCCGCCAGCCTGAAGTGGCGCCCGTATTTGAGCAGCTCCAGCTCCGCCTCCCGCACCGCGGGCTGATGGTCGAAGAGATCCTTCAAGCGGCGGGAATAGTTGGGATCGGTCAGCAGGCAGCCTCCCGCCGGTGCCGGATAATCCTGGATGCCGAAGGTTTCGGCCAGGGCGATTTGGGCCTTGCGGCCGCGGCCGCTCAAATCCAGCAGGCGCTCGCGGTCCACCAGCCCCTCCTTTTCCGGAAGGGTTTCCGGAAGGCGCCGCGCACTGAGGGGTCGCAAGATGTAGCCGTCGAAGCCGGAATGTTTTTCCACGTAGCGCAGGGCGGTTTTGGTCTGGCTCATGGGGCGCTGGCCCAGAACCTCGCCGCTGAAGAGAAAATCGAAGCCCTCCCGGCGCATGCGCTCACCGGCCAGGCGAAACATGAGGGCGTGGCAATCCATGCAGGGGTTCATGTTTTTGCCGTAGCCGCAGGCCGGATTGCGCAGCATGGGCAGGTAGACGCTGGTGATGGTCTCGACGGTGAGCGGTATACCCGTCATCCGTGAAGCGGCCCGGGCCTTGTCGGCCGAAAAAAAGGGCGTTTCAAACGTCACCCAGGCCACCTCGATCCCCTGCTGCCCCAGAACCAGCCCCGCCAACATGCTGTCCAAGCCGCCCGAACAGAGCCCCAGTGCCCGGACTTTCCTTTTGGTTTCGTTCATGGTAGTTACCCGGCCCGATTGTGCCGCACAGCACACTCCCGCAAAAACCCTCGAGCGAAAGGCGACGAAACGCACCCGCCATGGATCCACTCCGCCGCCGTACCGATAAAATCCGCAAGATCCTAAGGAGCGCCTATCCGGATGTCAAGACGGCCCTCGCCCACCGCAACCCGTTCGAGCTGCTGGTGGCCACTATTCTCTCCGCCCAGACCACCGATCGCCAGGTCAACAGCGTTACCGAAGCCCTCTTCGATCGTTTCCCCACCGCCGCCGACCTGGCCGCAGCCCCCCTGGGAGAGATCGAGGCCCTTGTCCGGCCGACAGGCTTTTTCCACAACAAGGCCCGCAATATCAAGGCCTGTGCCCGGGCCCTGGCCGAGCAGCACGACGGCCGGGTGCCGGCCGAGCTGGAGGCCCTGACCCGCCTGCCGGGCGTGGGCCGTAAAACCGCCAACGTCGTCCTCGGGGCGGCCTTCGGCATCCCCGGCATGGTGGTGGACACCCATGTCAAACGGGTGGCCGGCCGTCTCGGCCTGACGACCCACAGCGATCCCGTCAAGATCGAATACGACCTCATGCCCCTGGTGCCCAAAAGCGCCTGGCATACCTTCGGTCTGCAGCTCATTCATTTCGGGCGGGACGTCTGCCGGGCCCGCAAGCCGGCCTGCCCCGACTGCCCCCTGCACCCCCTGTGCCCCTACCCGGACAAGACCGGCGCCTGAAAGACGCCCTGCATAATCGCGTGTCCGTTCAGAAAGGGTAGCTTTCGGGTCCTGGTCCCGCTGGGTGGGATTTCACATCTGATTTTTAGAAGCAGCGGTGTTCAACAAACCGCAGCCGACCGGCGCCCGCAGGCGTAGCCCGGTTACGCCGAGGACCGGCAGGAGGCGAGAACGCCGCCAGGGACCGAAAGATGCCCTT
>CAYMQN010000054.1:0-18190 GCA_964392545.1 uncultured Desulfobacteraceae bacterium
CATACGCGGGGATGACAAATGCTTTACTTTGTGACTTTCTTCGATTTCATCATTTTTTATGCCAGGAACAATGCGCCGGCCCGGGCCGACCGCCGCATGCCCGGCATCGGATGGGAGGGCTCAGCCCTTCGTCCGAAGTTGCGCCGCATGAAGATGGCGCCGGGGACCGGTCACACCGCCAGAAGCATGCGCTCCGGGTTCTCGACGCATTCCTTGACCCGGCGCAGGAAGGTCACGGCCCCCTTGCCGTCCACGATGCGGTGGTCGTAGCTCAAGGCAACGTACATCATGGGGCGGATGACGATTTCATCGTCCACCACCACCGGCCGCTTCTCAATCTTGTGCATGCCCAGGATGCCGCTTTGGGGCATGTTCAAGATGGGCGTGCTCAAGAGGGACCCGTAGACCCCGCCGTTGCTCACGGTAAAGGTGCCGCCTTCCAGATCGGCCAGTTCCAGGCGGTTTTCCTTGATCTTGGTGACGAAATCGGCGATCCCCTGTTCGATGTCGGCGAAGCTCATCCGCTCGGCATGCCGCAGGACGGGCACCACCAGGCCCTTGGGGGCCCCCACGGCGATGCCCACGTGGCAGTGCTCGTGGTAGACAATATCCCGGCCGTCGAGAAATGCATTGATCTCCGGAATTTCACTCAGTGCCGCGACGCAGGCTTTGACGAAGAAGGACATGAAGCCCAAGCCGATGCCGTGCTTTTTCTGAAAATCTTCCTTGAGATCCGAACGTATGGCCATGGCGTGGCGCATGTCGATCTCGTTGAAGGTCGTCAGCATGGCCGTGTTCTGCTTGGCCGCCAGGAGATGTTCGGCGATGCGCCGCCGGATGGGGGACATGGCCACCCGGCGTTCGCCCTCCGACGGTGCGGCGGCCTTGCGGTCTTCCCCCGCGGGGGCTTGCGGCGCTTCGGCCGGCCGGCCCTCCAGATGGCGCATGACGTCGCCCGGGGTGATGCGTCCCCGAGGTCCGCGGCCCTCGATCCGGGACACGTCGATCTGCTTCTCCCGGATCAGGCGTCGCAGCGAGGGCGACAGGGCCGGTGTCTCCAGGGAGATCTTCTCCTTCTCCTCTTCCGAAGGCGGGGCTTCCTTCCCCGGTTCCGGGGACGCCTGGCCGGCCTTCTCCTCGGCCGCCGCCGCTTTTTTATCAGGGGCCGGCGCTTGATCCGCCCCGGACGGTGCGGGGTCCGTTTTTGCCGGGGCGGCCTCCGGGGCTTCCTTCGTTTCCGGCGGCGCCGCCTGGGCCGCCTCCGTGTCGATCTCGCCCACCTTCGTGCCGACGGCCACGGTTTCCCCCTCGGCCACCAGGATCTTCAGGCGGCCGGCCGCCTCGGCCTCGATCTCCAGGGTCACTTTGTCGGTTTCGATGACAAAAAGCGGCTCGTTTTGGGCGACCATGTCACCGTCCTTCTTGAACCACTCCGCCAACAAGGCTTCGGTGACCGATTCTCCGACACTGGGGATGTTGATTGCGATGCTCATCGAGGTCTCCTCCGAAAGGCCGCCTATCCGGCGGCGCGATCCGCTTCTTGACTGCCCGCCGCCGCAGCGATGATGGCCTCCTGCTGACGCCGGTAGATTTTGGGGAATCCCGTGGCCGGACTGGCCGCCGGGGGCCGCCCCACATAGCGCAGCGACCGGTCCAGCAGCGCCGCCAGGCGCGGATGTACGAAGCGCCAGGCCCCCATGTTCTCGGGCTCCTCCTGGACCCAGAAGATATCGCGCGCTTGTGTGTACCGGGAAAGCGCACCGCGCAGGGCATCCTCGGGAAAGGGGTACAACTGCTCCAGCCGCACCAGGGCGGTATCCCGGCGCGCGTTGGACTGCAGCCGCTCGCGCAACTCGTAGTAGATCTTGCCGCTGCAGAACACCAGCCGCGGTGCCTTGGCCGGGGCCTCCCGATCGTCCAGGACGGCATGGAACCGTCCCTCGGCCAGGTCCTGCCGCGTCGAGACCGCCGCCGGGTTCCGCAGCAGGCTCTTGGGGGTCATCACCACCAGCGGTTTCCGGCAGCGCTGAAGCACCTGGCGCCGCAGGAGGTGAAAATACTGGGCCGGCGTGGAGGGGTAGCAGACCTGCAGATTGTCCTCGGCGCACAGTTGGAGAAACCGCTCCAGACGGGCGCTGGAATGCTCCGGCCCCTGGCCTTCGAAGCCGTGGGGCAGGAGCAGCACGAGCCCGTTCAGGCGCTGCCACTTGGATTCCCCGCTGGCGATGAAAAGATCGATGATCCCCTGGGCGTTGTTGACGAAATCCCCGAACTGGGCCTCCCACATGACCAGCGCTGCGGGGCGCACCATGGCATAGCCGTATTCGAAGCCCAGCACGCTGTATTCCGCCAGCAGGCTGTTGCAGACCTCGAAAGGGGCCTGGTCGTCGGCGAGGCCGTTCAGCGGCACGTAGCGGTCGCCGGTTTCCACATCCATCCATTCGCTGTGCCGCTGGCTGAAGGTGCCGCGGCCGCTGTCCTGGCCGCTGAGCCGGATCGGGGTGCCGTCGGCCAGCAGGGTCGCAAAGGCCAGCGCCTCGGCGTTGGCCCAGTCGATGCCCTCTCCGCTTTCCACCGCCTCCAGACGTTTGTCCATGAGACGCACCAGCTTTTTATGGAGCTTGAAACCGCTCGGCAGCTCCCGCAGGGAACGCGCCAACTGCACGAGGCGCTCGCCGGGGACAGCGGTTTCCGGCGGTTCGTGGCGGAAGGTGCCGTCGTAGGCGTCCCAATTTTCGAAAAAGCGGTCCTGGGGAAACCGGCACTCGCTGCCGTGGATGGTGTCGTAGGCGGCCTCGAGTTCACCGCGGACGGTCTCTTCGATCCGTTTCAGCTCGGCTTCGTCCAGGAGACCTTCCCGGGTAAGGGTTTCGGCATAGACGCTATGCAGCGAAGACCGACGTCTGATGCGATCATACATTCCGGGCTGGGTGAAGTACGGCTCGTCGCCTTCGTTATGGCCGTAGCGGCGGTAGCAGACCAGATCGACGACCACGTCCTTGCCGAAGGTGTTGCGGTAGTCGGCGGCCATGCGGCCCACGTGCACCAGGGCCTCCGGGTTTTCGCCGTGTACGTGGAAGACCGGCACCATCAGCATCTTGGCCACGTCGGTGGAGTAGCGGGTGGAGCGGGCATCCTTGGGCAGGGTGGTGTAGCCGATCTGGTTGTTGATGATGATGTGCAGGGTCCCCCCCGTGCGGTAGCCTTCCAGCTGGGACATGTTCAGGGTTTCGGCCACGACCCCCTGGCCGGCAAAGGCCGCGTCCCCGTGGATGAGCACCGGCAGGATGCGCTGCCGCCCGGCGCCGGCAAGATCCTGTCGGGCCCGGGCGATGCCTTCCACCACCGGGTTGACCGCTTCCAGGTGACTGGGATTGTTGACCAGGTAGATGCGCTGGGCGTGGCCGCCGAAGGTCTTCAGATCCGCCAGATAGCCGTTGTGGTATTTGACGTCCCCCGCCCCCACCAGGGCTTCGGGGTCGTAGCAGTGTTCGAACTCGCTGAAGATATCCTCGTAGGATTTGCCCAGGATGTGGGTCTGCACGTTCAGGCGGCCCCGGTGGGCCATGCCCAGGACGACTTCCGCCACGCCGCCGGCGGCGGCCTGGTCGAGCAGGTCATCCAGCATGGGGATCAACCCGTCGCCGCCTTCCAGGGAAAAGCGCGTCACGCCGACGTACTTGCGATTGAGAAACTGCTCGAAAAGGGCCGCCCGGGATAGACGCTCCAGCATCCGCAGACGCTTTTCGGCACCGATCTGCGGGCGGTTGCGCACGGGCTCCATGCGCTCCTGGAGCCAGCGGCGCTCCTCGGGATCCTGCAAATGCATGTACTCGACGCCGATGGAGCGGCAGTAGGTCTCCTTGAGGGCCGCGATGATCGCCTTGAGCGGCGCCATGCGCCGTTCGCCGAAGCGGCGCGTGAAAAAGGGCTTGTCGAGGGCCTCCTCGGTCAGGCCGAAAGCGTCCAGGGTCAGCAGGGGGTGCTCGATGGGGCAGGCCTCCAGCGGATCCATGCAGGCCAGCAGATGCCCCAGATCGCGGTAGCGGTATTTCAGGGCTTCGACCCGGGCCTGGGCGAGCATGCGCGCTTCGTCCCCCTGGCCTCCAGCGGGGCCGCCGGTTTCGCGGGCCAGTTCGAATCCCTGGAAAAAATACCGCCAGTCCGCGGGGACCGCCTGCGGATCGTCTTGCCAGCGGCGGTATTGATCCTCGATGAATTCCGCGTGGTAGGTCTCGAAGGCGTTCATCGGCCTTTGCTCCTTTGGCGGCGGGGTGGGCAAAAGACCCGCAATGGGCTGCATCGCGACGCCGCGGCCGGCCGGCGCGACGGAAAGGCGGTACCGATGATCGCGAGGAAGCGCCGGGGTCGCTTGGCTATGAAAAAAATCGAAGTAAAGAAGGGCCCGTCGCCGCGTGTGGTATGCGGATGCGATCCAGCATGCGGCTCGACATCCGGACGAATCGGTGAAATCATAGGAGAGGACCCCGGGGATGTCAAACACTATAACCCCTTTTGGGAAATCGCGTGGCACCGGTCATCGTCGGTGGTTTACAGACGGACGCCCCGTGGATAAAGTTGCAGGCGGCACCAAACTGAATTATAAGGAAACCCATGACACCCGAAGATCAAGAACGATTGCAGCGGCTTGGCGCCACGCTTCCCCGGGGCACCCGGCTGCACCTGGCCTTGACGCGCCATGCGCGCAGTTCCGCTTTTGAGGACTTCGGCCGTCAACTGCAAGCGCTGGTGCCGGCCGTCGACGTCGTTCCCGAAACCCTGAACGAGGCCCAGGCGCCCTGGATGGAGACCACCAGCGGCGTCCGCTTCCATGCCCTTCCCGAGGGCGACAAACTCGACCACCTGGTGCAGGCCCTGGCCCCCGGCCATGGGGCCGATCCGCCACTGGCTTCGACCCATCGCGATCTGCTGGACCGCATGCCCCTGCCGGCCACCGTGCGGCTTTACATCGCCCCGGGCTGTCCCCACTGCCCCGGCGTCCTGCACCAATGGATCGCGTTGGCCAACGCCGGCGGGCACCTTCGGCTGCATGTGATCGACGGCGTGCTTTTTCCGGAAATGGCCCGCGCGGAAGCGATCAAGGCCGTCCCGACCCTGGTGGTCGACGACCGGCTGCGCTGGTCCGGCCGCATTCCCGTGGCCGAGGTGCTGGAGCAGCTCGTCACGCGCGACCCGCGCCGGCTCAGCGCCGAGGCCCTGGACGGCATCATCAAGGAGGGCCAGGCCAGTCGGGTGGCCCGCAGCATGATCGACAACGGCGCGCTGTTCCCGGCCATCGCCGATCTTTTGACCCACCCCGAATGGCCGGCCCGGCTGGGCGCCATGGTGGTCATGGAGGAGGTTGCGTCCGCGGATCGTCGTTTGGCCGCCGAAGTGCTGCCGATTCTACAGGAGCGCTATGCCGGTCTGGACGATGCCGTGCGGGGGGATGTGCTCTACATCCTCGGCGAAATCGCCGACCCGGGGATGCTGCCGTTTTTGCAGGACATTATGGAGCACAGCACCCACCCGGAAATTCAACAAGCCGCGATGGAGGCCGTCACGGCGATTCAGGCCCGCAGCGGGATCCGCAGCAGCGAGATGCATTGACGACAGGAGCCGGCGGCATGGCATCCAAACGCTTCGAATTCCACAATCGTGATGGCTTGGCCCTCTCGGCCCAACTGGACCGTCCCGGGGACGACCCTGTGGCCTATGCCCTCTTCGCCCATTGTTTTACCTGCGGCAAGGATATCAAAGCCGCCTACCACATCGCCCGCACCCTCAACCGGGAAGGCATTGCGGTCATGCGCTTCGATTTTACCGGGCTCGGCGCGAGCCAGGGGGATTTCGCCGACACCAATTTTTCTTCCAATGTCGCCGATCTGATCGATGCCGCGGACCACATGGCCTCCCGGGGAATGGCCCCCTCCCTGCTGATCGGCCATTCGCTGGGCGGGGCCGCCGTCATCAAGGCCGCCGGGCAAATCGCCTCGGTGCGCGCCGTGGCCGTCCTTGCGGCGCCTTCCGAACCGGCCCACCTGACCCGCCACCTGGAGCACATTCAGGAACCGTTGCAACGCCAGGGCGAGGCCGAAATCACCATCGCCGGCCGGCGCTTGAAAATAAAAGAGCAGTTCCTGGAAGATATCACCCGCTCGGAGATCGACCAGTCGCTGAAAGACCTCGACCGGGCCCTTTTGATCCTGCATTCGCCCCAGGACACGGTGGTGTCCGTTGAAAATGCCGCCCGCCTTTACGATCGGGCGCGCCATCCGAAAAGCTTCGTCTCCCTGGACACGGCCGACCATTTGCTCTCCGATCCTGAGGATGCCCGCTATGCCGGCGGCATCATTGCCGCCTGGGTGCAGCGTTATCTGCCCCGAACCGGCCGCTGAGCTGTTCTCGATCGGCGCTTCCGCCGCCGGGGGCGACCGCCGCGGGCAACCCCCCCACTTGCCAAATCGCATTCGGGGCATAGATTTATCGAGAAGCGCTGACCGACATAGACCGAGACCATGTGAAACAATTTCATCCATCGACCGAACACGGCAGCCGGCCTTGGCAGACGGCGGGGCTGGTGGAAAGGAGATCCCCATGATCGACAAAGCGGCCTTATGCGAGAAAATTCGCGAACTCTATCCGGATATCGGCGAATGCGGCATCGACGTGGATGTCGACTACGACCAGGAGAAGCAGGCCTGGATGGTGGACTTGAAAAAGGGCTCGTTTGAATTGAAGACGCACCTCGAAGACGACGATGCGAGCCAATGCATGATCGGCCAGAAATGCGTGGGGCTCGGCATCGAGATCGCCCAACTGCGCAGCAACATCGAACGCCTGGAAGAGGACACCAAGGCGCGCTACTAGAAACCAGCTCACATTTGAGATATTTTCCAGTGTCCATCCAGAGATGGTAGATTTTGGTTCAGGCCAAGGCCGCAGCACACCAGCGGTATGCCGATCACCCATCGTGGAGGAGCCGAGCTGGAAGAGCGGCCGCCTGTCCGGCACCGCTTGGGAGAGCACATGACGCCGTATCGTGAAGAAAAAGACGCCATGGGGACGGTCCAGGTGCCCCGGGAGGCCTATTACGGGGCCCAAACCCAGCGGGCCGTGGACAATTTTCCGCTCAGCGGTCTGCGGCTGCCCCCTGAATTCATCCGGGCCCTGGCCATGATCAAACAGGCCGCAGCCCGCACCAATGCCGATCTGGGCCTGCTGCCCCGGGACATGGCCGACGCCATCGCCCGGGCCGCCGGAGAGGTTATCGACGGCCGCCTGGACGACCAGTTCGTGGTGGATGTCTTCCAGACCGGTTCGGGCACCTCCACCAACATGAACATGAACGAAGTGCTTTCCTCCCGGGCCAACGAAATCCTTACGGGCAGCAAGGGCGGCAAAGCACCCGTGCATCCCAACGATCACGTCAACCTGGGCCAGTCCAGCAACGACGTCATCCCGACCACGATTCACGTGGCCGCCATGATCCAGCTCCACGAGCGGCTCCGCCCGGCCCTGGACGGCCTGCAGCAGGTCCTGGAAGAAAAGGTGCTGGCCTTTGGCGACGTCCGCAAGATCGGGCGGACCCATTTGCAGGATGCGGTGCCCATGACGCTGGGGGACGAGTTCAGCGGCTACGCCCGGCAGATCGAACTGGCCCGGGACCGCTTCAGCGGTTTGGAAACCCGGCTGGCCGAGCTGGCCCTGGGCGGTACGGCCGTGGGCAGCGGCCTCAATACCCACCCGGAGTTCGCCGGGAGGGTGATCGCCGCCCTGAACACGGCCACCGGTCTTTCCTTTCGCGAGGCTGCCAACCACTACCAGGCCCAGGCCTCCCAGGATACCGCCGTGGAACTCAGCGGGGCGCTGAAAACCTTGGCCGTGGCCCTGGTCAAGATCGCCAACGACCTGCGCTGGCTGGCGTCCGGACCGCGCTGCGGCCTGGGGGAAATCGCGCTGCCGGCGCTGCAGCCCGGCTCATCCATCATGCCCGGCAAGGTCAACCCCGTCATCCCGGAGGCCGTGATCCAAGCCGCCGCCCAGGTCATGGGCAACGACACGGTGATCGCCTTGAGCGGCCAGTCCGGCAATTTCGAGCTCAACGTCATGCTTCCGGTGACGGCTTACAATCTCCTGCAGTCCCTGGGCCTGATGGCGGCCGCGGCCGGGCTGCTGCACCAAAAATGCATCGCCGGCATCTCCGCCAACCGCGAGCGCTGCGCCGCCAATATCGAACAGAGCCTGGCCCTGGTAACCGGGCTCGTGCCGCATATCGGCTATGACCGGGCCGCGGCCCTTGCCCAGGAAGCCTACCAGACCGGCCGCACGATCCGCGACATCGCCAGGGACCACAACCTCCTGGACGAGGAGACGCTGGACCAGGCCCTGCGCTGACCCTCCCGGCGGATGGCGACCGGGACCACCCCAAGCCGATAAACGCGGCCTGCTGTCAGCCCCACCAGTACCAGGACGGACAAATCCACTCCGCCAGGCTTCGCCGGTCTTCCCCGACGTTCGGTACGGCCGACCCGCATTCAAGCATCCTGCGGGCGATCGTCGCCGGGTGATAGGGCTGCCCCTCGAGATCGGAAACGAGCCGGAAGATGGCCGACGGAGCCCCCTCCGGCAGGGACAACCCAATGCGGGTCATGACACCGCGCTGAATGTGCATCACCGCCTCACCCCGCCCCCACGCGAAATCGGCCCGGCGACGGATTGCGAACGCGGGCGAACGGCCGACATTCCAGTCCCAGGAACGGTATTTGGCGTCAGCCGCCGCGCGGATCCGGGCCCAGTGCGAAGCATCGAGGGACAAGGGCACGGCCCTGCCGTGGAAAGCGGCAAAGGCCCCCACTAGGGCCTCCTGCAGCGCACCGATGGTGAGCGTCGGACGGTAGCGCGTCAGATTGGTGACCTCGCTGCGAACGGACTTTCGGCCCCGGGCGGCCGGCACGTCGCAGTCCGGCTGCAACACGTCCTCCAGCGCCTCGAGATCGGCCGCCACCAGCAGGGTGCCATGGGTCAGGCATTTATCCTTGGTCCGATACTGGGCGATCCCGGTAATTTTGCGGTTTTCCAAGAGAATATCATGGCGTTGATTCAACCGGACCGGCAGGCCGAGATTCCGCAGGCCCTGCAGCACCGGCCAGGCGGCCTCCGCCGGAGATGGGAAAGGGTCCTCCCGACGGGATTGAATCCAGCAGAAGTTCAAATTCCCCGGATCGTGATAGACCGTTCCCCCGCCTGAAGTGCGCCGCACCACAGCCACCCGCCGCCGCGCGGCGGCCCGCAGCCCCATTTCGGCATAGGGCACCTGGTTGCGTCCGATGACCACCGCCCGGTCGTTGATGTAAAAGAGCAGCATGTCGGCGCCGGTTGGGCCGTGCCGCATCAAATCCTCTTCCAGGGCCAAATTCAGGGCCGGATCCCGGCCGGCGCCATTGTCGACCACAAGCATGGGCCGTGCTCCCACGGTAGGCGGTTCCACCGGCCGCGCATCCCGTTGCGGGCGGCGGACAAACACCGAATATATCATTGACACTAAACGGCGCGGCCGATAAAGTAAACTACTTGAAATAATTCACGGATCAGGGCACCAAAGGCCTCCGGCGAAAAGGGGCGGCCGCGGTTTGCGAGGCGGATGAAGGTCGGCCATCCTCTTGCAACCCGACCCACCGATCGATTCGGCCGGCGTTGCCCAAGAGATCGATATGACGCTCTCCGAATCGCTGCAACCTAAAAAATTTGCCGGGATCCCGCTCAAGCCCTACCGCCACACCTTTGACCTCAACCGGCTCAAACTCGGTGTGGACAACCTGCGCTACGACCTTCACCTCAGCCCTGGTTTTGTAAAAGCCGTCCGTCGCATGGCCCTTCAACTCATCGGGCGCCTATCCGGGATCAACGATCTGCCCGATTTCGAAAACGGCTACAACTGGTACCGCGGCGAGAAGGAATTCAAGGGCCTCTGTCGCGATCTCATGACCGATGCCCTCAAACGGGCCAAGCTGGACAACGAATACCAGGTACTTTTCCTGGCCAAAACAGCCATCGCCGTCACCTTCAAGGAAGCGATCAACGACCGCTACAAGGCCTGCCTCCAGCATGTGCACACCCAGATCTGGCGCCAGGAGATGGCCTACAACCAAGACCAGGTGAAACATCTGCAGGAAGCGCTGCAAGTCCTCACCCGCACCCGGGACACCACCATTCGTAATGCCAACGCCCGGCTTTTCCAGTATCTGACCGAGGTTCTCCAGGAAAGCATGAACGAACTCTACACGTTGCATTTCGGGCCGGACGCCATCCTGCCGGAAGACTTTTTCGCCAACCCCCTCCTGCACACCGAGAACCCCCACAATGATGGATTCCTGATGGGCGAGTATGTCCTGCTCGGCAGCCGCCGGGAGGATGTCAACCAGTATGAAGCCTTCCTGAGTGCGCTGAATGCTTTCCTCGCCAGCCGCGACGGGCGTTCCACCGGCGCGAGGCCGGTATCCGACGCCGACCCCGCCGCCACCGCCGAAAAATCGGGATCCCAGACCCGCCGGACCGGCGGCCACGAGGCGGATTACACGGACTGGCTCAAGCAGGAAAACAACATGGACGCCCTGTTCAACTATTACCGGACCGAACAGATGTTGCGCCGGGACAAACGGCGGTCGGCCGACAAGCAGCGCGTCCACAAGCTCAAACAGGTCACCCGTCTCCAGAAACGGTTATTGACCGAACTGATCAAGGAATTCAACACCCGTGAATTGACCCACATCGTGATCGCCACCGAGGAGATGAAGGCTTTCAGCGATGCCTACTGCCCGCCGTTGACGCCCCATGAAGTGCTGCAATACATCGTCGACCGCAAATCGCGTCAACCGATTCGGGCCAAATTGAAGCGCATCAAAAAGAATTATGGCGAAGACTACTCGCTGCAGCCCATCCGCAATTGTCTCTCGCGCATCCGCTGGCTTCCCCGCCCGCAGAGAATGGAAATTCTTCTGGACTTCGTGAAAACCTTTGCCCGCTATCATCGCGACCTGTGCAACTTCAATCTGATCAACAATGCCATTTCCTACGTCAATTTCGTCAATGACGATACCTACCTGAAGCTGTCCCGGGCCAACAATTCGCTGTATGAATTCCTGCTGCCCAACGAGCAGAAACCCGACGACATGCCCATCATCAGCCATACGGTCGTCAAAGCGGATGTCAGGGGATCGACGGGCATCGTGAGCGAGATGAAATCCCAGGGCATGAACCCGGCCACGAATTTCAGCTTGAATTTCTTCGACCCCATCACCAGCATCCTCTCCCGCTTCGGCGCCTTCAAAATTTTCATCGAGGGGGATGCGATCATTCTCGCCCTTTACGAACATGAAAGCCAGCCCCAAAACTGGTATAGCGTGGCACGGGCCTGCGGTTTGGCCATGAGCATCCTGCTCGTCGTCCAGCGCTACAACCGCAAAAACGTGGCGTCGCGGCTGCCCCTGCTGGAAATCGGGATCGGCATCAGCTATGCCGGCAACGCACCCACGTTTTTCTTCGACGAAGACAACCGCATCATGATCTCGCCGGCCATCAACCAGGCCGACCGGCTTTCCGGGTGTTTCAGGCCATTGCGCGACAATACGGCGCTGAAACAGTCCCCTTTCAACGTCTTCGTCTATGAAATCGCCGCGGGCGACCGCAAGGCCGCAGCGGGGCAGTATGTCCGCTACAACGTCAACGGCATTGAACTCAGCGACGACGCTTTCGAAAAGCTGCAGAAAGAAATCCAGATGCAACGGCTCGAGTTGAAAGCCCCCGGCGCGGAAGACGAGCCCCATCAGCTCTACGTGGGCAAATTTCCGACCGTTTCCGGCACCTCCCACCAACTGGTGGTGCGCCAGGCGCCGCTGCCGATCATGTCCCTGGGCAACCTCGAGGTGACGGGAACCACGGGCCGCCATTACTATGAAGTCTGTACCAATCCCGCCCTGCTGCGCTACATCAAAGACCTGCGCTGAAATGAATCCCCGGCGCCTAGCCGACGAGGACCCGGCCGCAGCCCGCCGTGCAATGTTTTGACTTTTCGGGCCGGATTCATTATTTTAATAAAAGAGATGAACAGAGCAGGAACGCCGACTTGTCCGCCAAAGGTAGGTTTTTCCCCATCCGGGGACCGGGTTCCCAGCGGAGGGCGCGGCCCCCATGCCGGGACCAGGTCCAACGACGGCGGCGCCTGAACCAAAAGATGCTGTTTGCGGGCGGAGACCAATAGTGTCCATCCAGAAGCGGCAGATTTTGGTTCCTGGCAAGGCCGCAGCCGACGGGCGCCCGGAGGCGTAGCCGGGCTACGCCGAGGACCGCCAGGAGGCGAGAACGCCGCTTGTCCGCAAAAGGCGGTTTTTTGCCGACGGCGGGCCAGGGGCCAAAATCTGCCGTTTCTGGATGGACACCGCAGGAGGCTGTCATGGGCGTTTCAACAGGGTCGGGGGTTTGTCCCCATTGTCGGACCAGGGTCATGGTGGCCTGCACCGCCAGTCACGATTGGCTGCACTTGGCCCTCACCCTGCTTACCGGCGGCCTGTGGGGCGCGGTTTGGGTGTATGGGCGGCTTTTTGCCCCGGTCTGTGCCTGTTGCCAGTGCGGCCGCAAGCTGTCCCGACGGCAACTGCAGGCACGCCCCTCCGATGGTGGGGAAAACCCATGGCCGTACGATCCGGCCGTCCTAAAGCATGCCGAATTCAACAGCCTTCTGGTGGCCTGCAATCTCGTGTATTATGTTCCCACCAGCGCCCGTTACCGCCACACCTGAACGGGGAAGGGCGACTTGGCCGACCCCACCCTGACGGGCCATCCCGGGAGATGACATCATGCCCAAAACCCCATTTCGCCGAATGGCCTGCCTTGCCCTGCTGGTGATCCTGACGAGTGGTATCGCTCTTGGATACGCCCATGGGGAGGAGGCCTACGTTGCACCGGCCCCCCCGCCGCCCAATCCCATGAATGTCGCCGCCGACGCCCTCATTCTGCGACCCGTCGGATTGATCATGCTGCCCGTGGCCGGTCTGGTCTATTGCATCGGGTACCCGTTCGCCAGGGCCGCCGGCAATGAGCAGGAGGTGTACCAAAGCCTTCTGGGGGATACCATCGACACCACTTTCCACCGGCCGCTGGGCCGCGGCGAACCGTTCGAATCCAACTAGTGTCTTGTCAACAATCAAATGTCGGATATAGCCTTGCCAACTTGATCCGAGCGTTTTCGGTTCTGAACTGCCAGTTGACCTTGGCTTCGCGGTTGTTTCGGTGCGCTTGCCAGGCTGCCACCTCAGATTGGACCACCTCGATTGCGGCGATGCGCCGGTCCAGACACTGTTTGGTGAGCACATTCAACTCGATTTCCGCCATGTTCAGCCAACTGCCGTGCTTCGGGGTATAGACGAAATCGAACCGATCCCAGAGAGCTTTGGCCCGTTCCGGCGCAAATGTCTCATACAACGCGCCGGGACTGTGGGTATTCAGGTTGTCCATGACCAGGGTGATTTTCACCGCATCTTTGTATAGAAGGGCGATTTCATCCACAAAATGGGCCCAATCATGTTTGGTCTTCTTCTCGCGGACAGCCACCAAGCGTTTTCCGGCCAGTGGCTCACACGCAAGAAAGATGTTGCATACCCCACAGCGTCGGTACTCATAGTCGCAGCGTGCCGGCTGGCCCGGGCAAGCAGCAATGGGAGCGCGCCTTTCGGCGATCAGTTGCTTCGGAGATTCGTCCATGCATACCACCGGATAGCGCGGATCGTAGGGGCGCATGTAAACGTCCAGCACCATCTCCATGTGGGCCACGAAACTGCCGTTTTGCTCCGGGGGAATCAGCCATCCTTTCCTTTGCCAGGGCTTGAGGACGTTTTTTTTAAAATGCGACGCACAGTTTCATGGGAAATCTGATCAATGTAGTCAAACTCTACGGCTTTATCGGCCAATAACCGCAGAGACCACCTTGCAAAGCCTTCGGGCGGGTCACTGCAACTTAAGGCAACCAAATGAGCTTCCAGTCCACCGTCCACCTTTTTCTTGTAGACACGGCTTCCCGTTTTGCCGTTGAGCGCCACCTCCAGTCCATCGACCACAAAACGCTTTTTCACGCGATCGATTTTTCGCATGCTGATGCTCAGCACACGGGCGATCTCTGCGTTGGTCGAGCGCTTTTCCTGGTGCGCGCCCTCATCGCAAGCCAAAAGGATCAGGGCATTGAGAACTTTTTGGGACCTGTGTTTGCCCTTGGAGGTTAGGCGGTTCAATTGATGACGCTCATCTTTTTCCAAAGTCACAATGAATTTCTTCATGCCCACTCCTTTCGGATTAGGTTATGAAGAATTCATAGCACATATATTACGACATTACAAGGTTGACATGACACTAGATATCCAGGAATGGTGGATTTCGGTTCAGACCAAGGCCGCAGCGATGTGGAAGCCACAGGCGTAGCTGGGCTACGGCGAGGATTTCCAACGAGCGCGAACGCTGGTCGGGGCCGAAAGATGCCGTTTTGGGATGGAGACCCATTGAGGCAACCGCATGCAACGCAAATCGCGTAACACAGCCCTTATCGGACTGGCTCTCCTTCTACTGGCTGCGACAGGCTGCCGACATCCGTCGCGCGACACCCAGACACTGGTGGGCTACGACGTCGTTCCGCTCCACCGCGTGGCGGTCATGCCGTTTTTGCCCGGCAATACCGCCTTGGAGGCGGACGATCGCGTCCGCCCGGCATTGGATTGCACCCTCATGGAGTTTTGCCTGGCGGTCAGCGAATTGGGCCCGGGGGCGGAACAGGCGCTGACCCACCAGATGCAGCGCGCCATGGAAATCAGACTCGGGGACCGGGTCCTGCCCCGGGATCGCGCGGCTGCGGTTTTCGACACCCTGCCCCAAAACCGCCTGGAAGACACGCCGCGGCAATTGGCCCGACGTTTCGGCCGGGCCATGGGCGCCGACCACGTCATCCTCGGTTCGGTCTGGCGCTATCGCGAGCGCACCCGCGATGAAGGCGCCTCGGTGGCGTTTAGCGTCTATCTCCTCGAAGTTGCCAATGGTCGGCGGGTATGGCGGGGACGCTACGAAAAAACCCAGCAGGCCCTCACCAACAACCTGCTCGATGCCGCCGGCTTTTTCAAGCAGGGCGCCAGCTGGCTTTCCGCCGAGGAGCTGGCCCGCTTCGGCATCGAGGAAGTCCTGCAGGATTTTCCCCAGGCTACGGAATAGGGGCCATGCGCATCGCGTTGATCGGCATGTCGGGCGCCGGCAAATCCTTCTGGTCGGCGATCCTCCAGCGGCGTGGGTTTGAGGTTTTCTGCTGCGACGATCATATCGGCAAGCGCCTGGCGGCGGCCGGCGAGATCGGCGATGCCTCCCTCGAGCATCTTGGCCAGTGGATGGGGTTTCCCTTCGAGCCGGGTTTTACCCGCCGTGAAACCCGCTACCTGTCCCTCGAAAAAGCCATCATGGACCAGCTTCTGAGCGACCTGGAGGCGCGGCCCGACGGCGCGGCCGCCCCCAATCTGGTCATCGACACCACCGGCAGCGTGGTCTATACCGGCGATGCCATCATGCAGCGCCTGCAGCGCCAGGCCGTGGTGATCTACCTGTCGCCCCCTGCAGCCCATCACGTCCTGCTGCGCCGCGCTTACGAGGAGAACCCGCGGCCGGTCATCTGGCACGGCCATTTCGCAAAAAGCGATGGCGAGACGAACCCGCAAGCCTTGAAACGCTGCTACGCAAACCTGCTTGCGGAACGCGACAAACGCTACCGCCGCTATGCGCACCTGGAACTCCAATGGAAACCTGCTTCCGGACCAACGCCGTCGGCCGACACCCTTCTGGCGCCGGTCGCCGCCTTTCTGAATAAACCGGATGCTTCCCGAAATGTTTGATGCCATCCCCAACAAGCTGGCCGGGCTGACCGGCGGCATCGCCTCCGGCAAATCCACGGCGGCCGCCATGCTGGCCGAAGCCGGAGCCCGTGTCGTGGATGCGGATCACATCGCCCGGGAGGTGGTCCAAAAAGGGACCGCCGGCTGGCAGGCCATTGTGGCGCATTTCGGCAAGCGCATTTTACGGCCCGACGGGCAGATCGACCGCGAGGCCCTGGGGGCCATCGTCTTTCACGATCCCGATGCCAAGGCGATCCTGAACCGGATTGTCCATCCCGCAGTTGGCGAACAAATGGAGGCCGAAATCCAGCGGCTGGCCGCCTTCCACCCCAAGGACCTCCTGGTCCTGGACGTGCCGCTGCTGATTGAATCCGGCTGGCATGCCTTTTTGCCGGTGGTCATCCTGGTGTACGTGCCCGAAAGGGTCCAGAAGACCCGTCTCATGCAGCGCGACGGGTTGAGCAGGGCCGACGCCGAAGCCCGCATCCGCGCCCAGATGCCCATCGAGGCCAAGCGCGCCCATGCCGATTACATCATCGACAACAGCGGCAGCCGCGAGGCCACCCGCCGGCAGGTGATGGACGTCTACCGCCGCATCATGGGCGGAAAACATCCCACGGAGACCGCGTCCTCCCCCGCGCAATCGTGAGCCGCTAGAGCGGTTGGCGTTCCTGCAGTTCTTTCAGGTAGGCTTTTTCGAAGGAGGTGGGTTCGCGCTGTTCCAACAGGGTCGCCGAATTCGGGCTGGCCCCCTGCTCGAGAAAATCGTAGACGCGGTTTGCTTCGAGGTAGAAGAGCCGGATCCCTTCACGGGTGGCCTTGTTGTACTCGTAGATGAAGTCCGGGTGCCCATGCGCTTGAACGAAGGCGTCGACCGGTTCCCGGTAGCGGCAGTTGATCATCAGGCGCTGATAGCCGAAGTTGCGCGCTTCCGCATCCACCGGGAGATAGAGGGAGCCCGAGTGCAGCTTGGTTTCCTGGTAATCGAGCCAGGCGCAGCCCGCCAGCCCGACCACTACCGCCAGGACGACCGTCCAGCCCCATGCGTTGCGCATGCGTCTCCCCCTTTCGTCAATGGCCAATTGCGTTGTCTGCCTTACGACCATCTACCATACCACGGACCGGGGAATGAAAAACAGACTTTCCCCTCAGGCCGCCGGCCCGGCGTGCTCTGCCGGAACCCCTGCCAGGAGATAGAGGGCCAGCAGGTAGGCATTTTTTTGATAGCTGAAGCGAGGTGCAAGTTCCGGACGCTGCTCCTTGGCAAACCGCCGCAGATCCGCCGGCGCCACGAGGACCACATCCGTGGGTCCATAGAGCTGGAGCAGCGCCTCCAGTTTAAAGGTCGCTCCGCCGGCCGCAAACCGCCCGCTCTTGCGCCGCGCCACGACCGCAATTCGCGCGGGGTGCAGGTCATCGAAGATGGCATGGGCGCTCCGGCAGAATCCGCGCAGCGCTTCGGGTTGGTCCGGGTCGTCGATCTTGAGCTGGGTGCGGCGGCCGGTCAGGTCCACGACACGGTCGCCGTCGTGCGCCAGAAAAACGAAGGCCGCCCGCCTTCCGGCGATTTCGATGCCGCATGCGGTGGGCGCAACGGGTGCCATCATGGTCCTCCTCGGGACCGGCCACGGGAATCGCCGGCCATGGGTTTCAGGGACGGTTGCGGCTCTGGCCGGTGGCCAGGGCGCCGGCGATGAGGTGCGCGCAGCGCAGGGGCTCCGGAATCCGGCTGTGGATCGCCCATTGGGCCAGAATGTCCGAGGCCTGCTCCCGGGTCAACCCGGCCCGCTGGACAAAGACCCCTCCGGCGGGTTCCATGGCGCCGGCCGCCTGGATGCGCGCCCATTTCTCCCGGCCTTGGGGAAGGTGGTGTTCCAGCGCCCGGCGGATGGCCGCCATGTCCGGCGCCCGCCGCGCCACCACAAGCACGGGCAGCTTCAGGCGCGCGTGCAGATCGACCACATCCACCACGTTGAAGCCGCCCATGGTGATGCCCTGCAGCATGATCAGACGCGCATGCTCGTAGAATTTGGACGTCTCCACGAGCTGCGCCAACTTCACGGCCGCATCGCCGCCGTCCTTTTCGATGGCACCGATCAGCACCCCGTCCAGACGCCGGTCGGCGAACACCGCCCCCACCACCTTGACCGGCCCCTGGTAGTCTCTTGGAAAAGGGGCGTCGTCAAAGCCGATCACATTGGAGAAGCGCCGCTTGCGCATGGGGTTGTCAAGCCTCCTCGATCCACTGCGCCAGGGTCGGGGGGGCCTGGGCGGAA
>CAYMQN010000055.1:0-12522 GCA_964392545.1 uncultured Desulfobacteraceae bacterium
GCGAGGAGATGAAGAAAATCTCGGGATCGGGATTTAAAACCATAACCCACGATACCGATAGCGATTTCGATAGCGATACCGATAACGGCAAGCAAATGGTGGGGGGCGTGAATTCTTGATCGCCGCATTTCGGCAACCGGTTTTCGGGGGTAACCCTTGGCCCCTGGACCCCTTGGATCCTTGAGCCCTTTTCGAAAGACATGCCATGCTGACCATCGAATCCATGACCAAGCATTTCCCGGGCGGTGAGCGGGCGGCGCTGGACGCCATCCAGGCCGAGGTGCGTCCGGGGCGCATCACGGGGCTGGTGGGGCCCGACGGGGCCGGCAAGACCACCCTGCTGCGGATCATGGCGGGACTCCTGGTGCCCACCGAGGGCCGGGTGATCTACGACGGGCTGGACACCATCGGCGACACCCAGGCCCTGCACGCGGTCATGGGGTACATGCCCCAGCGCTTCGGCCTCTACGAAGATCTCTCGGTGATGGAAAACCTGCGGCTCTATGCGGAGCTGCGCAATATCGACAGCCGGCGGCGGGACGCCGTCTTCGAACGGCTGCTGGGCTTCACGGGCCTGGCGCCCTTCACCAAACGGCTGGCGCGCCAGCTTTCCGGCGGAATGAAGCAGAAGCTCGGCCTGGCCTGCGCCCTGATCAAGAAACCGCGCCTGCTGCTGCTCGACGAGCCCAGCGTGGGTGTGGACCCCATCAGCCGGCGCGAGTTGTGGCGCATGGTGCGCGAGATGCTGGACGAGGACACCACCATTGTCTGGAGTACGGCCTATCTGGACGAAGCCGAGCAATGCGACCACGCTCTGCTTCTGAGCGAAGGCCGGCTGCTTTTCGAAGGCCGCCCCCGGGACCTCACCGGGCGCCTCGCCGGCCGGGTGATCCAGCTCCGCGGGGTGCCGGCCGAGCGCCGGCGGCGGCTCCTGGCGCGCATTCTGGAGCGTTCCGATATCCGCGACGGTGTGGTCCAGGGGGCCGCCCTGCGCCTGGTTCTGACCGAAGACGCCGATCGCCCCGACCTGGCAGCGCTGGACAGCGGGTCCGGGACGGAAATCGCACCTGTGGCACCGCGCTTCGAGGACGCCTTCATCGACCTTCTGGGCGGCGGGCCCGGCGGCGGCTCGGCCCTGGCCGATGCAACGCCCGTCCTGCCGGAAAACGACCGCCCGGTGGTCGAAGCCCGGGGGCTCACCAAGCGCTTTGGCGACTTCACGGCCGTGGAGGACAACAGCTTTACCCTCCGCCGCGGGGAGATCTTCGGGCTCCTGGGACCCAACGGGGCCGGCAAGAGCACCACCTTCAAGATGATGTGCGGCCTGCTCAAACCCACGGCGGGCGAGGGCTTCGTGGCCGGGTTGCATTTACGGCGCGCCCCTTCGCAGGCCCGGGCCCGGTTGGGCTATATGGCCCAGAAGTTCTCCCTCTACGGGGATCTCTCCGTGGGACAGAACCTGCGCTTTTTTGCCGGGGCCTATGGCCTGCGCGGCCGGGAACGGGACAGGGCCGTGGCCGCCATGATCGATGTCTTCGACCTCAAGCCTTTCCTTGAGGTTTCCGCGGCAACGCTGCCCCTGGGCTTCAAGCAGCGCTTGGCCCTGGCCTGCGCCGCCATGCATCAGCCGGACGTGCTGTTCCTGGATGAGCCCACCTCGGGGGTCGATCCCATCACGCGTCGCGAGTTCTGGAACCATATCAACGGATTGGTGGAAAAGGGCGTCACCATTCTGGTGACCACCCACTTCATGGACGAGGCCGAGTATTGCGATCGCATCGGCCTGATCTATCGCGGCCGCAAGATTGCCGAGGGTTCTCCCGACCGCCTGAAGGCGTCGGCCCGCACGGACGAGCGCCCCGATCCCACCCTGGAGGACGCCTTCATCGCCCTGATCGAACAATCGGAAAATCGGGAGGACAAGGCGGCATGACCCCCCGGGACACGGCGTCGGACAAACAGGCCCGGCTGCGCCGGCTGAAAGCCCTGATCGTCAAGGAGAGCCTCCAGGTGGGACGCGATCCAAGCAGCATCCTGATCGCCTTCATTCTGCCCCTGATCCTGCTCTTTCTCTTCGGCTACGGGGTGTCCCTGGATGCCCGCCAGGTGCGGCTGGGGGTGGTGCTGGAGGATACCGGCCCGGAAGCCCGCCGCCTGGCCGGCGCCTTCCAGGCCACACCGTTCTTCGACGTGCAGACGAGCCTGGACCGGCGGGAGCTGGTCCCCGAGCTGGTCCGCGGCCGGCTGCGCGGCCTGGTGGTCATCCCCCGCGATTTCGCCCGGGCGCTTCATACGCCGGGGGATACCGCCCGGGTGCAGGTCATCACCGACGGCAGTGAGACCAACACGGCCAATTTCGTGGCCAACTACGCCCAGGGCACCCTGGCGACCTGGATGAGTCAGGAAGCCGTGCTGGCGGCACGGGCGGCCGGGCCGCAGGCCACACTGGCGTTGCGCTTCTTCTACAACGCCGAAGTCGACAGCCGCCATTCGCTGGTGCCCGGATCGCTGGCCATCATCATGGCCATCATCGGGTCGCTGCTCACCGCCCTGGTGGTGGCCCGGGAATGGGAGCGCGGCACCATGGAGGCCATGCTGGCCACACCGCTCAGCGCCCCGGAAATCGTGATCGGCAAGCTGATTCCCTATTTCGTCCTGGGGATGGCCTCCATGGCGGTCTGCACGGCGGTGGCCTTTTTTCTCTACGGGATTCCCTTCCGGGGCACGCTGTTGGCCCTGGCCTTGGCCTCGGCCGCCTTCCTGCTGGCCGCCCTGGGCCAGGGGTTCCTGATCTCCACGCTGACCCGCAACCAGTTTCTGGCGTCCCAGATCGCCATGGTGAGCGCCTTTCTGCCGGCTTTCATCCTGTCCGGCTTCGTCTTCGAAATCGCCTCCATGCCCTGGATCATCCGCACGGTGTCCCGGATCATTCCGGCCCGTTATTTCGTCACCAATTTGCAGACGCTCTTTCTAACGGGAGACATCTGGCCCCTGCTGTGGCCCAATATCCTGTTCTGCCTGGCCATCGCGGGCCTCTTCTTCGCCCTGACCCTCAAGAAAACCCCGCACCGCCTGGAGTAGACCGCCATGGGGACACGTTTATGGGCGCTCATCATCAAGGAACTGCTCAACATCCTGCGGGATCCCAAGTCCCGCACGGTGCTGATCGCCCCACCCGTCATCCAGATCTTCCTTTTCTCCTTTGCCATGACCATGGAGGCCAAGAACGTCTCCCTGGGGATCCTCGACCTGGATGCCGGCCGCGAGGGCTATGCGTTGGTGCAGCGCTTCCGCCGGTCCGAGACCTTCACCCGCATCGTTTTCTTGAAAAGCCAGACCGATGCCGGCCCCATGCTCGACGCCCAGGAGGTGGCGGCGGTACTGGTGGTGCCGTTGGGTTTCTCCCGCCGGCTGGCCGCCGGGTCCCCCGCCCCGATCCAGTTGCTCCTGGACGGCCGCAAGACCAACACGGCCCAGATCGTTGGCGGCTATGCCCAGCGCATCGTGGAGGGCTTTTTGGCCGACCGGCAGGGGCGTGCCGCCGACCGGCCCGTGGATCTTCTGGTACGCCACTGGTTCAACCCCAATCTGGAATTCATGTGGTTCACCGTGCCCAGCCTGATCTGCATCCTTTCCACCGTGATCAGCCTGATCCTGACCTCCCTGTCGGTGGCCCGGGAACGCGAGATGGGCACTTTCGAGCAGCTTCTGGTATCCCCTCTGCAGCCCTTCGAGATCTTGCTGGGCAAAGCCCTGCCCGCCCTCTTTCTGGCGCTGTGCTCGGCCTCGCTCCTGCTGGGCATCGCCATTTTCGTTTTCCGGATTCCCTTCCAGGGGTCGCTTCTGCTGCTCTACGGGGCCCTGACCGTCTTCCTGACGGCCATCGTGGGCATCGGCCTTTTCATCAGCAGCCTGTGCATGACCCAGCAGCAGGCCATCCTGGGGGCCTTCGTCTTCATGCCGCCGGCCGTGATCCTCTCGGGCTTCGCCACCCCCATCGAGAACATGCCCCCCTGGCTGCAGGACGTCACCCTGGTCAATCCCCTGCGCTGGTTCATGATCATCGTGCGCGGGGTCTTTCTCAAGGCCATGCCCGCCGCCGACGTCCTGGCCAATACCCTGCCCATGGCAGCCATCGCCCTGGTGACCCTGGCGGCGGCGGGGTGGTTGTTCAAACGGCGTATGGCGTAGGGGCCGACGGCTGTCGGGCCGTTGTTCGTCGCCCCGGTACGCGTCGGCCTGTTTTGGCGGGCCGACAGCCGTCGGCCCCTACAGGAATGGCACCGAAAAAATTCTCGCGGTTTGGAGAACGGATTGTGATGACCGCGGCCATTGGGGGAGACCCGGCCCTCATTCCCCCAGGTGGATCACCAGCTTGTCGTGGACCAGGATGGCGAGATCCATCAAGCCGTCGCCGTTCACATCGCCGGCGGCCGCCTCGCGCGGCTCGTAGAACCAGCCCTTGTCGTCGCGGTTGAACTGCGGCCCCTGGAAGACGGCGAAGCTGACTTCCTCGGTCAGTTCGCCGTCCCGCACCGAAAGTAGTTCGATGGTCGCGTTGCGCGCGTCCAGGGCGGCCGCCATGGGACGCGGCGGGGTGCCCAGCGCCAGGGGATAGAGATTCCATAGCTGGGGGTTTTCAGCCTGGCTGGAATAGCCGCTCAGGGTCTGCAGGGCATAGGTCCGGATGTCCGTGCGGATAAAGCGGGTTTCCGAACGGCCGGGCAACAGCAGTCCCCCGTCCTGCGTGCCGGCAAGGGACACGATGCCGGCCATCTGCGGGAAGGCATCTGCCAGCGCGACGGCCAATGCCGCCCGGGATTCATCTTCCGGAAACCAGCACAGTTCGTTGCCGTTCTGGTTGAAGAACAGGTAGCCCGAGGCGCCGGCCGGTCCTGCGGCCGTCAGGCCGAATTTCAAGACGGCCTTTTCGTCCGGCAGGCTGAACTGCCGCTCGACCTTGAACGTCTTCCCGTCAAAGCGGTAAAGGCGTGCGGCCTGGCCCTCGCTGATCATGATGCCCGGATCGGTCGCTGTGCCCACCACGACGATGTCCGACGCGGTCAATTCCGGCCCCAGGGCCCGAAACTGTCGGTTGGTGACCGCCGTCAACCGCCGCCCGTCCCAAAGATGCATGGCCGGTTTCTTCAGGGGCGAGAACAGCACGACCCCCCATGTGTCCCGGAAGACCGGGAAAACCCGCATCGCGTCGGGGGGCTGGTCGGCCGGCAGCTCGAGGGGCACCGCGCGCTTCACCCCGCCGCGGTCCGCACGGCAAAAGTAGAGGCGGTCGTTCCGGCGCTTGACGACGCTGAAAACCCCTTCGCGCCAAGGGGAGACATCCATCACCAGCGGGGTGCCCTGCAGGTCGACGAAGGCGGGAAAGGCCGCATAGGCTTCCGCCCCGTGGCAGGCCACGGCGTTTTCCTCCGGGCTGAAGACATAGAGATCGCCGCGGCGATCGACCCCCAGACGCGCGATGCGGCGCAGTGAACTGATTTCCTCGGGAACCGGGTTGATTCCCTGGGGGGTGCCGATATGCACCATGATCCGGGAGAGCTCGGGCGCGCTGACGCAGTAGTCCTGGCGGCCGTCGCCGTTGATGTCCGCCAGGGTCCAGGACAGGGGGCGTTTGCCGCCGGCCCCCCGTGCCACCAGACGGGCGGTGATCAGCCGCGGCGCCTCCCACATATTCCCCGACGCCTCCCGTTGCAGACGGTAATGGCGCAGGTTTACGCCATTTTGCAAAATCGCCAGAAGCTGGTCGGGGGACTTTTCGACCAGGGCCATGGGTTTAAGGGCCTTCATGGGCGGGGTTTCCAGGGGATATTCCCAGCCGAAGCCCCCTTCCGGACGCCCCAGAAAAAGGCGCAGGGGCAACTGCTCCTCCGGGAACCGCAGGAGGATGTCCTGTCGCCCGTCACCGTCGAAATCGCCCGCCATGACCCCTTCGCAGTCCGCCGCCGTGTAGTCGAGCACCAGCCGGCGGCGGAAAACCCCGTTTCGCTCATTGTAAAGCAATTCGGCGCTCCGGCGGCGTCCTACGAGGATGTCCAGGGCGCCGTCGCCGTCGAAATCCGCCGTGGCCACCTGTACGATCTGGTCGCTGTGTTTGACCGCCGGCGATGCCGCATCGGCGAAACGGCCCTCCCGGGTCTGGAAATAGAGGCGCAGACCCCGCTGTGGGCCGCCCGTCAGAATATCGGGACGCTGATCGCCGTCGAAATCGGCCACCGCCAGATAGGCGGTTTTCTGATCCAGCAGAAAGCCCGCCGGGACAAAGGTCTCGTCAAGCAGCGGCAGGCTGCCGGGCGCCCCACCGGCCGGCGGCGCTTTGCGAAGAAGGACCTCGATGCGCGACATGCGGTTGTTGAGAAAAACGATGTCGTCCAATCCATCGCGGTTGAGGTCCTCGACGATCAGGCGGCTGGTGTCGTTCTTGAAATCGTAGATCTCGCGCGGGCCGAATCCGAACCCCCGGCGGTGGTCCTGGGTATCGGCCGGAAGAACCCTCGGCCCGCAGAACAGGGCCACGAGCAGAAGGCCGACCGTCGCGGCAAACCTGGCGTTTGTCATGAATCGCTTTCCCTTCGCATCGCGCGGCGCCGTCCTTGCACCCCGATGGTACGCTCCGTCTGTTTCCGGTCAGTGCGGTGGATCGTAGATCGTCATGGTCGACCGGAATCCGGCGCCGTCCATCAGGCTGTAGCCGTCACTGGTCCCGAAAAAGGCGCCCACGCTTTCAGGCAAGGGCAGTTGCGCGACATCGAAACCGGCCAGCAGATCGGCCAGGGGGTTCAGGCCTTCGGCCTTGTCGCCGCCGGCACGGGCCGGAGAGGCGAAGCCGGCGGCCTGCAGGTCTTCGGCGGCGCTTCTGAGCTGATGGATGAAAAAGCGGGCAAAGGCCCCCAGATCAGTTGCCCCGTAGCTGCAGGCTTCGGCCGGCACCCGGCGCGTCATGTCCGTGAACATCCGGCTCGTGTAAAATTCCGCTGCCCCCTGATTGTGAACGGCGGCCTGGACATGCTCCACCAGCAGGTCTCCCTCGCCGATGACCAGGGCCCGGTCGACGACCGTCATGCCCACCTGGCGCATGGTCATGCGCTCCCCGTGGCCGGCAGGCACCGGAAACTGCAGCATGTGAACACTGTGGCCCTGGATGTCGGTGCGGCGGTAGATCTCCCCCAGCTGGGCCCGCACCGGCGCGTGCTCGGCAAACAGCTTGTCGAGGGTGCGCGCCATGGCGCCGGCATCCTTGACCCGGAACCCGTAGACCAGCTCCTGCCCGGCATCGCCGATACGGGAATAGGTGAAGCCGAGCCGATCCAGATTGCCGAATATCTCTTCGTTGAGATCGATGTTCATCAGGCCGCCCGCGGCATTGACGCCCATGCTGAACTGCATCTGATGGTCCGGCGATATCTGCCGCAGGAGTTCCGGAATCTGCCGCCAGAAGGCATCCAGATCCACGCGGAAGACTTGATAACCGGCCACGTCACGGGGCACGTAGGCCAGCCGGAAATCCACCGGTACGGGTTCACCCGGAACCAGCACCATCAAACCCCGGTTCCACTCCCCGCGCCGCGCGGCCTGAAACACCAGTTCGGTGCGGTCCGCCTTCATGGCCATCTGCAGCTGCAAATCCCCCACGCTGTCCAGACCGAGCCCGTGAAGCACGGTTTGCGCATCGAACGGTGCCCCTTTTTCAGCCGCTTGTTCGGCCATCAAGGCCTGGAGGCGGTCCAGCAGACGGGCCGTGCCGGTGACGGTCAGCACCGGATCGCCCTCGGGCTCCCTCGCCCGAGCCGCCATCAGCCGGATAAGGGACTGCTCCAGCCACGGACGGTCCTCGGAAGCCAGAAGGGTCCCGTCGTGGAAGGCCTGATAAAGAAACCGATCGCCGTCATCCTCTTTGCGCAGATAGGTGGTGATCGCGGTGCCGCGAAAATCCTCCCTGGCCGTGATGGTTTCCACCGGCTCCAGCTCGAAGAGCAGCCGGTCCATTTCAAGGCTGCGCTGGTAGTCTTCCGCTCGGATGGCGGCGGCCAAAGTGATGGCCGGCGCGCGGCTGAAATCGCCGAAATCCAGGCCCAGGACGAACTCGCCGTCGAGCAGTTTGAGCTGCTCAAGGTAAATCTCGCGCATGCGCGCGGCATGCGCCCCCGCCATCTCCTCGGTCACGGCACGGGCGAAGATCTCTTCGAAACGCCAGCCCTCGCGGAAGGCTTCCATCTCCGGGCCGTGCCAGAAAAGGCCCAGGGGCGATCGGGCCACAGCCTCGCTGAAGGCCCCGGCATCGGAGCAGCGGACGATGAGGTCGGCATCGGTCAGGAGCTCCCGCCGGTCGATAGTTGAAAGGGGGGGCTGGTCCGGTCCCCGTCCGCAGCCGTTCAGCAGAAGCGCGGCGACGACCAGCAGCCACGGCAGTGCGATCCAGGTTCGATGTGGGCAACGCGTCCTAGTCATGGCTTTCCTTTGCAGGGTGCTTGCTGGGATTGGCAGGGGCCGAGACGTATACGAACCCGGATTCCGAATTGCTCTGGTCGTAGGCGTAGGCCTCGACGTGGTCGAGAAGGAAGATTACATGCCGGGACGGAATGGCGAAATTGAGGCCCTGCATGATCCGGCTGCCCATGTTGACCACCCCGATCACCTGGCCGTGCCCGTTGAACAGCGGCCCGCCCGAGTTGCCCGGGTTGACCGAGGCGTCGATTTGCAAATAGAGGCTGCCTTCGAAAAGCCGCCCCGTGTGGCTCAGGATGCCTTCCGTAACAGTGCGCTCCAGCCCGGCCGGGTTGCCGATGACGAAGACGCTTTCCCCGTAGACCGGCTCCTCCAGGCTCAAAACGACCTTCGGAAACGGCCGGGCCTCGGGGGCTTCGATCTGCAAAACCGCCAGATCGTGAAAAACGTCCAGGGCAACGATGCGGATGGCCTTGTGGATCACGCGCTTGAGCTCGGCGCCCTGCTGGACGAACTGGGTCACGGTGAGATGCTTCTGGCCTTCGATCACGTGAAAATTGGTGATCAGGTAGCCGTCCTCGTGGACGATAAAGCCCGAACCCAGTCCCACCGGTGTTTTGACCACCACCACGGCCGGCCCGAAGGCCCGCACCCCGTCCACGGTGGAGTGGACCCGGGGGTTGCCCAGGGTGTAAAGCCCCTGGGTTGTCGCGGTGGCCGAAGGCTGCGTTTGTGCGGCCCCCGACGGAGCGCGGTCGACGGCGGCAATGGCCTCCCGGGGGATCTTCAGGACATCGAAACCCAGATCAAGGTAGACATGCTCGGCCGATTCTTTGAGCACCGGCGCCGTAATGCGGTGGCGGTCCTTGAGCACCACGGTTTCGGCAAGGGCCCCACCGCTGAGGGTAAGCCACACGATCATGGAGATTAGCGTCAGGCGTTTGTGCATGAAGATCCGTCCTTTTGTCGCTTCTTCCTTCGACCGCCATCGAACACTCGCCTGAAGGCGGCGGGCGAAATAGCCGCGCGCCCAACGGGCGTCGTCTTCGCGGCGGTGGCATGCGAATGGGGATTGACAGTGTGAACCACAGGAACGGGAAGTGTCCCGGCGCTATCTCTACAAGTTTCGTGCCATGCTCCGGAATTGAGAAACTAGATGACAAATCAAACGGTTGGGATGATCTTTGGGCGGAAGGGGCCGGATGGTTGACGCTTTCCGTCACCATCGCTGTCAAATCCTGTCACCAAAAGGCGCGGGCGGTCTTTGTCCCGGCTGCGGGATTGGCAAATGCCCTTGGTATGCCATCCGGCTAGCGCTGGCGGCCGAAAAAAGACGCCTCCGCGGCGGCCACCTTTCGCCTGCGCGCGGGATCCAGGAAAAAACCATAGAGGGTCTCGTCCCGATCCATGGGCCGTCCGAGCAGTTTCTCTTCGATCAGCGCGAGGGCTTCGATGGATTTGTCGCTTACGGGATAGCCCTTGTCGTCCAAGGGGATGGCCTCGTCGAAGACCACGGGTGAGATGTTGTTGATGTCCACGAGCTTGATCTCGCCCGCGGCGGTTACCACGAGATTGCCGGCGCCGGCCAGATCCGGAATTTGGTGCTCTTCAGTGATCATTGTTTTGACGGCCCGCACAAAACCGTCGGCCTTGCGCCGGGCCGCTTCGAGCCAGCTCGCGCGGTGCCCGCAATCCTGCGGGGCGGCGCCGTGCAGGCTGTCGTATAACTCCGGCAGGAGACGCGCCGGGCCGAGAAGACGCCAGGGATCCAAAATCTCCCCGGACACATAGGCTTGGAGGCCGCAGAGCAGGATACAGGAGCCTTGGGGGCCGTGGTAATCCACTACGAATTCGCTGGAAGCCGCTGCAAATTGGGCGCCGAGGTGGCGGGCCACCACGTTCACCCGTGCGATCTCGGCCATGGCATCCTCCAGTGAGGGCAGCCGCGTCCGGAAGATGCGCAGCATGTAGGTGGGCCTGGCCCTGGGGTAACGGCGGAGACCGTCGACCACCGTGCCCTCGTCTTCGAGCGCCACGTCCGCGCGGTGCAGAATCTCCATGATGTGGGAGCGCAGCCCCTGGCGGAAATGACGCCGGAACACATGCGGTCCGGAGGACCGGATAAAGTTCAGGCCGGTGACATCCGCATGGCGAATGGACGGTTTGTCTCTGATATCCTCGCACATCATGGACCGGCTCCGCCGGCCATGAGAAGCGCTTCGGCCATGACACATCCCCTGGTCTAGCGGGCCGATCCGGTGGGAAGCCGATAGCTGCCGTCCAACCGGTCCCAAAGGGCGTCGAGCTTATGCTGGAGGCGCTCCAGGGCCGCTTCGTAGGCCGCCGCATCCATCCGTCCCTCCCGGTAGAATCGTTCCAAAGCCTCCCGCTCGATAGCGTACCAGCGTTCCGGATCGAAATTATAGGTCATCGGCAACCCGCTTCAATACCCACCTCCAACGGTGGCGCAATCCCCACGCACTTGCGTTTCCTGGTTATCCATGTGGATCAAAAGCTTTTGTCTTATGGATAGCCAGCCAGCCTCCTATACCATGGCGACCAGGTCGGCACCATCATCGAGCAGCGCATTGCGGTAAGCTTCACCGATAGCGCGCATGCGCCGGCGGTTGACGCCCAGATCCCAGTAGCCGCTGCGCGCGGCCGAACGAAAACGGATGACCTCGGCGGCATCGTCGAACACGAACGCCACGTCGTCCACGAAGCCGAAGACCGCGGAGCGGAATTCGACGTGCAGGTAGTGCTCCCCGTTTGTCACGACGGTCGCGCGCGGCATGGATTCAATGATGGACAGGAGCAGCGCTTGCGATGTTGTACGGTCGATCCGGTAGGGCAGCGGCGCCATGCGCTGTTTTGGGTCGGCGGCTTCGGTGGAAACACAGTTGGGGGAAGACGGACAGGGCTTCAGAGGACTCGCCGGATCCTTAGCGGGGGGAATCGGCGCGCGGGTGCAGCAGATCAACAGCAAGGGTACCCCAAGGAAAAGCGTGCGATAGATCGATGGTTTCATGGACGGTTCCTCGTTTGGCGTTGCAGAAAGGCCACGGTGCGGTCGGGAAAATCCGTGAACACCCCGTCGACCCCGGCCTGAAAGAGGAAAATCGAGAGAAAGTTCTCGAAATCGGCGGCATAGGGCGGTATGAATCCCTTGTCTGCCCGGAACGTATACGGGTGCACCACGAGATTCGCCGCATGGGCTTCGGTCACAAGGCCTGAGAAGTGCAGGTTGTCCGATGTGGAACTCTCCTTTACGATCATCCCCAGCCATGGGCCGATGCCGTCGGCATAGGCGGCAACAGCTTTCATGGCCCCGGAAGCCAGCATCCAACCGAAGTCATAGGGCTTCGCGCGTCCGCCTTCGAATATCAGGGTGGTCTTCCAGGCCGTTTCCGCAATGAGCTGCACCAGGCGCAGGTCCATGCCCATTTGCGGCAGGAGGTCGCGCCGCAAACGTTTGAGCTCGCGCGGGTCGAAGCACTGCAGGTAGACCGGGTCGCTGCGTCGGGTGTAGCCATAGGCGTTCAGCACCTCCAGGACGGCCCGGGAGATGTCGCGCCCCTCGCGGCGGTGGAAGGCCGGTGCCTTGATTTCGGGATAGAGCCCCGCCGTGCGCCCGGTACTGTGGTTAAGCCCCCGGATCAGCTCGATCTCCTCTTCGAAGGTGCTGATTCGAAACGCAGATTTACCGGGTGGAAAACGTCCAGGGAAGCGCGGCACAGCCTGACCTTCCCGGATCTCGACACGCTCCGTCAAAGAGAGGCGCCGGAGTTCTTCCAGGCTGAAGTCGATGACGTAAAAATGTCCGTCGCTCCGCTGACGGTCAGGGAAAACGGCGGCCACGTCGGTAACCCGGTCCAGATGGAGGTCGTGGAGCACCACCAGGCGGCCGTCCCGGGTCAACACCAGGTCCTGTTCGATAAAGTCGGCGCCCATGACATGGGCCGCGGCTTTGGCGGCCAGGCTGTGTTCCGGCAGATACCCGCTGGCCCCCCTGTGGGCGATGACGATCTTCTCCCCAGCGGCCAGTGGAACGGCCGAAAA
>CAYMQN010000055.1:12622-18134 GCA_964392545.1 uncultured Desulfobacteraceae bacterium
AGCAGCATCTTGAACGCCTTCTCGGCGTGCAGGGCGTGGGGCACGTCGGCCGGCATGATGATCATCTCGCCGGCCTTGACCGTCCGGGCCTCCCCGCCGATGGTAATCCGGGCTTCGCCGTCCAGGATTTCCACCAGGGCATCGAAGGGCGCCGTGTGCTCGCTCAGTCCCTGTCCGGCCTCGAAGGCGAACAAGGTTACGTTGCCGGTCTCCTTCTTGATCAGGGTCTTGCTGACCACGGCGCCATCGATATACGCGACATGGCCCGCCGCATCGAAGGGCACGCCTTTGGGTGTGGTTTCTTCGGTCATATGTCCATCCTTTCCTGGTTTTCGGGTTCGATGGTGTCGTAGGCCGCGGGTTCAATCAAAACGCGGTTCATGGTTTCGTCTCCTGGAACACTTGAAAAGGGGCGGTACGCCTGGGCTTCAAAGCGTCCTGTTGAACATAAAGCGCACCGGGCGATCGGCAACCCCGCTTCAGATGAAATGCGTCTCGCCCCGGGGCAGGCTTTTGGCTTCGATGCGGTGGGCGATGATCACGAAGTCCCCGTCCGCCTTTTTCAGAATGAACTGCTCCACCGCCGGCTGGCGGGCATACCGGGTATTGTAGACCACCTTGACAAAGGTGCCCGCGTTGGCACCCACGTGCTTCTTCACGTTCCAGCGGACCGCCTCGTAGCGCTGCAGGTCGCCGAGCTGCCGCATATAATCCTCCAACCGCACCTCCCAGGCCTCCCGGGACACGTCCTTGAAAAACGAATCGGCGTAAACGGCCAGCGCCGCCGCGTAGTCATGCTGCTCGAGGGCCTCGAAATAGCGGGCCATGGTCTTGGCGGCCGCTTCCCGGTTGGCGGAAAACCCGCAGCCTGACATGAGCAGGACCAGCACCAGCCACAACCCGATGATACGGGACATGATCTTCATTCCTTTCCGGATCGCTGCCACGTTTTGCCCTGAGGCGCGGCCGGTTTTAGGATTCCATCCCCGGCGCCGGGGGGCGCCATTCGTAGCGCTGCTCGTTGACGGTCACGCCCCAGCCGGCGCCCGGGTTTTCCTCCGTCAGAACAAAGCCGTGCTTTTGGTACAGATGGCGGGCCGCGTTCAGTCCCGCGAAGGTCCACAAGTAGACCGCGGGATAGTGTCTGCGGCGGCAAAAATCCATGGCGGTTTCGATGAGACGGGCGCCCGCCCCCTGTCCCCGCAGCGTGTCGGAGACAATGAGCCAGCGCAGGTGGGCCTCGGGGGCCGGGGTTTCGCTGGCGTCGATGACGATGGCCCCCTCCAGGCCGCCGTCGACCACGGCGGCCCAGAAGCCGTCCCGGGTCGCGTCGCAGCGCCTGAAAAAAGCGGCCAGCTCGGTGGCCACCTTGGCTTCGAAAAACAGCCCGAAATCCCAGTGGCGGTGGTAGTATTCGGCGTGGAGCTGCGCCACGCGGCCGATGGCCCCCGGCCGGTAGCCCTTCTCGATGGAAAAACGCGTCATGGTCTTCCCCCTTGGCAAGCCGTGGCTACTGCCAGGCAAAATAAGGCTGTTCGAAATGGGCCACGCGGGTCCTGCGGCCCAGGACGGCGACTTCGCGAAACTGGTAAAGCATCGCGGCCGTGGGGGCGGCAATCCAGCTGGTGCCCACCGGCATGAGCAGCACAGGGTGGCGGCTTTCCGGAATCGCCTCCAGGATGGGGGCGTCCGGGCGCAACAGTTCGGCCACGGGAATGCGGTGCACCGAAGCCACCTCCGCCGGGTCGGGGGTCAGGACCGCCCGGCAGCCGCCCCAGATCACCACCGGCGTAACCGCAAAGCCCGACCGGGTGATGAAGTCATCCAGACGCCCGATCACCCGCTCGGGCCCCAGATGCAGCCCCACCTCCTCGGCCAGTTCGCGCAGGGCCGCGTCCTCCGCGCATTCTCCGGCTTCCATGCGCCCGCCGGGGAAGGCCCACTGACCCGCATGGTTGCGCAGGCCGGCGGCCCGGCGGGTCAGCACCAGGGCTGCCGCCGGATCCCAGTGGGAGTGGCCGGGCAGGCCGTCGATCTCCGCCCCGTGGCCGGCGGCCACCACGGTGACGGCCACCGCCGCCTGGCGGGCGCTGCCGCTCTTGCGGGCCTGCACGCCGAACCGCTCCAGGTTGGTTTCGATCCGCCGGTACAAGGCCGGACCGCACATCAGGTCGTTGGGCGTCTTCGAGGGCATGGATGGATTATGGCGCCCCGACGACGGCGGGAAGATCGATCGGGCGGTGGGGAACCATGATCAATTCATCGACCGCAAACCCCTGGGCCCGTGCCTGATCGACAAGCTTCGCCGTGACGACCGGATCCAGCTGCGGCGTCCGTGCCAGGATCCATAGATAGGAACGGTTCGGGCCGCACACCAGGGCCCAATCGTAGGCGGCCATGTCCAGGGCGATGATGTTGTAGGCACCGTAAAAGGGGCCGAAGAAGGAGACCTTGAGACGCCCCACATCAGGGGGGCCGACGAACCGGGCCACACCCTCGGCGGTCTCCCAGCGGCCCTCCTCCGGACGATAGCCGCGGTTGACCACGCGCACCCGGCCGTCCTCCAGCAAATGGTAGTCGGCCGTGACATGGGTCAACCCGCGTTCGAAGCCGTGGTCCAGACGCGCGATCTCATACCAGCGCCCCAGGTAGCGCTCCAGCTCGAAGCTTTGCACCGGTGCGATATCCGCCGGGATGGTCACACACCCGGATAACAGCAGAAGTAAGATTCCCAGTGTCGCTCTTTGCATGCGGTTGGTCTCCTAGCAGCAATCTCCGGCCGGGTGGGTTGATGGCCCCCCTGCCTTCAACGGCCTGTGTGTCGGCTCAGGTCGCGGTAAACGGTTCGCACCACTTCTTGGCCATACATTCTCTCCAGCCGGCGGACGATAAAATGCCCCCGGGCGGTTTCCTGGAAATGCTGCATGAACAACAGGTTGATACCGGCCCCGCCGGCCGCCCCGATGACGGGCACGGCCTGGGCCGCCGCCTTTTCGGAGATCAGGGCCCCGAACCGCGAGGCGATCTGGGTGATGAAGCGCACCATCACCGGCGCGCCCTTCTCCGCCAGGCCTTTGCGGGCAATGTATTGGGCGGCTTCGTTCAAGGCCTTGGCCAGCGAGGCCCGCACGGCATAATAGCCGGTGTCGGCCGCATCGTCCCCCGCGTCGGGCCCGCCCAGGGCGAAGACCTCCAGGCAGGCCAGCCGGCTCTCGATACGCGTCAGGTCTTCCCCCTCGCTGCGGGCGATATCGGCGATGGAGCGCAGCATGAGGGCCGTGGAAACCGGCAATTCCAGGGCCAGGGCCGCGAACCCGAATGCCCCGCCCACGGCGCCGCTGAGGCCGCCGGCCAGCTTGTGTATGCGTGGCGAAGCCGCCTGCCGCGCCCCGCCGTCCATGGTCCTGAGGGTCATGTCCAGCAGGCGGGCCACCGTTTGGCGCACCACCTGCTGGATGTTCTCCGACGTGCTGCGCGGCAGGGCCGTCATCATCTGCTCGATGGGGCGCCCGGCATAATGGGTCAGCCGGGCGATGAAGCGCTTCTTCTCGAGCAGCTGCACAGCCCGCCGCAGATCATCATAATCGTCAGGAGCAAGCGTCATTGGGCTTCCGCCGTTCCGTCCGACCGCTGTCGATCGCCGGTCACAGGTGGTTTTCCCCGAAGGCCTCGTGCCAGCTTTCGATGAGTTTGTCCGTGCGGAGCCGCAGGCGCTGGGCAATCACTTCGGCCAGGCGCCGCATGAAAAGAGCGGCGGTCGAGGGATCCTTGGCGAATACCGTCTCCAGGGCCTGGGCCGGCATCACCACCAGCCGCGAGGGCTTGGTACAGCGAGCGGTGGCGGTCAACTGGTGGGGAGCGATCAGGGCCGACCAGGCGAACACCTCGCCGGCGGGGATGGTCTCGAAGATCATTTCCTTCTCGATGACCTCCACCCGCTTGTGAACGTATTCCTCGTAACGGACTTCCGGCTTGAGCACCCGGTCCTGCAGGACAAGGCTCAGGGTCACCTGCCCCTCCAACAGTCCGTAAAGCTCGGTGGCCGCCTGGCCTTCTTCGAAAAGGGCCTGACCGGTATCGAAAGACCGGACCTGGGCCGCCCGGGTGATGGCCTGAAGGGTTTCCCGGGGCATATCGGAGAAAATCGCAAAGGGCTCCAAGACGTTGATGTCCATCGTTTCCTCCCCCTAAATCGCACGGTCTGCCGTGCGATTTAGCATTTGACCAGTTCGTAGGCCCGCTGCCCGATGCCGAGCGCTTCGGCGTAGGTCAGCGCGTGCCGCCCGTCGACATCCGCATGCAGGGCCATGAACTTGTCTTCGCCGGCAGCCAGGCCCTCGGGCAGGGCGCTCGGATAGGTGGGCGGGGCCTGGTTGACCAGGTCCAAAGCCGCCTGGTCGATGGCCACCGGATCCGCGGACACCAGCACGCCCACGTCGGGGCAGATGGGCGCATCCGAATGCCCCTCGCAGTCGCAGCCCGGGCTGACGTTGTTGATAAACGTAATATGAGCGCTCTTGTCATGGGGCGCCAGGGCGGCGGCGGCGTACTCCGCCACCCGCTCCAGAAAAACGGGCGTGTCCACCTTCCAGTCGACCATGAGGGCGCCAAATTCACAGGCGTGCATGCAGGCCCCGCAGCCCACGCAACGCTCCCGGTCGATGGCCGCCTTGTCGTCCTGCAGCGACAGGGCGCTGTAAAGGCAGGCCGCGACGCAGGCCCCGCAGCCGGTGCACTTCTTGCTGACCAGGTTCGGGCCCAGGCCGCAGTGCTGCTGCATCTTGCCCTTTACGGTGGCGCAGCCCATGGCCAGATTTTTCAGGGCGCCGCCGAAGCCCGCCAGCAGATGGCCCTTGAAATGGTTCAAGGTTACCAGGGCATCTGCGTCGACAATGTCCCCGGCAATGCTGCAGGTCTCGAAGTGGCGTCCTTTGGACGGGATTTCACGGGCGTTGTTGCTGCGGATGCCGTCGGCGATCACCACCGGAGCGCCCAAAATGTTGGGGTCGAAACCGTGGCGGGCGGCCGTCAGGGCATGGGAGGCGCCTTCATAGCGCTGGCCCTGGTAAAGGGTGTTGGTGTCGGCCAGAAAGGGGCGGGCACCGGTTTTGGCGATCAGGGCCACGATGGGCCGCACCCAGATGGGTGCGATGAAACCTGTGGTGCCGGCCTCGCCGAAATGGAGCTTGACCGCCACCAGTTCCCTGGATTCCAGGGCGGCAAACACGCCGGCGCGCTTGATGAGCCGTTTGATATGCTTTTCGTAGGGCATTTTCATGGAGGTGCGCAGGTTCCAGAAATAAACTTTGGATGCCATGGGGTCTCCCGGTTCACAGGTTGGTTTGCGGTGCGCGGCCGGTTGGGTCGCACGCCCAATTTTTTTTAAACCTGGTTATCCATAAAGTGAAAGTAGCTTTTTCGATGGGCAGCTGCCGTGAAGGCGCAAAAACCATTCTGTCCACAGATGACGCAGATGACGCAGATGTACACCGATAACGGCATAACCGCATGT
>CAYMQN010000056.1:0-17727 GCA_964392545.1 uncultured Desulfobacteraceae bacterium
CAGCGGCTCAGGTGACGTCCTTCTCGCCCCCGAAATAGCGCATGAACTGGGTGCGCTCGTAGACGGCGGGGTTGCCGGCCTTCTCCTGGCTCATCCGTCCGCGAAAGTCGGCCAGGGATTGGAATTCGTGGCGCTGCATCCAGCTTTTGAGATCACCCAGCATGGTTTCGATATGGGCCGGTCCCTTCTGGTAGAGGCTGGAAGCCGTCTGGACCGCCTTGGCGCCGGCCAGGAGCTGCTTGACGAGGGCCGCGCCGTCGTGCACGCCGGTGGAAGCGGCCAGGTCGCAGTCCACCTTTTGGGCCATGATGCCGATCCAGCGCAGGGACACGGCCAGTTCGGCGGGGGTGCTGAAGACGAACGAAGGCTTGACCTTGAAGGTTTCAATGTCGATGTCCGGGCTGAAAAAGCGGTTGAAGAGCACCAGTCCGGCCACACCGGTCCGGGACAGGCGCTGGATCATGGGCCCCAGGCTCGAAAAATAATAGCTGATCTTGAGGGCCACCGGGATGGAGACCGTGCCCAGGATCTTGTCGATGATCTCGAAATAGGCCGTCTCCTGCTCGCGGGCCGTACGATCGAAGTCCGAGGGCAGGAAAAACATGTTGAGCTCCAGGGCGTCGGCGCCGGCCTTCTCGAGCTTGGTCGCGAAAGCGGTCCACTCGTGGGAGTAGACGCAGTTGATGCTGGCGATGACCGGTATGTCCACGGCCTTTTTGGCGTCTTCGATGAGCTTGATATAGCGGTCGAGCTTCTCCCCCTTGAGGTGGAAGTCGTAATAGTCGAACTGGTCCATGTTCACGCCTTCGGCCTCGGCTTCCTTGAGGATATCTTCCTCCTCGTGGTAGATTTCCTCCTCGAAGATGGATTTGAGCACCACGGCGCCGGCCCCGTGACGGGCCATGGCGCCGATCTTGTCGACGGTTCCGGTCAACCCCGAACTGCCGGCGATCACGGGGCTGGGTAGGGTTAGGCCTAAGTACGTGGTGGAAATGTCCATGCGCGTCTCCTCGTCCGGTTGAACCGGTCCTCTATAGGGTTAATGGGATCGGGTTGCCCTGCCCATGCGGGGAGGGGCATTAATGGAATACCATAATGATGGACAAGCTCGGATTCAAGTCCGGGACCGGCCCACGGGGATTACTAGGGGCCTGATCCCGTCCCTTGTGTACCGCCGGGGCCGGCCCGAAGGGTCTGGCAACCGGGCGTCAAGCTTGCAGGCTTGACGAAAGAGCCCATCCGCGCCAAATTAGGACAGCGGTTCGGCCCGACATCGGAAACTCTATTCGGACATCCTTGGACAGGAGGCCATCATGCTCCACCGCGAGCGTGTCAAATTACCCTGGTATGTTTACCCCCCCGAGGAATGGCGGATTGTGGAAAAGAAATTCTACCCGCGCCTTCTCGAAAGCAGTGAATCCATTTTCTCGGTGGGCAACGGCTATCTCGGCCTGCGGGGAAATTTCGAGGAAGGGACCCCCGTCTTCCAGCAGGGCACCTATATCAACGGATTCTACGAATCCTGGCCCATCGTCTACGCCGAATCGGCCTACGGGTTTGCCAAAACGGGGCAAACGATCATCAACGCCATGGATGCCAAACCCGTCAAGCTGTATGTCGACGACGAGCCCTTCTACCTTCCCACCGCCCACCTGCTCGATTTTGAACGGGTGCTGGACATGCGCGAGGGCATCCTCTATCGCAACATCCTCTGGGAGACGCCTTCGGGCAAGCAAGTCGCCATAAAATCGGAGCGGCTGGTGTCGTTCATGCATCGCCATCTGGCGGCGATATCCTATGAAGTGACGGTTCTCAATGCCGATGCCCCCATTGTGATCTCTTCGGAAATGCTGCCGCCGCATACGAACGAACCCGTCGAAAAGGACCCGCGAAGAGCGCGCGATTTCAAGGACAATGTTTTGATGCCGCGGCTCCACTACGGCAACGATCATCGCGTGGTGATCGGGCATCAGGCCAAACGCAGCCGGATGTCGTGCGTGTGCGGGGTCGACCATGCCGTCGAAACCGAATCGGCTTATGCCACCCGGCTCCACCACGACGGGGAATCGGGCAAGGTCGTCTTCTCGACCCAGACCGAAGCGGGCCAGCCGTTCCGCGTCGTCAAATTCATGACCTACCATACGTCACGCAACAGCATCGCGGAAAAACTGGCCGAGCGGACCGAATGGAGCCTGGATCGCGTCATGAAAGCCGGCTATGACACCATGAAGGCGGGCCAGAAGCAGTATATGAAGGATTTCTGGGAGCGCAGCGACCTGAGGGTCGACATGCTCCACGCCGAAGCCGAACGCAACATCGAAGTCCAGCAGGCCATACGCTTCAGCCTGTTCCATATTTTGCAGGCCGCCGGACGGGCCGAGGGGGCGGGCATTCCCGCCAAGGGGCTGACCGGGAATGCCTACGAAGGGCACTATTTCTGGGACATGGAGATCTATGTCCTGCCCTTTCTTATCTACACCTCACCCCAGATCGCCAAGAACATCCTCAAGTTTCGCTACAGCATGCTGGACCAGGCCCGCCTGCGCGCCCGCACGGTGAACCAGAAGGGCGCGCTCTTCCCCTGGCGCACGATCAACGGCGAGGAGGCCTCGGCCTACTATGCGGCCGGCACTGCCCAGTATCACATCAATGCGGATATCATGCATGCCATGATGAAATACATCAATGCCACCGGCGACGAGGATCTGCTGTTCAACGAAGGTGCCGAGATGCTGGTGGAAACCGCCCGCCTGTGGGCCGATCTCGGATTCTATTGCCAGCGTCGGCAGGACCGCTTCTGCATTCAAGGGGTGACGGGGCCGGACGAGTACAATACGGTGGTCGACAACAACGCCTATACCAACCTCATGGCCCGGGAGAACCTGCGGATCGCCGCCGAAACGGCGGAAACCCTCTTATCGCGTCACCCGGATCTTTTCGCCCAGCTCGTGGACCGCACCAATCTGAAGCAGGAAGAAATCCAGGAATGGAAAAAAGCCGCGCAAGCGATGTACGTCCCCTACGACGAGCAACTCCAGATCAACCCTCAGGACGACACCTTTCTGGACAAGCGCCAATGGGATTTCAAAAACACACCCGCGGAAAACTATCCGCTCCTGCTGCATTACCACCCCCTGGTCATCTACCGCCATCAGGTGATCAAGCAGGCGGATGTGGTTCTGGCCATGTTTCTGCTCGGCGATGCTTTCTCCGAAGAGGCCAAGCGCCGCAACTTCGACTTCTACGATCCGTTGACCACAGGCGATTCATCCCTCTCGGTGGGCATCCAGAGCATCCTGGCCGCCGAGATCGGCCGCCTCGACAAGGCCCTGGAGTATGCCCGCTATTCGGTCCTGATGGATCTGGGGGACGTGGGCGACAATGTGCGCGACGGGGTGCATATCGCCTCCATGGGGGCCGCCTGGATGGTTTTCGTCTGCGGCTTTGCCGGAATGCGCGATTACGAGGGCAAGCTGTCCTTCGCACCGCGCCTCTCACCCCGCATCGAGCGCATCCGTTTTCCGCTGACCCTCGGCAGCCAGATTTTGGATGTGGACGTGAACCAAACCTCGGCCACCTATAGGCTGCGCAAGGGCGACGACCTTGTGATCCGGCATCAGGGCCAGGAGGTTCACTTGACCGCCGAAACCCCCGAAATCAGGATGCCCCTGAAATGATGCCAGGTGGTTTCAGAATGCGCTCAACGTGCCTTCCTTCAAAACATTCGTGTTCTTCGTGATGAAGGCGGCTTGCGAAGCTGCCGTCACGCTTTCCCGCCGTAGTCCGTGATGTGTTTGGGCAGCCGCGCATCGTCTCCGTACATGAAGTGGCTGTGCATGTTTTCGGAATAACGGCTGGCCGGGGGCCTGCGTCCCATGGCCTCGGCGACCTCGCGGATGTGGATGGGCGCCGCCCCGCAGCAGACGCCCAGATAGCGAATGCCGGACCGGTAGGCATCGGCGGCGAACTCCCGGATTTCGTAGCGGGTGCAGTACAGGGGGTCCAACGCGGTGGGAAAACTGCGCCCGTGGGGGGCCGCGCAGGCACAGCCGCTTTTATCCTCCAGGTTGAAGAAGGTGGGTTGGGCAGGCGTCGTACGGTAGGGCACGGGCAATCCGGCCACGTGGCAGGATACCGCGGCGCGGATCTTTTCTAGATAAGGCATCATGGTCACCGGCCCGCGGAAGCAGTTCATGCCGACCACGTCGGCACCGCGCTGTTCGAGTTCCTTGCAGGTGTCCACGATCTGCCAGCCGTCCCGCATGACGTTCTCGCCCATGGGGGCGATGGTCACCACCGCCGGCAGGCCGGCCTCCCGGATGACCTCGAGGGCGGTAAAGGCCTCCTCGGCGTAGTAGAAGGTTTCACCGATAAAGTAGTCGACGCCCTCTTCCAGCCCCCAGGCCACCATCTCGGTGAACATCTCCCGCACGGCGCTCTGAACGGCCTTGTCGTCCGGGTCCCAGATATTGGAATTGGAGATGTTGCCGGCCAGCAGATTGGGCTCGCCGCCCCCGGGCACGTCGTTGGCCACCTTGCGGGCGATGCGCAGGGCGGCGCGGTTCAAATCCTCCAATTTGTCCTCCTTGCCGATCAGTCTGAGCTTTTCGCGATGGGCGTTGTAGGTGAAGGCCAGCATGACGTCCGAGCCGGCATGCTGGAAATCCCGGTGCAGCCGCTCCAAGGCCTCCGGATGATCGAGCGCCACCTCCGGCACGAATTCACCGGCCGTCAGGTAGCCGCGCCGCTCCATCTCGAACAGATACCCCTCGGCGCACACCACGCCGTCGTCGTCGAGTCGCTGCATCAATCCCCGTTTATCTGTCATGGTGACCTCCCGTCATTTTCGCTTCATTTCCATTTTCCGGCCGTACCGCCATCGTTATCCATAGCTTAGGACCGCTTCGCTATTTGGCAACCGCCGCGCCCGCGGGAAGGGATTTGCGCAGCAGCGCGTATCCCAAGGTGCCCGACACCAGCGACACCACAATGATGGCCAGCTTGGCATTGGCGATCCCGCCGGCAGTCTCCAGGGATAGGCCGGTGATGAACAGGGACATGGTAAAGCCGATCCCCGCCAGAAGCCCCACCCCGGCGATCATGGGCCAGGTCACGCCGTGGGTCAGCGGAGCCTTGCCCCATTTGGACGCCAGGTAGGTAAAGACGAAAATGCCCAGTGGTTTTCCAATGAACAATCCCAGAAAGATCCCGGTCGTCACCGGGCTTCCCAGTGCCCCGGCCCAGTTCATGCCGCCCAGGGGCAAGCCGGCGTTGGCCAGGGCGAAAAGGGTCAGGACACCGTAGGCGATCCAGGGCTGCAGGTCGTGCTCCAGACGCTGCAGGGGGGTTTCCACGTGCTTGCAGGCCAGGTCGATGGCCTGCACCGCATTGAGATGCCTGCGGTTCAGGAGTATGGAACGGCCGCAGTCGTTTTCGTCGCAGTCGAAGGACGCCAGGTGGCGCTGCACGGTGCGCACGAAGGTGTCCGTATCGGTCCGGCCGCGGGCGGGGATGCACAGGGCCACGAGCACCCCGGCCACGGTGGCGTGCACCCCGGAGCCCATGACCGCCAACCACAGGCCCACCCCGAGGAAGACGTAATAGGGTGTCCACCGCACCCACAAGAGGTTGCCCAAGGCCAGAAGAAGAAACAGGCCGAGAGCTGCCACCAGATAGGCGACCTGAATGTTGGCGGTATAGAACAGGGCGATCACCAATACGGCACCCAGATCGTCCGCGATGGCCAGGGCCGACAAAAAGAGCTTCAGGCCCAGAGGGACCCGGGAACCCAAAAGACTCAAAACGGCCAGGGCAAAGGCGATGTCGGTGGCCATGGGGATGCCCCAGCCGCGCAACGTGTCCGAGCCGAGATTCAGACTGACATAGATGAGCGCCGGCACCACCATGCCGCCCGCCGCCGCAGCCACCGGCAGCAGGGCCTGCTTCGGCGAGGACAAGCCCCCCACCAGCAGCTCCCGCTTGATTTCCAGCCCGACCACGAAAAAAAACAGAGCCATCAGGGCTTCGTCGATCCAGTGGGCCACGGACTTGGTCAGGGCGTAGGGCCCGACGGCAATGGTCATGTCGGCGTGCCAGAAATGCGCGTAGTGATCCGCGTAAAGATTGGCCCAGACCATCGCGGCGACGGCAGCGCCGAAGAGGGGATAACTGCCCCGGGTGATCTCCCGGAAAAAACGGTGAAAAGCCGATGCCGGCACTTCGCTTCGACTGAGCGCAGTAGAACCTGCCATTGGGCCTCCTCTCCATGAAGATAATTCCGGTCGGCCGTGGATGAACAAACATCGGGCGGCAAGCCCCATTGCGGCCCGAGGTGGAGTTTATCCAGGGACTACTGAAGGAAGCTCCCCCAACAGCTACCGTCCTGCCGCCGTGCCGCAAATGGGGACTTGAATGTATTGGAATGGGTTGTGGAAGGTATTTCGAAATGTTTTCGCCTGCGCAATCATTGAGAAGGCGGGCCGGGGCGTCATGGGGATGCCCCATGGGGATGTCCGCGGGACCCGCCGTCAAGGCCGTAAGGGCTGCGGCCAAGCGCAAACACGCCGCCGACAGGAGGATGTATGGCAGAAAAAGGAATGCAATCGCAGGGCATTCTGCTTACGGCAATCCTGCTGGCAGTTTTCATGACGAGCCGGCCGGTTCACGCCGAAGATCGGCTGGTAAAAGGCGAGTTGGTCGCGCTTGACGAAATTGCCGATCAAAAACTCCAAGGCAAGTTGTCGGCCACCTTCGACAGCATCGCTGCGTTCGATAACCTCCAGGTTGAGATCGACAACGGCGTGGTCGTATTGACCGGCCATACCGCATCGTTCGCGGCTGCGCAAAAAGCCGTGGATCTGGCGGCGCGTTTCGAAGGTGTTTTGTACGTGGTGGACAACATCGAGGTTCAAACCGAGTTGGATTCGCGGCTGGCACCGGCCTGGCACAACATCTCCCAGACCGTCAACAACGCCATCGCATTCATGCCCCTAGTGGCCGTCGCCCTGTTGATCTTCGCGTTGGTCTACCTTGCAGGCTGGCTGCTGACCGCTTGGGATTGGCCCTACCGCCGCTTCGGCGACAAGATTCTGCTCAAGAACCTGGTGCGCCAGCTGATCCGCTACGCCTTCCTTCTTGTCGGTGTGCTCATTGGGTTGGAAATCCTGGAGCTTACCTCGCTCATCGGCGCCGTGGTGGGCGCTGCCGGACTGTTCGGTTTGGCGGTCGGCTTCGCCTTTAAAGACATCGTGGAAAACTATATCTCCGGGTTTCTGCTCAGCATCCGCAGTCCCTTCGGCTTCATGGACTGGATCGCGGTGGATGGCCAGGAAGGCAGCGTAATGCGGGTGACCGCACGGGAGCTGGTGCTTATCACCCTGCAGGGCAACCACATCCGGATTCCCAACGCCCACGTCTTCAAGAGCGTCATCACCAACTACACGCGCAACCCCCTGCGGCGCTTCGACATCGGCATCGGCATCGGTGTCGACGAGGATCTTACCCGCGTCCAGCGCGTCGGCTGCGCGGTGCTGGAAGCCATGAAGGGCGTGGCGGCGGATCCGGCACCCGCCATGCGCAACGCGACCTTCGGCGCCAGCTCGATGGACGTGGTTTTTTCCGGATGGGTGGACCAGCGGGAGGCCGACTTTCTCAAGGTCCGCAGCGAAGCGGTGCGCCTTCTCAAGGAGGCCTTGGACCAGGCGGACATCGAAATGCCCTTCCCCATTCAGACGGTCCGCAACGTGGATGCCGCAGCCCACCCGGCACCGGCCGGCCCGCCACCAGAAGCGACCGATCTCTACCAGGAAGCCGAGCATGCCGATGTGGACCGGGAATCCCATTTGGACGAACAGATTGCGCGCGACCGGCAGGCCAGCGAGGATGTGGATCTTTTAACCCGTCGGCCCTGAGACGGCCGGCGGCGCAGCCTCGATCGCCGCGCGCCCCGCCGCCAGGCCCATGGTATAACCGGCTTCGAGCCTGCCCTGGTCCGTGGTGACGCGCCCTACGGCAAATTCCTCGGGTGGGGTGATGACATCGATGCAGCAGGCCGATGGCGGGTTTTCGATAAAGGCGATGGCCCGGTTGTAACTTTCGTGGCGCACGCGCATGGCCTCGGCCAACCGCGGTTGATGCCGCAGCAGGCGGCGCAGCAGCCAGGGGGTTTTGGAAGGCGTCTTGCGGTAGCCGTCGGGCCGGGACCGGATCACGGTGATGGCCCGCGCCCCGGCCTCGTAAGCCTGGATCACCGGGATCGAATCCGCCACGCCCCCGTCCGTAAAAGCCTCGCTGTCGATCACCGGAAAATCGCGGTAGACGATGGGAACGGCGCAGGAAGCTTTCAGAAGGGCCTCCAGGTTTTCCGCACGGGCCTTGATGTAGGCGGCTTGCCCGTCGGCAACGCGCGTGGCCACGACGTACAGCGGGATGGGCTGCCGGGCGAACCGTTCGAGGTCGAGGCGGATTTCCCGGATGGTGATGTCCCAGAGCCAGTCGAGATCGAGCCAATGACCTCCCAGGAGAAAGCGCCAGAAGTCGATAAAGGGCGGCCGGCAGGAGTAGTCGGTGATCACCGTATAATTGCGGCCGCGCTGGCCCGCCAGCCAGGCGGCCAGGTTGGTGGCGCCGGCCGAGACGCCGTAGCAGACGTCGAAGGGCCGGTAGCCGCCGTCGCTGAAGGCGTCCAGAACACCCGTCGCAAATATGCCCCGCATGCCCCCGCCTTCGACCACCAGGGCGCGTCGGTAAGGATGATCGTGTATAGGCTCTGTCATGACGGGAAAGCTTTGATCATTGCTGGGCTGATGCGATGTGCGTGTCTGTCACCCGCAGCGGACCGCTTGGTTGCGGCTTTGGGTTCGAACCAGTTTATCTTATATTTGCCGAGGATAAAAGACACGATCGCGAGGCCGGCGCGGATTCTCCCATGCACCCTCCGCCCAACCGCTTCCAATGCAAGGTGCCACAGCGCAGATGCACCGGAAGATGCCTTCGGGTGCGCAGCGCTATTGCCCGACCGCAGACCGTCCATCATGGCGAGGCCGACCGACGCCGAGAACGGGGGGCGTTGCCTCCCTGTTTGTTTATTCGGGCGTTTTCTTTTGGGAAGGCTTTGGATGAAGTTCGATCAATTTCAGGGCTATGCCCAGCAATGCGGTGCATGTGGGCAACAGCAGCAGGGTAAAGATCTGCTGCCAGTTCAAAGCCAAATCGGAACTTTGGAAAGCCTGCAAAGCCACTCGCAGGAACAGCACGAAAATAATGACCACGATCAACTCGGCAACGACCTGTTTCAACTGCCCGACTTCGGTTATGCGCATCCAGCCCGGGAGCGCAAGCTCCTCCTTTGATTCATGGAGTGCTTCTTCCGGCCGGATAAATAGCGAGTAAACACCATAAGCGAAATATAGAAGCACGATGGCAATCAAAAACCGGTCGAGCCCTTCGATAACATTGATCACCGCCAAGGCGCCGGGAGATCCCTCGGAAAGGTCGCCCATCATCGCCGTCAAGCCCCGCTGAAACGCCAGAAAAATATCGTATAACCCCAGGAAGAACATCAATACACTACCTGCAAGGGAGCCGATAACCGCTGAAACGGTAAATAAGCGTGAGCTCAGAAGAACATACCGTTCGGTTTTTCTCCACCTGTCGATGTCCACCTCCCTTTTCGGATGGCGGCCGGGCCCGGCTTCGCCACGCCTGGCCGCCAATCCGGCAGTGACGGCCATCCGCCAATCGTCTTGCTTAGCGGACCAGACCCACAATGCCGATGGCAATCAGATAGGCCGCCACGATGTAATTGAGAAGCTTCGGCATCACCAGGATCAGGATGCCGGCCACTAACGAAAGAATCGGCTGCAAGGCCAGGTGAATCGTCATCGTCCGTTCTCCACTCGTATGTCACGTTTCAGGTGAATCGACCCGTATCCTCCCCCGCGGAGCTATATCCGCGGCCGGCGTCCCATCACGGCAAACACGACGGCGAGGATAAGACCGACGACAAACAGGATCCAGGCAATGTTGACGGCGGCGCCGGCGATACCGGTAAATCCGAAGACGCCGGCAATGATGGCAACAACGAGAAACGTCAAAGCCCATCCAATCATGAGAGTCCCCTTTCGGCCAGGGTGGATCAACCGTATTGCATGACACCTGAAAGGCGCCGATCGCAACCGCATCCGATTCGGAAGCCGCTTTGATCCACAGGGTTAGGGCAGCGAAGGCGGCACTGCTGCACGTCCTTCGCCGCAATTGCCTTTGAGGCTATAGCCCGTCCCTTGCGGCTGCAACGGGGCCTTCCCCGTATTACGGCCGGTTTCGGTGCTTATCCGGACATCGTTCGAACCGGACGGCTTTACGGATCCTGAAACCGGACCCCGCCGATGACCATGCCCTTTCACAACCCACGCCGCGAATTGGGACGGTGCTGCATCGCCGGTCCGCAGAATCGCCCTGCCGAGGATCGGCAGGGCTTTTATGGGGAGGGGTCAATGGTTATAGTTGATCACCATGCCTTTTCGCAGACAACATAGCTTCATCAGCATTGTCGCGGCGGGACTCGTTATCGCCGTGGCATGCCCCCTCATGGCGGTCGAAGAGCAGCCTATTGAAGTGCTGCGCGACAAAGTCACCCGGGGGCTGGCCATCCTCAACGCTCCCCGGTATCAGTCCGCCGAAATGAGGACCTTGCAAGCCGAGCAGATGTGGGACCTCACCCGGGAAACCTTCGATTTCGCCGTCATGGCGCGCCTGGTGCTGGCCTCCCACTGGCCGGCCTTCACGCCGGCGCAGCAGCAGGCTTTCGTGCGGGAATTCGCCGCCTATCTGCGCCGGGCCTATCTGCCCGATCTTCTCGAGAAATACAATGGAGAGCGGCTCGAATACATGCGTCAGGTGTTGGTTTCCGAGACCCGCGCGCGGGTGGAAGTTCTGGTCTACTGGCGCGACCGCGCCATTCCCCTCTCCGCCAAAATGATCTTCCGCGGGGGAACCTGGAAAATCTACGATGTCAGCGCCTTGGGCATCAGTGCGATGCAAAATTACCGCGCCCAGTTCCAAGCCCTGCTGCGAGAAGAGCCTCCCGCCCGCGTGATTGATATCCTCAGAAACCGTCATGGGGGTGCCGGCGACGGTTGACCCCGCAAGGTCGTGGATGAGACACCGCCGCTTGATTTTGAAGCATTTTGCGGCTAAGAACCGTTTTTCAGTATCCCATAAGGAGGATCCCCCCGGCGGCCGTGAGCGCCTGGGGCCCCTCATCGGGACCTAACAGACCGTGGCTAAACGGCGCCTCAGGCCGAAATGTCCCGCCGCAGGCGGGATTGCCGCCCTCACGTGATATCGCTCATCCCGCCCTTGGCGGGACTGCGCATTTCGTATCGGGCGGCGCCTTGCCTTTCGACCCCTTGGATAACCATGACCTGCTGATCATGGCCGAACGCTGGGAAAATCGAATGACCGCTATCGCCTCCTATCCTTGCCGGCTGCCGTGGGGCCGCAGGAAATCGTCGTCTCCCATGAAACAGCGCTTCCTGTGGGTCGGTTTCCTTTCCCTGCTGATGCTTTTTACGGGCTGCAGCGCGCAGCCGGAGGAAACAACCGTTGGCGTGCAACCGCGCCCGGTGACGGTCGACGTGGTGCAAAGCCGCGATCTGCCCATCGCCGTCAGTGCTGTCGGGCGCCTGATTCCGAACCGGGAAGTGGTGCTGTCCGCGGAGGTATCGGGCATCGTCCAGGCCTATGAAGTGGACATGGGGGATCCCGCCGCGGCCGGCCAAATGCTGGTGAAGCTGGATCCCCGGGATTATGACCTGGCCCTGCGAGAGGCCCGGGCCACCCTGCTGTCGGCCCGGGCCCGCCTGGCCGCCGCCCAAAATGCCTTCCAACGGGCCCAGGAACTGCTCCCCGACAAGGTCATCACCCAGGAAGTCTATGAAAAGGTCGAAGCCGAGTATATCGCCGCCCAAGGGGCGGTAGCCCAGGCCGAGGCCATGGTCGACATCCGGCGCCGGAATCTCGAAAAAACCGTCATCGAGGCCCCTTTCGACGGTCTCGTGATCCGGCGCATGGTGGAATTGGGACAAAACATCAACATCGGCGATCCGGTTATGGCCATGGCCGATATGCAGGTCATGCGGGTCAAGATTTACCTGAATGAGCAGGATTACGTCCATCTGGACGTGGACGACACCGTTGTGGTCCGGGTGCAGGCTTTCCCGGACAGGCACTTTCCCGGACGGGTGGACCGGATCGGCGTCAAGGCCGATGCCCAGACCAACACGTTCGAAGTCGACGTCCGGGTGGACAATCCCGATCTCGAACTCAAGGCGGGCCTGACGGCCACGGTGCGCATCGTCCTGGATGAAATCCCCCAGGCCGTCATGGTGCCCCAGGATTGCATCCTGTTCAGGGAAAACCGCAAGGAAGTCTTTGTGGTGACCGCTGGGGGGAAGGCCGCCGCCCGGGAAGTAACTTTAGGGCGCGTGGAAGGTTCCGCCGTAAGGATCCTGAAGGGCGTGCAGCCGGGCGACCGCCTGGTGACCAGCGGGGCCCAGTATCTCGAGGATGGCGACCCGGTCACCATCGTCAGCGAGGATTAGCAGGTTCTGGTAAAAGAAGGAAGACCTTGAAATTTTTCGGCTTTATCATCGACCGCTGGCTGATCTTCGGCTTGCTCGTCATCGCGCTGCCCGTCGTGGCCGGACTTTTTGCCTACCAGGCCCTGCCCAAGGAGGGCGAGCCGGAGATTTCCGCCCCGGTGGCCATCGTGGTGACCCTCTACCCCGGTGCTTCGCCCAGCGAGATCGAAAGCCTGGTCACCAACCCCATCGAAGAAGAACTGAGCGACCTCAAAGACGTGGACGAAATGCGCTCCGAATCCTCGGAGGGCGTCTCGGTGGTGGTCATCGATTTCCAGGCCGAGGCCGACCTGGAATACTCCCTGCAGCGGGTCCGCGAAAAAGTGACCGACGCCCGCAAGGAGCTTCCCGAGGATGCCGAAGACCCCGAGGTCAACGAGGTCAGCTTCTCCGACATTCCGATCATGATCGCCTCGGTGGTGGGGGACATCGACCCGGTCCGGTTGCGGCGCCTCACCGAGGACGTGGCCGACGAGCTCGAACTGATGCCGGAGGTCCTGGCCGCCGACGTGGCCGGCGGCCTGCTGCGCGAAATCCAGATCTATGTCGATCCGGAGCGGCTGACGCAGTATGGCCTCACCCTCCTGGACGTCTACCTGGCCGTACAGCGCTCGGACATCAACATTCCCGGCGGTCAGGTGAACGTGGAGGGGCGTCGATTGCTCCTGCGCACCCTGACCGAAATCAAGAACGTGGCCGACTACAACATGGTCCCCCTGATCCGGCAGGGGGACCGGGTGGTGTTTCTAAAGGATGTGGCCCGGGTGGTGGACGGCCACGACGAGGATGTCACTTTTTCCCGGGTCAACGGCGTGGCCTCGGCTTCCATCGCCGTCAAAAAACGCGCCGGGGCCAATATCCTGGAAACCTCCCGCAAGGTGGAGGAGCGCCTGGCCGAACTGGAGAAGGCCTTTCCGGCCGGCGTCCACGCCACGGTGACGGCGGAGAAGGCCAAATTCATCAAGCAGGGCTTCGATCAGATGAACAACTCGGCGGTCTTCGGGCTGATCATCGTCGTGATCGTGCTCTATTTCGCCATGGGGCTGCGCAACGCCGTCATCACGGCCTTCTCCATTCCCCTCTCGCTCCTGCTGACCTTCGTGTTTTTAAAGATCCTGGGGATGTCCAACAATGACATGGTGCGCTTTTCCCTGGTGCTGTGCATCGGCATGATCGTGGACAATGCCATTATCGTGGTGGAAAACGTCTACCACCACTACCAATTGGGCAAGGACCGCGCCACGGCGGTGATCGAGGGCACGTCCGAGATCGCCATGCCGGTCATCGCGGCCACCCTGACCACCATGGCGGCCTTTTTGCCCATGCTGCTGATGACCGGGGTCACCGGCGAATACATGGGCTTCCTGCCCAAGACGGTCTCCATCGCCCTGTCCGCCTCCCTGGTGGTGGCCCTGGTGGCCAACCCGCTCATCCTGAGCATGATCATGAAGCGCACCACCAAGGCCGGCCGCATCGTGCGGCCGGAGGAAGACCTGCGCCAGCTCAAACGCCTCTACGTACGCGGGGTCTCCTGGGCCTTGAACCACCGCCTGCAGGTGGTGGTCGTTATCTTCCTCTGCCTGGGCGGGGCCTTCGGTTTGCTGGCCACGGGGCTGGTCAAGGTCGAAATGTTTCCCGACGCCGATTTCGACTACATCTACATCACCGTGGAAACACCCCAGGGCACCGAGGTGGCGATCACGGATGCCGTGGCCCGGCGCGTCGAAGCCATCGTGGACGAACACGTGCCCGAGGCCGTTCAGGTGGTCTCCACGGTGGGTCAGCAGGGGCAGAGCGCCTACGAGTTTTCCTTCGGCACCGGGACCAACAGCAGCTTCGCCGAAATCACCCTGGAACTCAAGGACGGCAAGGAGTTCGCAAGGGCCTCGCACCGGGAGATCCAGGAACGCATCCGGCCCTACCTGCAGACCATCCCCGGGGCCGACATCCGCTTTCGGGCCATTCAGTGGGGGCCGCCCACGGCCGCTCCCATCCTGCTGAAAATCGTGGGCCCCGACCTGGACGTGCTGCGGGCCGTGACGGCCGAGGTGCGGGCCATGATGGAAACCATCGACGGCGTGGTGGACATCAAGGACGATTTCAGCGACGCCGCCCCGGAGCTGCGGGTTGAGATCGACCGCAAGCGCGCGGCCGCCATGGGCATCCCCCTGGAGGCGGTGGCCACCACCCTGCGGGGCGCCACGGCCGGCCTGGAAATCCGCGAATTCCGCGACGAGCTCGACGTATCCCGGGAATACGACCTGAAACTGCGCTTCGCCCCGGAAAACCGGACCAGCCCGCGCATGCTCGAGAAAATCAGGGTCCGCTCCGACTCCGGCGACCTGGTCCCCTTGACCACCATTGCCGACTACTACCAGGACGAGGGGCTGAACAGCATCCGCCATTCCGACCGGCGCCGCATCGTGCGCATTTCGGCCAACAACCGCGGGCGTTCCGCCGTGGAGATCACCCAGGAACTGGTCAAAACCCTCGACGGCGTGGACCTGCCGGCCGGCTACAGCTTCGATTTCTCCGGTGAGTACGAGGAGACCGCCGAGTCCTTCGAGTCCCTCCGGCTGGCCTATATCGTGGCCGCCCTGCTGATCTTCACCCTGCTGGTCTCCCAGTTCAACTCCATCGCCCAGCCGTTCGCGATCCTCACGACCCTGCCTCTGTCCATCGTCGGCGCCATGGTGGGCCTCTACGTGACGGGCAACAATTTCTCGATCATGAGTTTTATCGGGCTGGTGGGGTTGAGCGGCATCGTCGTCAACGATTCCATCGTTCTGGTGGACTGCATCAACCGCATGCGCCGGGAGGGTCTCAGCATGTTCGATGCCATTCTGGCCGGCGGCCAGCAGCGCCTGCGGCCCATCATCTCCACCACCGTCTCCACCGTGGGCGGCATCCTGACGCTGACCATCACCGACGAATTGTGGGAAGGCCTGGGGGTGGTGATCATCTTCGGCATCTGCTTCGCCACCGTGCTGACCCTGGTGGTGGTGCCGGTCATGTACTCCCTCTTCGAAGGCCTGCGCTACTATGTCATCTCGGCGTTCCGCGGGCCGCGCTGGAAGGAATCGCCCACCGGACAAATCTTTCTCTTCTCCCGGCGTCGTTATGCGCGCCTGGGCCTGGCCGTCATCGCCCTGGTCCAGGTGTTGGTTCTGGCAGCCGGCTTCCAGGCCCTGGCGCCGGGGTTTGTCGCAAACATGGCCGAAACGACCCTGCAGGCCCCCACCCTGCTCAAGCTCGTCATCGAAGCAAGCGTCTTCTACATCGGCATCGCTCTGGAGATTTTGATCGTATTGGCGCTGCTCCTGATCCCCACCTGGTGCGGGCTGATCTTCATCATGGCCAAACGCAGCCGGGAAGGCTATTGTGTGGAGGTGACCCCGGAAGGGGTATCGGTGGGAACGCCCGTAGACCGCTTCTTCCTCGAAAAATCCGCCATTACCGGAATCAAGACCGCGCCCTTTTTCCCCACGATACCCTCGCTGCGGATTTATTCCGGCCGTCGCCGCATCGTGCTGCGCAAACTGGTCGCCGCCGACGAACTGCCCACGCACAGGTCGGTCTGGACCTGGCTGGGCGGCGGGGCTCCGGCAAGGGGCCAAATCCGCCGCGGCATGCTGGCCCTGAAGGAATCTCTGGAGAAGCTGGTGCCCTGAAGGCAAGCCGCAAGCCCCGCCGTGTCAACTTTTGTCGATTTCACCCGTCTACCGCCATAGAGGCCTATCGTGGCAGCGGACCATGCACGGGATTTGCATTGCCGTGAACAATGCCCAGAATCAGGGTGACGGCGCTGTTGGGGACCCTTTGCTGAACCCAGGGGTCAAAGACGACAGGGCCCGGTACGAAGAAGGGAGACCATGATGCGCACAACCCTCCTTACCGCCTGCCTGCTTGTTGCAGGGCTCTGGGTCCAGGGGGCCCAGGCCGATATCTACAGCTGGGTGGACGGCAACGGTGTGCGCCACATCTCCAACGTCAATCCGCCGCCTGGCGCCGAGGTCTTTTTGCGCACCCCATCGTCCCCCTCGCCGGCCGTGGCCGAGAAAACCCCTGCTCAAAGAGAGGCGTCGACCTTTGAGGAGGACCTTCGTGGGCGGGAAAAAGAACGCTTGCTTGAGCGCCAGAAGGCTTTGGAAGACCGTCTGGCAGCAACCGAGGAAAAGGTGGAAGACGCCCAGAGGGCCCTTGAAGGCGCCCGAGAACGCCTGGCGGCGGCCCGGACCCGCTACGAAAGCGAACGGCGGTTTGCCGGGTCTCTGGTGTACGACACCCGGATTGTCGTGACGCCGCGGCATGACCGCTTCAGACGTCATAAACCATCGCACGTGAGACGCGCGAAGCGCAGCATCTTCCTGGATCGGCCGTTTCAACTCGGGGCCATCACCATCCCTCTCTTCAATGCCCGCGATCATTTCCGAAAACGGCAGCACCGCTACGATCCGGAGAAACACCGCCGGCCCGTGAATGGCAAGCCGCACCTCAAGCACCCGCGCGGTGGGGACCGCCGGCACCGATAGGGCGTGCCCATCCAGGACGGGCGGTTTCTGGTTCCTGGTCCCGCCGCCCGGGGCGGGATTTCACGCCTGATCGGCAAGACCGGCGGTGTTCCACAAACCGCAGCCGGCGTCTTTCGCACCCTCCACCTCTCAAAGGCCGTTGCCCGCAGGCAAACACCGTGTCGGCAAAGCTGTCTCCCGTCCGCCCCGGGCCTGCTGAAGGCCGGTCACCCCTCGGCCCCCACACCGAATCCCTGTCGGGCATAGTCCCGTAGGTTGGCCTCGACCTCGTCCAGGGTTTTGCCGAGGGGCCAGGGTTCCATGAAGCCGCACAGGTTGAGCTTCCACTCGCCGTCCTCCTCCTGATACAGTTCGCTCTCGCTGCAGGACACACCACACCCGCCCTCGCCGACGATATCATAGAGCAGATCGTAGATCTGTTGTTTCTGGTCTTTCATAGCGAAACCTCCCTTCTTTTCGCTTGGAATTGCCGTTACTTGGTGCCCTTCCAGAAATGGTGGCTTTTGGTTCCTGGCAAGGCCGCAGCCGACGGGCGCCCACAGGCGTAGCCCGGC
>CAYMQN010000057.1:0-17661 GCA_964392545.1 uncultured Desulfobacteraceae bacterium
GTCCAGCAAAAGGACATCCGGCTCGTTGACCAGGGCTCGGGCCAAGGCCACGCGCTGCTTCTGGCCGCCGGAGAGCTGGTGGGGGTGGCGGTTGGACATTTCCGCCAGATCCAGCATCTCCAGCCGGCGCTCGACCCGTTTCTTGATCTCGGCCTCGGAAAACTTGCGCGAACGCAGCCCGAAGGCCACGTTGTCGTAGATGCTGAGATGCGGAAACAGGGCATAGCTCTGGAATACGGTGTTCACCGGACGCTTGATGGCCGGCAGTCCGGTGATCTCCCGGCCGCCGGTGAACACCTGCCCGGCGTCGGCGAGTTCCAGCCCGGCCACGATGCGCAGCAGGGTGGTCTTGCCGCAGCCCGAAGGCCCCAGGAGGGTAAAAAACTCGCCGGGGTTGACCTCCAGGGTAACGTCGTCCAGGGCCTTGATTTTGCCGAAGGTCTTGCACACATGGCGGACAGTGAGGCCTTTCTCCGATGGTGCGTTCTGCTTCTGATTCATAAGGTCTTTCGATCCGCGTAACGTTGGGATTGACGTGAAGTGCATCAAAAATAGGCCCCGTGGCGCTGCAGGGTCAATCCGGCCGGCCGGTTTGGTCCCAACCCCGCAGGCGGTAGTAATCCTGCACCATGGTATCGATTTCCGCCTCGGTGACCACCGCGCCGGTGTCGTCGAGGCGGCGGTGGAGCTGCCGCGGCAGGCGGTCGTCTTCCGGGGTCAGCCCCTCCCGAAGGTTGAAGCGCCGGGTGAGGGTGGCGATGGCGGCGGCCGTGCGGCGCAGGGCGGTGCGGTCGGCATCCATGCCGGTCACGGCCGTTATCATCTCCTCCAGGGCTTCCCAGGGGTAGAGATCGCGGTAGAAGCGGCAGAGAATCAGGGCATCGAAAAGGGTCAGGCGATCCTCGAAATCCACGAAGAGCTCGGCCTTGCCTTCCACCTGGGCCGGGTCGATCATCCCGCTCAGTTCCGGTTTATAGAAGGTGGCCCGCAGGTGGCAGGCCCCCCGGTCCGAGGTGGCATAGGCCAGCCCCATGCCCTTCAACGGACGGGGATCGTAGCCGGCCGGCTCCATGCCCTTGACGTGCACCGCAATGTCTTCCAGCCCCCAGCGGGCGGCGGCCGGCCGCAGGCCATCGGCCAACACGGCCCCAATGCCCTCCCGGGCGGCGATCCGCTCCAGCAGGGAGGCCACGGCGTCGGCGTCCCCGTAGGCGATGGGGAAATCCACCTTCCCCCGCCGCACGGCCTCGATGGTGAAGGCGCACAAGTTGCCGGCGGTGATGGTGTCCATGCCCAGGCGGTCGCAGATATCGTTGAGGTGGATGATGGCCTCGATGCTCTCGATCATGCACAGTCCGCCGAAGGCGTAAATGGTCTCGTATTCCGGCCCCTCGATCTTGAGCCCGGCGTGCGGTCCCTCCTTGACCCGGGTCATGCGGCCGCAGGCCATGAAGCATTTGAGGCAGGCATGGGGCACAACCGCGCAACGCGCATGCAGGGCGTCGGCGCTGATGGCCTCCCAGTGCGGGCAGACCCCTTGGGACCAGTAGCGCGTGGGAAAGGCCCGGGCGTTGTTCATGACCTTGACCATCTGGGAGGTCCCCATGGATTTGTAGGCCTTGACGCCCGGGTGATCGCGGCCCGCCACCGCCAGATCTTTGGCCAGGGCCCGCACGGCGGCCGCGTCATGCAACGGCCGCTTGCGGTCGCCCTGGAAGAGGATCCCCTTGAGGCGTTTGGCCCCCATTACGGTGCCCACCCCGGTGCGGCCGGCGCTGCGCCAGTGGTCGTTCTTGATCACCGCAAAGCGCACGCCGTTTTCCGCCGCGGGCCCCACCACCACCGCCCCGGGGCGCCCGAAGCCGTCCTTGTCCCGGCGGTACCGCGCCAGCACCGCATCTTCAGCGGCGTAGGTCTCCTGCCCCCAGAGGTCCCCGGCCGGATGGAATTCGGCGCCGTCGGGAAAAACCGCCAGGACCGTGGGAGCGCGGCAGGCCCCCTGGATCAGCACCGCGTCGAAGCCGGTGGCGGCCATGGCCTCGGGCACCTTGCCGCCCGAGTAGGATTCCGCGTAGAAGCCGGTCTGGGGCGACTTGGTAAACACCCCGTAGCGGCAGGACCCCCAAATGGCGCTGCCCGTCACCGGACCGGTGGCGAAGATCAGGCAGTTCTCCGGGGCCAGGGGGTCGACCCCGGCCGGGTTGTTCTCCAACAACAAATGGGTGGCCAGTCCCTTGCCGCCGAGATAGGCCTCGAGCACCGCGTCCGGAATTTCCTCGACGGCGGAGGTCGCCGCACTCAGATCCACTCTTAGAATACGGCCGTAGGCTCCCTTCATGCGCCTTCTCCTCTCCTTGTCACGCCGCGGCGGCTAACCACCGAAGATCGGATGAAACACCTTGACGACGGCCCCCGGCCTGAGGGGGGCGGCCTTGCCAACCAGCCGGCCGTCCACCGAGACCACGCCGACCTTCTTCAGCGGGACGGTCAACAGTTCCAGGAGGTCCGTCACCGTGGCGCTTTCGGGAACTTCCACCGCCAGGCCCCGACGGTGGTCGTAGCCCGCCACACGCTTGCCCAGCGTCCCGTAGAGTTTGACATGGACCTCCATCACGCCACCCCGTTAGAAATCAAAGGTGGCTTCCAGGTCCGCGTCGCCGATGATCACCACCTTGTTGTGGGGCGGCAGCGGCTCCTCGTAGAACATGCGCGGCAGATGGTCGTCGGCGGGGGTGAACCCGGCCCGGCGGTTGAAGGCCCGTTCGGCCTTGAGCACCCGCAGCCCTAATGCCTGCCAGTCGTCCGCCCCGAAAGGTTTCCCGGATTTGGCCGCCACCATCCGGCAGACGTTTTCGAGACCTCCCTCGGCCGCAAGACCGGACTGGGCGAAATCGCAGATGCCCACCGAATCCACGGCCGCCATGTGGATCTGGGTGTTGCGGGAGGCCTCCACCTGGCCTTCGGCCGAGAAGCGGTCGAGGGTGCCGCCGAAAGCCTCCAGGTTCTGGTCCACTACCCAGCCGGCCGTGTGGTCGCCGCCCATGGGGGAGGTGGCGTAGGTCACCGCCATGCCCTGGATGGCGCGGGGGTCGTAGGCCGCCATGCTCTGGTTTTTCATGACCGGCACCCGGTCGTGGTTGAAATGCTTGCCCACCGCGGCCGGTCCGCTGCCGATGAGCTTGCCGAATTCGGTGCCGGCGGCAACTTCCTCCACCATGTCGATGGCCGCCTGGGCGTCGCCGAAGGGCTTGTAGCCGGCATCCATGGCCACGGCGATGGCCACCCCGGTGCTCATGGTATCCAGGCCGATATCGTCGCAGAGAAAATCGAGGCGCGCGATGGCGTCCAGATCCCCGTTGCCGATCATGCCGCCCATGGACCAGATGGTTTCGTACTCCAGCGAGGAGGTGACGTACTTGCCGCCCGGATCCACATACTCGTTGGAGCAGTCGATGATGCACTGGGCGCAGCCCTTGTGGGTGGTCTTGCCCCCGCGCTCACGGATGATGCGGGCCATGGTTTCGCCGCTGATCTCCTCGGCCTTCTCGAACTGGCCCTCGCGGGCGTTGCGGGTGGGGAAGGCCCCGGCCTCGTTGATGGGCGCCACCAGGCAGGCCGAGCCCAGCTCCGGCAGAATCTCCCCGCTGAACTCGTCGGCCTTGACCGCCTGGGCATAGGTCTTGGCGGCGGCCTTGAAGCCCTCGGGATCGGCCAGCGGGTCGGCCGCCTTGCCCGCACGGCTTACGATCAGGGCCTTCAAGCCCTTGGACCCCATCACGGCCCCCAGACCGCCGCGGCCGGCCGCCCGGCAGGGATGGCTGTCCAGGTCGCTGGTCTGGATCGAGGCTGCGCTCAATCGGTATTCCCCGGCCGGTCCGATACAGGTGACGCTGTTCCGGGGGCCGTGGGTTTCCAGAAGCTTTTCCACCAGGGCGTAGGTCCGCAGACCGCGGCAGTCACGGCCGTCGACCAGTTCCGCCTGCCCTGCGGCATCGACCTTGAGCAGCCAGGTTTCGTCCCGGGGCGCCCGGCCTTCGACCACGACGGCCGAAATGCCCAGGCTGCCCAGGGCCGCCGCCACGGTGCCGCCCACATTGCTCTCCTTGATCCCGCCGGTCAGGGGGCTCTTGGCCCCCACGGACAGGCGGCTGGTATTGACCAGGGGGGTGGCGCTCAAATAGCCCGGCGCGAAGATAAGGGTGTTGTCCGGCCCCAGCGGGTCGCAGTCCGCCGGCACGTGGTCGTTGATGTAGTTCGACGTCAGCGCCCGTCCCCCCAGGCCGGTGTAGGCCTCGGGCAGGTCTTCGGTGCGAATGGTTTTGGATGTCATGTCGACGCGGATCAATTTCATCGTGACCTCCTTTCCCCGGCAACCGCCGGGGATCTTGCAAGATTCTGTTACGCCAGGTGCTTGAAGGTATCTTCGAGACGGTTGAGCATCTCGTCGATGATCGCCATGGGCACGTTCAAGGCCGGCTCGATGCGGATGGTCTTGGAATTGGTCAGGGTGCCGGCCGTCAGCACACCCCGGCTGAAAAGGCCGGAGGCGACGCTGTAGCCGACCTCGTCGGTGGGGAATTCCATACCGATGAGCAGCCCCTTGCCATGCGCACCCTTGAGTATTTCGGGGTATTGTTGTTTCAAGCCGTTCAATTTTTCAAGAATATAATCGCCCTTGCTGGCCGCCTGCCCGGCAAGGTCCTCGGCAAGCAGCACGTTGATCTGGGCCAGGGCCGCGGCGCAGGCCAGGGGGTTGCCCCCGGTGGTGGTGGTGTGCATGAAGGGATTGGGCTCCAGGCAGGACCAGATCTTGGGGGTTGAGAGAAAGGCCGACATGGGCACCACGCCCCCGCCCAAAGCCTTGCCCAAACACATGATGTCCGGGGCCACGTCCCAGTGATCGACCCCGAAAATCTTGCCCGTGCGTCCGAAGCCGGTCTGAACCTCGTCGGCGATCAGGAGGACGTCATAATGCGTGCACAGCTCCCGCAGCCGGGGCCAATAGTCGTCGGGGGGGACCACCGCCCCGGCTTCACCCTGGATCGGCTCGGCCACCACGGCGGCGATGCCGTCGCCCACGGCCTGGGCCGCGGCCAGCGCGCTTTCCACGGCGCCGGCATCGCCGAAAGGCACGTGACGCACGCCTTCCAGCAGGGGCAGCAGCGGTTCGCGGAACACGGACTTGCCCATCAACGAAAGGGATCCCAGGGTTTTGCCGTGGAAGCCGCGCAGCATGGAAATGAAACCCTTTTTGCGGGTGTACATCTTGGCCAGCTTCATGGCCCCTTCGACGCCTTCGGTGCCGCTGTTGGCAAAAAAGCCGTACTGGATGTCCCCCGGCGTCAAAAGGGCCAGAACCTTGGCCAGGTGGGCGCGCAGGGGGTCGAGCATCTCCTGGCTGTACTGGGGGCTGCGGTCGAGCTGGGCCTTGACGGCCGCCACGATCTTGGGATGCCGGATGCCCGGCGAGTAGAGCCCGAAGCCGCCCAGCATGTCGATGAACTCGCGCCCCAGGGCGTCGCGCATGACGGATCCCTGGCCATACCACTCGGTGACCGCGAAATCGTTCGTCTCGGTGACCGATTTGCGGTATTCCAGAAATCCCTTGTTGATGTGGTTGCCGAAATTCTCCACCGTTTCAAGGGCGATGCGGCGACGCATCTCCTCGGTCACCTCGGCGTCGGAGGTCATGATCAAATCAACCATACGCTGGGTTTCGGATAAGGCCAGGGCCACGTCTCGCGGCATGGGATGCACTCCTTTCTGCAGGTTCGGGGCGCCCGCTGTGCGCCGTCAGCTTGTCTTCCCTTCCAGGGAATGGTTGTAGAAAAATACCGTGACCGACGGCGGCAGCCGCGGATCGAGCAGACTGCGTTGGACGGCTTCGGCGTGATCCGGTTCGACCTGAACCAGCATCAATAGATTTCCGGAGGTGGTTTCGCGGCAGATCTGCCGGGCGCGGATGCCGTCGGCGTGTTCCGCCAGCAACGCTGTGGCGACATCGAAAACCGCGGCATCGAACGCTCCGCCCGCTTCCACGACGACATAGCTCCAGGCCGGATCCAGCCCGCCCCTGATATCGGCCCAGGAACAGGCGTCTTTGGGAAGCCCTCGGGTCATGTCAGGCGGTCAGGGCCGCAAAGCCGTCGGCCATGATGTCCAGGCCCTTTTCCAGTTGTTCATCGGCGATGACCAGCGGCATCAGCACCCGGATGACATTGCCGTATGCACCGCAAGCCAGGATGATGAGCCCCTTCTCGCGGCAGTAGGCCACCAGGTTCTTGGCCGCGTCCGTGGCGGGGGCTTTGGTTTCCCGGTCCTCCACCAGTTCGAGGGCCAGCATGGGGCCGATGCCGCGCACGTCGCCGATGACGTCGAATTCCGCCTTGAACTGATCGAAGCGCTGCCGCAGCTTTTCGCCGAGGGATCGGGCCTTGGCCAGCAGATCTTCGGTTTCGAAGATCTCCAGCACGGCCAGGGCCGCCCGGCAGGACACCGGGTTGCCGCCGTAAGTCCCCCCCACGCCGGAAGGATGCACACTGTCCATGAGATCCTTGCGGCCCACCACGGCGCTCAGGGGCATGCCCGCCGCGAGGCTTTTGGCCACCGTCGTGATTTCGGCGGCCACCCCCCAATGCTCCATGGCGAACATCTTCCCGGTGCGCCCCATGCCGGTCTGGATTTCGTCGGCAATCATGAGGATGCCGTGGTCGTCGCAGATCCGTTTCAATTTGGGAAAGTACTCGGGCGGCGGGGTGATGAAGCCCCCTTCGCCCTGAATCGGTTCGACAATCACGGCCGCCGTGTTCTCGGCCGCCACATGGGACACCAGGAAGGATTCCAGGTGGTCGGCGCAGGCCGTCCCGCATTTCGGATACTGCAAACCGAAGGGACAACGGTAGCAGTAGGCGAAAGGCATGCGGTAAACCTCCGGGGCAAAGGGGCCGAAACCCCATTTGTAGGGCTTGACCTTGCTGGTCAGACTCATGCCCATCAGGGTGCGGCCGTGGAAGGCGTGTTCGAAACAGATGATGGCTTGGCGTTTCGTGGCATAGCGGGCCACCTTGACGGCGTTTTCCACCGCTTCGGCCCCGCTGTTGATGAACAGGGCGGCCTTCGCGAAGTCGCCGGGCACCAGGCGGCAAAGCCTTTCGGCCAGATCCACGGCCGGCGCATAGGGCAGCACCATGAAACAGGTATGGGTGAATTTGGCGGCCTGGTCCTGGATCGCTGCGACGACCTTGGGGTGGGAGTGGCCGACATTCATCACGGCGATGCCGCCGGCGAAATCGATGTATTCGCGCCCGTCGACGTCATAGAGCAGGGCCCCCTCGGCGCGCTCGACGTAGGTCGCTGTGCCGCTGGCGTAGCCTTTGGCGATGACCTGGGCCCGGGTGCGGCTCAGGGCCTCGGATTTGGACGATGTCTCCATGGAACCTCCTGTGGTTGGCAGCGGTTGCATTGTGACAGCTGGGCGTATAATAGGATGCAACTTGCAGGCCAGGTGGGTCCTGGCGGCGAAAAACCGCGCCGGGCCGGCTGATTGCGCCCCCGTGAAAATGGACGCCTCGGTGCACAGCGATACAGATGTGGATCACCCTATCTTCAAACCATTAAAATTACTATGGATAAAATGATCCATACATGGATCGAAGTGTCAGCAGGATTTTTCCGATAGATTTTAAGCACTGACCGCGTTTCCTGATTCATTTATGCATCAGCCTTAAAGGACACGCCATATCGATGCATCTTCCGAACCACGCTCGGCTGGCTGATGCCCAACACGGTGGAAAGTTCGCGCGTGGTCCGGCAGTGCCGCGCGGCGCGCGCGATAAGATCCTTTTCAAAGGCCTGAATCTGTTCCCTCAACCCCCCGGATGAATCGCGGGCCTTCCGGGCGGTGGCCGCGGGTGGGACCGCACCCAGGCTGCGCTTCAGGAAACCGTTCATCATCTCGTTCTCACCCATGACAACGGCTTGCTTGATCAGGTTTTTGAGCTCCCGCACGTTGCCCGGAAAAGCATAGCCCTGAAGCATTTCAAGGGTTTCCGGCATGGGCCGCGCGCCGGTTCGGTAGGTTCGGCTGTACTGGGCGACGAAAAAGCGGATCAGCTCGAAGATGTCTTCCGGCCGCTCGCGCAGCGGAGGAATGCGGATGGTGAAGGCATTGAGCCGAAAGAAGAGGTCCTCACGGAATTCGCGCCGTTTGACCTGGCTTTCGATATCGCGGTTGGTGGCCGCAATGACGGTGCAGTCGATGCTGCGGGGCTTCACCCCGCCCAGGCGCAGGATCTCGTGATCGTCGAGATACTTGAGGAGCTTGGCCTGCAGCGGCAGGGGCAGATCGCCGATCTCGTCGAGAAAAAGGGTCCCCTCGTGGGCCAGCTCGAAGAGCCCCACCTTACCCTGCTCCCGGGCGCCGGTGAAGGCGCCGCGCTCGTAACCGAAGAGCTCCGCCTCGAGCAGGCTTTCCGGCAGGGCGGCACAGTTGATGGGGATGAACGGCTTGCGGGAACGGCTGCCGTTCTTGTGAATGAAGCGGGCCAGGAGTCCCTTGCCGGTGCCCGATTCGCCGAGAATCAGGATATTGGAGGCATCCAGGCGGGCCAATTTGAGGGCCACCGTCAAAACCTGGCGCATCTCTTCGCTCTCGGCGATGATGGCCTGGTCCTTCAATTCCAGCAGCCGCAGCTCGGTCAATTCATCCCGCATCTTTTCGGTGACCATCTGGGTCTGCTCGAGCTCTTCACGAATGACATTGAGCTGGGTCATATCGCGCTCGTTGACCACCACGATGTGCAGGTGCCCCTGGTCGTCGAAAACCGGCGTTCCGGTCGCCAGCAAATGGCGGTGGGTGCGACGCACGAACTGCATGATGCTGACCTGGCGGCGGGTTTCGAGCACCTCGAGGGTTACCGACCGGTCGAAGAGACCCTTGGCTACCAGGTCGGCAATATTGTGACCGATGATTTCCTCCGCCCGGATACCGTTGAGCCGCGCCGAGGCCTTGTTGATGTTGACCACCCGACCCTCGTGGTCGCAGACCCAGAGCCCGTCCGAGGAAGCGTCGAAGATCGCGGCCAGTTCCCGGTTGAGCTGCTGGTAGGATTCCAGCTTGCGGGCCGACATTTCGAACTGGCCCATTTCCTGGAAAATACAGACGGCCCCGCGGACCTTGCCGCCGGCCGAGGCGACCGGGGTGATAAACAGCACCAGATCCACGGTCTTGCCATGAATCGGTTGCCCTAGATTGGCTTGTCCGCTTTCCAGGCAGGCCACGATCCGAGGTCCGGTGAGCGGCATGAGGTCGGAAGCGTAGTCACCGATGTGGCGCCGGGCGCTGATGCCCAGGATGGTCTCGGCCTGGCGGTTGATGTGGGTCAGGTATCCGGCGGCGTCGGTGACCAGAACGCCGTTGGCCGTGGCGTTGAAAATATCCTTGTAGCTGATGGCCGCCGTCATGCCTCTTTCCGGGCATCGAGGATATCGCGCACGACCCTCAGGAGTTCCTTGAGTCGGTAGGGTTTGGCGATGAATCCGGCGGCACCGGCCGCCGCCGCTTCATGCACCGACCCCTCGGCGGAATACCCGCTGGCCAGCAGCACCGGCACTTCCGGATAATCGCGCTGCAAAATGTCCAGACAGTTGTGACCGCCCATGCCGGGCATGTTCAAATCCAGGATCACCAGGTCCACCGGGCCGCTTGTCCGAGCCAGCAGTTCCAGGGCCTGTTCGCCGCTTGCGGCCCGCATCACCCGGTAATCGTGGCGTTTCAGGATGGTTTCCGCCAGATCCAGAATAATAGGCTCGTCATCCACCAGCAGGATTGTTTCGCTTCCGGAGGGCTGGGATGCTGCCGGGGCCGGCTGCGTCACCTTCTCCCCGGGCGACGCGACCCGCGCCGGCAGATAGAGGTTGAAGCAGGCCCCCTTCCCCGGCTCGCTGTGGCAGACAATGTGCCCGTTATGATTCTTGACGACGCCGTAAACGATGGCCAGCCCCAGGCCGAACCCCTCCCCGATTTGCCGTGTGGTGAAAAACGGGTCGAATATCCTCCGTCGGGTTGCCGGATCCATACCGTGGCCGGTATCCGACACGCGGATCAGAACATGCGGTCCCTCGCGGGCATCCAGATGCGTCAGGCAAAAAGCGCGATCCAGTTCCACATTGCGCGTTTCGTAAACCAGCCGGCCGCCGTCCGGCATGGCACTGCTGGCATTGATGCCCAAATTCATCAAAACCTGTTCAATCTGGCTCCGATCGGCATCGACCATGGCCAGCTCGGAAGCCAGGCGGCACTCGATGCGGATCATTTTGGGAATCGTACGTTCGAGAATCCTGCGGACGTTTTCGATCTCGGCGTTGAGGTTCACTGGTTTCAAGGTGCTCGGCACCTTGCGGCTGAAGGTCAGCAACTGCTGGGTCAGCTTGCTGGCACGCTCGGCCGCCTTCTCGATGGCCTGCAGATGGGAATAATCCGGGTCGTCCGGATGGCGGTCCCAGAGCATGAGCTGGGTGTAGCCACTGATGGCCTGCATGATGTTGTTGAAGTCATGGGCGATCCCGCCGGCCAGGGTGCCGACGGATTCCATTTTCTGGGCTTGCATCAGCTGGATCTCAAGCTCCCTGGTTTCGGTGATATCCAGGAAGGATAGAATGACCCGCCCGTAGTCGCTTTCGTGCCCCGGAGCGACGAACCACTGCATCACGAGCTGGCGTTTTTCACCCCCCAGGGTGCGATTTTCAATCTCGGCGGCCGAGCGCCTGACGCCGGCGGCGATGGCCCGCAACTCCCCGGCCAGGACCTTGCAGGCCCCGGGCGTCATGATGCGCGCAAGACCGGCCACAAGGGCTTCTTTGCTCGGCGCTTGAAAAAGCTCGAGGGTCTGCCGGTTGACATCCAGGATCCTGCCCTTGCCCGCGCACTCGGCGACAGCCTCCGGGTGGGTGTTGAAATAGGCCTCCAGATTACCGATGCGCTTGTGTTGCAGCCGGTCCAAATGGGCCTTGACCTCTGAGAAATCCTCCACCCATAGGGCTGCGGGCGCATTTTCGAATAGCGAGCGATACGCGGCTTCGCTTTCGCTCAATGCATCCACGGCCTGGCGATGCTCGATGATGGTGCCCAACATGCGGACCACGGCTTCGAAAAAGGTGCGCTCACCGGGCTTGATCTGGCGTTTGTCCCGCGCGTTGAGGGTCAGGACGCCCCTCAGGTTGCCGAAGCCATCGGCAATGGGGTAGGCGATGACACCTTCCAGGCCCAGCTCCTGAATCCGCGCGGCATGGGTCAAGGCGATGGGGTGCTCCTGGATCGCCGGTGCGAAAACCGGCTGCCGCTCCCGGGCCACGTAGGCCCCCAGGAAGTGGGGATCGTCGATGGGCTGGGAGGGAAACTTGTCCATCATGGCCCGCACCCGTCGGCCGGCAAAGGCCGTGAGATGGAGCATGCGCGCTGCGGGATCGTACAGGCGCAGGGTCGCCGAGTCGAAATCGAGGACCCCGAGGAGATCGGAGAGGATCTTCCGGGCGATCTCCGGCAGGGTGGCGTCGGATACGGCGGCTTCGGTGATGACATGAAACGCCTCCCGTTCGCGCGCCAGACGGGTGGGCGTGATGGCCGCGGCGGACGCCTGAGAAGCCGCCGGAGAGGATCTGCGGGACAGGGAAGGCGCTGTTTCTGAGTGCTTTTCCGGACGTTTCGGAGGGCGGGCTCGTGGTTTGAACGTCATAAAGAACGCTGTCCCGGAGATCTGGGGAAAGGGGTGGCCGTACCGTGTCGGAAGCCATTGGCGGACGGTGAATGCCGACCTATATATTTTTGATTCCCGCCGATGTCAACATGGCTCTTGGCCGCCGCTTCCGCGGCGAACCCGGAATACGGAACAAGGATGCGTCGCACCGGCGGCGGGAAAAAAAGATTGCACAACCCACATGAACAGTATAACAGAAGAATTCTACATAAGAAGAAGGAGATTTTGAACCGGATGCGTAAAATTGCCGTTGCAATGGCCAAGGGCGGGGTCGGTAAAACAACCACGGCCGTCAATCTGGCGCATGGCCTGGCCCTGGCCGGCCATCGGGTGCTGATCGTCGATTGCGATACCCAGGGCCAGACCGCTAAATTCCTGGGGGTCGCCCCCCCTTACGGTCTCTACGAATTCGTCACCGGCAGCGACCTTCAAGGGCGGCCGGTTTCCAAGCAGGAAGCCCTCTTCCCGGCCCGGGACAACCTTTGGCTGCTGGCCGGCGGGATCCATCTGGTGGAACTCAAAAACTGGCTGGGCGAGCAGCCCCGGGACACCCGCCAGACCATTCTGGCCAAGGCGCTGGTGCCCCGTGACGGCGCCCTGGACTACCTGATCTTCGACGGCGCGCCCGGCTGGGACGTGCTCAGCGTCAACATCCTCATGGCGGCCCGGGAGGTCCTCTGCCCGGTCGCCTTGCAGGGGCCGGCCCTGGAAGGGTTGAAAACCTTTTTCGGTTATCTCATGTCGGCCCAACGCATGAACCGGGACCTGCAACTCAGATACGTTCTGCCGACCCTCTTCGACCGGCGCACCCGCCATAGCGGCGAGATCTATCAGATCCTGCGCCGATTGTTCCAAAAGCAGATCTGCGAACCCATCCACTACAACGTCCGACTGATCGAGGCGCCCTGCAACGGCAAGAGCATCTTCGAATACAGCCGGCATGCCGCCGGTGCCATGGATTACAATCAGTTGGTACGGAGGATAACCAATGACGCCTGACCCCAAGGACCTGCCGGATTTTTTTGAATCCAATCCCGTCGATCCGGTCCGCTCGGCCACCGGCGGCGATGCGTCGCCGGCCGACAAGCCTAAAAAAAAGGCCGGCTTCTACCTGACCGAGGATCTCATCACGCGCTTCGACCGTAAATTCCACGAGCTCAAGCTCGCCGGGGCGGCCATCGGCAACAAATCCACCCTGCTCGAAGCCGCCCTGGCCTTTGCCCTGGACGATCTGGACCGCGGCGCGCATAGTCAGGTCCTCAAGCGTCTTTGAGGCCCGCTTGACGCTACCCCATCGCACCATCAGAGGTTTGGCTCGAGATCGAGGAGTGCTGGTTTTCCAGCAGCCAACTCAAAATTTGGATTTTCGTTCGAGATGGCTTCTAACCATCGACGGCGGCAATCCGCCCTTCTTCGTACAGACGCACCAACACCGCCACAACCTGGGGATCAAAGTGCGTGCCGGCACGCTTGCGGATCATGTCGAGCACGAGGGATTCCTCGATCTTCTTGCGGTAGGCCCGCCCGGAGGCCATGGCATCGAACACGTCCGCCACGGCCAGCACCCGCGCGAGGAAGGGAATCGCATCGCCTTGCAAGCCCATCGGGTAGCCCGTGCCGTCATAATGCTCGTGATGATAGCGAATGATGTCTTTTTCACGATCCCAGAGGCCGAGCTGACCGACGATGTTGGCGCCGATCTGCGGGTGCTCCTTGATCTTTTCGTATTCTTCCGCCGTCAGCCCTCCGCTTTTGAGAAGAATATCGTCCCGGATCCCGATTTTTCCGATATCGTGCAGGTGGCCGGAAAAATGCAGGATATCCAGCTCCTCCGGCGTGCACTGCACCTCCCGGCCGATAAGCATGGCCAGACGCGCCACCCGCTCCGAATGCTGCTGCGTGTAGGGATCCCGCGCCTCCAGGGCATTGACGAAGGCGTAGAGGGTCGAAAACAAATTCTGGTAGATATTTTCGTAAAGGGCCAGGTTTTCGATGGCATGGGCCGCATTAAGGGCGATGTAGGAGAGGTAATAGAGATCTTTCTCCGAAAAAGGGGCCGCACCATCGCCCACGGCGGCCGTGAGCACGCCGAAAACCTTCTGGCGGATTTTCATGGGGACCAAAAGCGCCGAACCAATTTCCGGAGGCAGCCCTTCGGTTGTGGAAGTATCCTCCACCAGAAGCGGCAGCGCATCTCCGGCGACATCCGTCACAAGCGACAGGGGAAGGCCCACCGCGGCGGCACCCTCCCGGTTTTTGACGGCAGAAACCACCTGAAAGGGTTGGTCCACATGTTCGTTCATGACCAGAAACTGGGCCCAGTCGGCGTGGGCCACTTCAAGGGTCATGTCCACCACCCGCTTGAAGATATCCGTGGTCGATCCGATGGCCGCAAAATCGCTCATGATGCGGTTGATCAGATTGAGTTCCTCGACTTTGTGGACCAGCTCGCGGTTGAGCTTTTCAAGACGCGCCTTCTGCGCGACTTCTTTGTGCAGAAGGATATTTTCCACAAACAGGCGCCGCTGGCGCAGCACCCGCCGCACGGCCAGCTCCATCTGCTCCAGGTTGACCGGTTTGATCAGGAAATCGACCACCCCGTTTTTGAGGGTGGCAATGGTGTTGTCCAGGGAGGGATAGCCGGTCATCACGATCACCGGGATGGTATTGTCGGTGTTATGGATGTGCTCGGCCAGGGCCAGTCCGTCCATTTCGGGCATGTTGATGTCGGTGAAGCAGCAGTCCACCCGCTGGGTCTCCAGCACGCCAATGGCTTCCCTTCCGTTGCGCGCCGTAAGAACCGCGAAGCCTTTGAACTCGAAATATTCGCTGGCGATATCGAGAATGTTCTCTTCATCATCCACGAAGAGAAGGGTTTCCTTCGGTCGTTCGGTTTCCATCCTGGCACTCTACCCCGTTTCGCGACCGGTGGCGTACAGCGGTTCGTGAAAGATCCGCCGATCGTTCCATCTTTTAATAACTATCTGTAATCCGGTAAAAATTTTCACATCATGGGACATTTGTCAAGCGCTGTGGCGGCCCGACCCGCCGCCGGTTGCACGCATCATAACGCTCCCGGCGGACGGATTCAACGTCCCAATGCGGCGACGACCGGCGTCCAGAAAGGGCTTGACCGGATCCTTGCATGGCGCTACTCTGCCGGCTCATTTTTAGTATCGACACAAGCCCTGCGGCTTTTAGAACCGGATGAGCATGGATCGACCGCTTCGTATCTGCCTTCTTTCCTACCGCAGCAACCCCCATTGCGGCGGACAAGGGGTTTATCTCAAACAGTTGAGCCGGAGTCTGCGCGATCTCGGGCACCATGTGGAAGTGCTTTCCGGCCCCCCCGATCCCCGGTTGGACGCCGACATCGCGGTTCACCGGGTGGCCTCCCTGGATCTCTACAACCCGGACGATCCCTTCCGGCTGCCGAGGCTTAACGAACTCACCCGCCCGGTCAATCTCTACGAGTGGCTCAACGTTTCCACCATGGGGTTTCCCGAACCGTTCCTGTTCGGTCTGCAGACCTATCGTTTTCTGCAACGCCATGGCCGACGCTTCGACGTGGTCCACGACAACCAGAGCCTCTCCTACGGCCTGTGGGCCGTCAGCCGACGGATCCCCACCCTGGCCACCATTCACCATCCCATTACGGTGGATCTCAAAATCGCCGTGCAGGCCGAAAAGGCCTTCTGGCGCAAATTGAAGGAACTGCGCTGGCACTCTTTTCTGGGCATGCAGAAACGCGTCGCGCGCACCCTGCCGCTGTTGTTGACCGTATCCCGATGCGCCCGGGAGGACATCGGAAGGGATTTCGGTGTTCACCCGGAACGCTTCCGCATCGTCCCCAACGGCATCAACACGGCGATATTTCGTCCTCTTCCCGGCGTTTCCCGGGAACCCGGCCGGGTCATCGTGACCAACAGCGCCGACACCCCCCTCAAGGGCCTGACCTATCTGCTGGAGGCTGTGGCCGACATCCGTCGGCGCCGGCCGATTCACCTGGTCGTCATCGGACGGCCCAAGCCCCGCGGCGTCATTGCCCGCCGTGTCCGGGAACTGAACCTCGCTTCGCACGTGACGTTTACCGGCCGCATCAGCGACGCCATCTTCGTCCAGGAGTACGCCCGGGCCGGCATGGCCGTGGTACCCTCGGTGTACGAGGGGTTCGGTCTGCCGGCTGGCGAAGCCATGGCCTGCGGCCTGCCGGTGATCGCTACGACCGGTGGGGCCCTGCCCGAGGTGGTGGGCGATGCCGGTCTGCTCGTTCCGCCGCAAAATGCCGCGGCCCTGGCCGGGGCCATCGAGGACCTGCTCGACCACCCCGCCAAAGCCGCGGCACTCGGCCGAATGGGCTATACGCGGGTTCACGCCCACTTCACCTGGCGGCGGGCCGCCGAGAAGACCGTTGCCGCCTACCGGGAGGTGATCGATGATTACCGCCGATCTTAACCGCCTCGGCCTCCGGCCGGGCCAGCGCGTTCTCGACATCGGCTGCGGCAGCGGTCGGCATACCTGCGAAGCCTATCGCCTGCCGGGTGTCGTGGCCGTGGGCGCGGATCGCGACCGGCCCGATCTGCTCAAGGCCCGTGAGCGTCTCGAATTTCACGACCGCCTGGGGGAACACGGTGGCGGCCGCTGGAGCCTTGCCGCCGCCGACGTCTGCGCCCTGCCCTTCCCCGCAGCCTGTTTTCATGCCGTGGTCTGCAGCGAGGTCATGGAGCACATTCCCGACCACCACCGGGCCCTGGACGAGCTCGTGCGGGTTCTCAAGCCCGACGGCCACCTGGTGATCAGCGTCCCGCGCTATTTCCCCGAACGCATCTGCTGGGCCCTCTCACGGGAATACCACCAGGCCAACCAGGGGCATGTCCGCATCTACCGCAAAAAGGCCCTGATCCATATGGTCGTCGCCACCGGCCTCACCCTGCGCCGCACCCATTACGCCCACAGCCTGCACAGCCCTTTCTGGTGGCTCAAATGCCTGGTGGGACCGACCCGCGAGGATTCGACGGCCGTCAACCTTTACCACCGCTTGCTCACCTGGGACATCCTCCAGCATCCGTGGCCGACCCGTCAGCTCGACCGCCTGCTCAACCCGCTGCTGGGCAAGAGCCTGGTCCTGTATTTCTCCAAACCGCGCTGAGAAGCGGCGCCTCCGGCGGCGGTCGAACGAAAAGCAGACCATTTCGCCCCGGGCACAACAAGCAGAACGCCTGCCAAGACGGCATCTTGGAAAGTGCTGCGGCAAAAGCCCTGGCGCGGTTACGACGCGCCGGCGCGTCCGGCAAGGGCGCCCTGTCGCTGCAAAACGGCCAGGGTCTTGAAAACCCCGAGGTCGGTGAAGCGGTCCGAATCCAGGGCCAGTTCGTAGATGTGGCGCGGGGCCTGCCCTCCCTCGGCCGGATCGAAGAAGATGTCGTGGATCAAAAGGTAGCCCCCCGGCAGGATGTGGCCGGCCCAGGCCTGGTAGTCGGCCACGGCCGCCTCGAAGGTGTGGCCGCCGTCGATGAACACCAGACCCAGCGGCGTGGCCCAGCCACGGGCGACGATCTCCGAGCGGCTCACGATGGGCACCACCGTATCGTCGAGGCCGGCTTCTTCCAGGCTGCGGCGCAAAAAGGGGAAGGTATCGATGCCGCCCCTTTCGGCATCGAGGAGGTCCAGATCGCAGTAGGCTTGCCCGGGCTGCTGCTCCTCGCTGCCCCGGTGGTGGTCGATGGAGAAGAGCACGGCACCGCCGGCCCGACATCCGGCCCCCAGATAGAGCGCCGACTTGCCGCAGTAGCTCCCGATCTCCAGGCAGGGCCCCAGCCGGCTGGCCGCACGGGCGATCTCGTAGAGCTTGCGGCCCTCCTCGGGATCGAGAAACCCCTTGGTTTTCTCGATAAGGGTTGTATCGAGT
>CAYMQN010000058.1:0-4573 GCA_964392545.1 uncultured Desulfobacteraceae bacterium
GGAGCTGCGTCGGCGCAGCTTCGTGGTCAGTTCCTTTGGCAAGACCTACCATGCCACCGGGTGGAAGATCGGCTACTGCCTGGCACCGAGAGAGCTCACCACCGAACTGCGCAAAGTGCATCAATATCTCACCTTCGCCGCCACCACCCCTATTCAGCTGGCCCTGGCCGATTATATGCGATCCAGCGCCGACCATCTCGAACTGGCGGCATTCTACCAGCAGAAGCGAGATGTTTTCCTGCGCTGTCTCGCCCCGTCACGGTTCCGTCCCCTGCCCTGCGAGGGCACCTATTTTCTGATGGTCGACTATGCGGCTGTGAGCGACGAACCCGATACGGTTTTTGCCCGCCGCCTGACCACCGAGACCGGGGTGGCCGCTATTCCACCTTCGGTGTTTTACCACGGCGGAGACGATCACCGGGTGTTGCGGTTCTGTTTCGCCAAAAACGAGGCAACGTTGGAAGCGGCCGCGGAGAAGCTCTGCCGTATTTGATGCCCGCGCGACAAGGAACGCGGCGTTGGGAGATCGCCCCGGAGCTGGAGACAATGATCTGACTTCTCCAACGGCCTGATCGACATCGGCTCCCCGAGCGGGCGCTGACCTATTCCGAGGTCCCCGGGGCTTCCTCTGAACAGAAGCATTTAACTTGACATTTCAGGCATTTTTTGAAAAGAAAACGGTATGTTTCTTTCCTTTTGGGATATGCTGAACACCCGGTGGACGCCAGACGCCTGCCGGCATCGGAATTTTTGACGGGGATTCGACCATCGAGCTTCCTATCGACTGGGCGGCCTGCACGGAGACCGTCGATACCATTGATAGCCGTACGCTTCTCACATAACCCCAACCCACAGGAGAGGATGCGATGACCCAAGCCCCCTGGCCCACGCCGAACTGGCCCGACGGTGTTCCCCACGATGTTGCCGACTATGACAAGCCCCTTTTCGATCTGCTGGACGAAGCGGCCCGGGACTACCCCAACCAGGTGTACACGGTTTTCAACGACGCCACCCGCACCTACGCCCAGGTCAAGGACACGGCGGACCGCATCGCCTATTTTCTCCACAGCAAGGGCGTTCGCAAGGGCGACCGGGTGGCCATTTTTCTGCCCAACCTGCCCCACTATCCGGCCATCTACTTCGGCATCCTGAAGGCCGGGGCGGTCTGTGTGACCTGCAATCCGCTCTACACGCCCGCGGAACTCAATTACCAGCTCAACGACGCCGGGGCCAAGGCCCTCTTCTGCATGGATCATCCCCAGTTCTACCCCACCACGGTCAAGGCCGTTCAGGGCACCGGTGTGGAAACCGTGGTGATCTGCAATGTGAAATCCTATCTGCCGCCTTTAAAGGGGTTTTTGGGCGGTCTGCTGGGCAAGATCCCCAAGGCCGACAACCACGCCCCCGGTCACCTCATGTTCGACGATGTGGTGGGCAGCGCCCAGCCGACGCCGCCCAAGGTCAGCATCGAGCCGGCCGAGGACCTGGCGCTGATCATCTACACCGGCGGGACCACGGGGGTTCCCAAGGGGGCGGCCCTGACCCATTCCAATTTTTTCTACGATCTGCGCGCCCTGGATGCCTGGGCCAAATTTGAATATCCGGACAAGCCCGGCCTGCGCGAAGGGATTCGCCCCGGCGGTTATCACTGCTATCTCGGGGTATTGCCCTGGTATCACAGTTTCGGCATGACGGTTGCCATGCTCTCGGCCTGTGCAAGCGGCAGTCGCTTGATCTGCGTGCCGGATCCCCGGGCCGGCGATCCGCCCTTCACCGAGGTCTTGAAGATCGTGCAAAAGCAGAAACCCACCCTGATGCCGGCCGTACCGACCATTTTTGTGGCCTTCACCAACCACCCGCTGCTCGATCAGTATGATCTCACCTCGCTGATGGGCTGCTTTTCTGGTGGCGCGCCCCTGCCGCCGGAAGTCTGCAAGCAGTTCGAGGAAAAGACCGGTGCGGTCATTTTCGAGGGCTACGGTCTTAGCGAGACGGCTCCCGTGGCCACCTCCAACCCGACCTTTCGGGAAATCCGCAAGATCGGATCCATCGGTTTTCCCATGCCCGGCACCGACATCAAGATTCTCAATGTCGAAACCAGCGAAACCGAAGTCCCCCGGGGGGAAGACGGTGAGGTGGCCGTCTGCGGCCCCCAGGTCATGAAGGGCTACTGGAACCGGCCGGCCGAGACCGAGGCCGTCTTCCGGGAGATCGACGGCCGGCGCTATTTCCTGACCGGGGACATCGGCCACGTGGACGAGGACGGCTACATCGTCATCACCGACCGCAAGAAGGACATGATCCTGGTGGGCGGCTTCAATGTCTACCCCCGGGAGGTGGAAGACATCCTCTTCACCCACCCCAAGGTGGAACTGGCCGCCGTGGTGGGGGTGCCGGATGCCAAGAGCGGCGAGCTCGTCAAGGCCTTCATCAAGGTCCGGGAAGGCGAAAGCTGCACCGAAGAAGAAATCCGGGCCTTCTGCAAGGAGAACATGGCCGGCTACAAGCGCCCCAAGCTGATCGAGTTCCGCGACGAGATCCCCACTTCCAACGTGGGCAAGGTGCTGCGGCGGGTGTTGCGGGACGAGGAGCAAAGCAAAGCCTAGCAGCGACCTCGAAAAAGTGCCTTGACACCATATCGGCGTTGGACGCGCGTTTTCAGTCTTCGCAATACCGATGTATTCCTGCGGCCGAAATGCGCGCCCGCCCTTTATCAATGTGGCAAAAATAGTCCATACCCGTCATCCCGGCGGAAGCCGGGATCTTCTTGCTAACCGCGATCGGTGTGGAAAAGATTCCGGCTTCCGCCGGAATGACAGCGTCCGGATATATTCGGGCCGGCGCAATGATCTCTGAGGTTAACCGCCGCCGGTGGTCTTCCGACGACCGGCGGCGGTTTTATTTTAAGGGCAGATCCGGGAGGGGCTGGCCGTCGACCAGGATCCTGAGATTGCCCTGCGTATCGCGATCGAGGGCTACGCGGTGCTCGTTTTGACCGGCCAGTGCGGGATGGCAGGCGCGCAGGGCCGGGAAATCGAACGTTTCCAGGGCTTCGAGGAGGAGATCGATGGTGGCTTCGAGGCGGGGTCGGTCTTCGGGCTGTTTGAAGTAGTCGCGGATGCAGCGTTCGTGAAGCCTGCGCACCTCCGTTTCGATGCAGTGGCGGGCAAGATCGAGTTTCAAGGGGGTGAGCGATGAAGTCATGCGTTTGCCTTCTTCCCGATAGCGCCCCTCATCATCAGTTCGTTCAGGAGTGTCGTTCCGCGGCTGACGGCCACCGCCTCGCCGGACGGGGTCCCAAAAGAAAAGGCCCGGCATTGAAACCGGGCCATGACAGACATCTGGGGCTGCCCCGGCAGAGCACCGGAGCAGCCGCGTTCGCAGGGTTTTAGAACAGCCCCGTGACCTTGCCGGTATCGGGGTCTACGTCGATGCGGCGGAAGGCCGGGTTGGAACTCGTGCCGGGCATCAGGCTGATGGTGCCGGCGCAGGGGCAGAGGAACTTGGCGCCGGAGTAGATGAGCACGTCGCGGATCGGCAGGCGCCAGCCCTTGGGCACGCCCTTGCGAACCGGGTCGTGGGACAGGCTCAAGTGGGTTTTGACCATCATGGTGGCGAAGTCGGCGTAATAGGGATCGTCTTCGAGCATCTTGGCCTTGGTCTCGGCCTCCGCGGACCAGTCGACACCGTCGGCGCCGTAGACTTCCCGGGCGATCTTGTCGACCCGGTCGCGCAGCTTCATCTCCAGCGGATAGAGGAAGTCGAAGTCGTTTTTCTCGTTGCAGGCGTCGATGACGGCATCGGCGAATTCCAGGGCGCCGTCGCCGCCCTTTTCCCAGTGCTTGGACTCGGCGCAGCGCGCGCCGGCCGCCTCGGCGGCCTTGCGGACCACGGCGCATTCGGCATCCGTGTCGGTGTAGAAGCGGTTGATGCAGACCACCGGGTTGATGCCGGACTTGCGGATCACGTTGATCATGTGGACCATGTTCTCGCAGCCCTTTTCCACCAGCTCGAGATTTTCTTTAGTGTACTCGTCCGGCAGGGCCTTGCCCGCCACGACCTTGGGGCCGCCGCCGTGCATCTTGAGGGCCCGGATGGTGGAGGTCAGGACCGAGACGTGGGGCTTGAGGCCGGAGAAGCGGCATTTCACGTTCCAGAACTTCTCGAAACCGATGTCGGCGGCGAAGCCCGATTCGGTGACGTGGTAGTCGAACAGCTTGAGGCCCACGCGGTCGGCGATGATGGAGCTCTGGCCCACGGCGATGTTGGCGAACGGCCCGGCGTGCACCATGCAGGGGTTGTATTCGGCGGTGCACATCAGGGTGGGGTTGATGGTGTTGCGCATGAAGGCCGTCATGGCGTTGCCCACTTCGAGATCGCCGGTGGTGACCGCCTTGCCGCTTTTGTCGAAAGCCACCGTGATCTTGTTCAGGCGCTCCTTGAGGTCGGCCAGGTCGTTGGCCACGGCCAGGATGGCCATTAGCTCGGAGCCCACGGCGATGCCGAACCTGGACTGCATGGTGAAGCCGTCGAAACGACCACCGAGGCCGATGACGATGTTGCGCAGGGCCTG
>CAYMQN010000058.1:4583-17156 GCA_964392545.1 uncultured Desulfobacteraceae bacterium
CCACCATGGCCAGGTTGTGGCCGTTCATGATGTCGTTGATGTCGCCGGTGAGGCCCAGGGAGAATTCCGTCATGGGGATCAAGAGGGAGTTCCCGCCGCCGGCGGCGGTGCCCTTGACGTTCATGGTCGGTCCACCGGAGGGCTGGCGCAAGGCCCCGCCCACGTTCACGCCGCGTTTGCCGAGGCCTTCCATGAGACCGCAGGAGGTGGTGCTCTTGCCCTCTCCCAGGGGCGTCGGCGTAATGGCGGTCACTTCGATGTATTTGCCGTCGGGTTTGTCTTTGAGGCGATCGATGATTTTCAGGAAGTCGAGTTTGGCGAGCCTTCCCATGGGCAGCATTTCTTCCGGCTGCAGGCCGAGTTTTTCGCGCCATTCATCGGGCGTGGGCATGTTTTTCTCCGCCGCCTCTGAGATCTGCCAGTCTGCCATATTAACCGCATCGTAAGCCATTGATCCTCTCCTCCTTGGTTAAATTGTTGGAACAAACGGACAACACATGCGAACGGGCTAACGCTGGTTGCCTAATGAGCCTCGAAAAGCAGGAAGGACTATCGGGTGATGGGGGTCTAGCGCAGGGATCTCCATGGGCAAACCCGCCATTCGAAAAGAACGCCGAACATGTAGCATTGCTGTGCTTTTTTGGCAAGGATAAATGATGGCGGGCCGCGCGGGCGCAGTCCGGCCAGATGGCGAGGGCCTTCTCCGGCGGTGTCAGCCCTGCAAGCGCTGCAGGCGGTAGTAAAAACCCTCGCGGCGCATGAGGTCGGCGTGGCTGCCCGCTTCGATCAGTTCCCCCTGGTGGAGGACCAGGATCGTGTCGGCCTGCCGCACGGTGGAGAGGCGGTGGGCCACCAGAAAGGTGGTGCGTCCCCGGGTCAGCCGTTTGAGGGCGTCCTGGACACGGGTTTCGGTTTCCGAATCCACGTAGGAGGTGGCTTCGTCCAGGATGATAATGTCCGGCCGGCGGGCAAAAGCGCGCGCGATGGACAGCAGCTGGCGTTCGCCGCTGGAAAGGGAGGCCCCGCCTTCCGCAAGGGGCGTGTCCAGTCCCCGGGGCAGATTGTCGACAATGTCCAGGCAGTTGGCTTCGGCCAGGATCCGGCGAATAGCGTCGTCGGAGTCCCCGCGGCCGGTGGGGAGGATATTGTCCCGGATGGATCCGGAAAAGAGAAAGGGGTCCTGCATGACCAGGGCCATCCGCCGGCGTAGGGTCCCGGGCGGCCATTCCCGGATGTCGCGGCCGTTGATGCGGATGGAACCGGCGTCGGGCAGGTGAAAGCGCGTCAGGAGCTGGGTCAGGGTCGTCTTGCCGGAACCGGTGGGGCCGACCAGCGCCGTGGTGCTGCCCGCGTGCACCTCGAAGGAGACCTCCCGCAGCACCGGTTCTCCCGAAATGTAGCTGAAGGAGACCCGGTCGAAGACGATGCGGGTCAGGGGCGCGTCGTCATTCGTTGGCCTTGGCTCACCGCCGGGCGGCCGGGGAAGGGTTTCGCGGCTGTCCATGACCATAAAAATGCGTTCGGCCGAGGCCAGGGCATTCTGGAGGATGTTGTATTTTTCGGAAAGATCGCGGATCGGGCGAAAAAACATGCGCAGATAGGAAATGAAGGCCACCAGAACGCCCAGGGTCATTTCGCCGGACAGAATGCGGCCGCCGCCGTAGAGAATGACGATGGCCACGGTAATCACGCCCAACACCTCCACCAGGGGCATGAAAATGGCCAGGATGTGAATCTGTTCCATGCCGGCGTCAAAATTTTCGTGGTTGACGCGCCGGAAGCGCCGGGCGTTGTCGGCTTCCCGCCGAAAGACCTGAAGGACCCGTATCCCCCCGATGGTTTCCGCAAAGAGGGTGTTGATCTCGGCCACCTTGATGCGCAGTCGCCGGAACACGTCGCGTACCCGGCGGGAGAACCACCATGAGGAAAGCGCCACCAGGGGCAGGACGGTGAAGGCCGTCAGGGCCAGCCGCCAGTTCATGGTCAGCAGGACAACGCCGATGCCGATCAGCAGGAAAATGTCCTTGAACAGCATGGAAAGGACCGAGGTGAACAGTTCGTGCATGTTCTGCACGTCGTTGGTGACCCGGGTCACCAGACGTCCCACCGGATTGCGGGTGAAGAAGGTCATGGAGAGCCGCTGCATGCGGTCGAAAAGGGTCATGCGCAGATCGTGCATGACCAGGTTGCCGGCCTTTTCCATGGCGATCCGCTGGATGAAATTCAGAACGAAATCCATCAGGACGAGCAGCAAATAGGCGCCGGCGATCAGCAGGAGACCGTTTATGTGCGGCCGGCGCAGGCGCTGCCGTTCGTCAGGGGGCAGATCGGCAAAATCGTCGTAACGTATGGCCCAGCCCCCCTCCCGGCGCTCAAGCCGGTCCGGATAGCGTTCCCGCAGCCCGGCCAGGCCGGGATGGTCTTCGGGCAGGGCGAGCCAATGGGTATCTTCGCCCCCGGGTGTCGCTATGGTCTGCTGGGGCACGATATAGCGGTCGATGGCGATCTTGGTCAGATAGGGCAGGGTCAGGTCGATCAAGGTCAACAGGACCACCAGCCCCATGGAGACGGCCAGCACGGCCCGGTAGGGTGCCAGAAAAGGCAGCAGGCGCCCGAGCAGGCTGAGATCCCGGCGACGGTCGAGCTGCCCTTCCTCGAAGTAGCCCAGATCATGCTGCATCGAGGGCCTCCGCGACGGCCTGCATTTGGACGGTTTCGGCGTAGTAGCCGCTCTCGCGGACCAGGTGCTCGTGGGAGCCCATGGCGGCAATGCGGCCGCGCTCGAGGACCATGATCCGGTCGGCCCGGCGCAGGGCCGAGAGGCGATGGGAGGTGATCAGCAGCGCGCGGTCCTCCCGGAGCGCTTCCAGGGTGCCGATCAGGCGCCGGCCGGTGGCCATGTCCACCTGGCTGATGGGATCGTCCAGCAGCAGCAGGGGCGTTTCCACCACCAGGGCACGGGCCAGGGCGATGCGCTGCTTCTGACCGCCGGAGAGCACGACGCCCTTTTCGCCGACGAGCGTGTCGAGACCCCGGGGGAAAGCCGCCATGGTTTCGCTCAGGGCGGCCTGGTCCAGGACGGTATCGAGGCGGCTGCCGGAAACCGTACGACCGAGGGTGATGTTGTCCCGGATGGTGCCGGCGAACAAAAAGGGTTCCTGGGGCACCAGCGCCATGACGCCGCGCAAGGCATCGAGGGTGTAGTCGGCCAAATCGATGCCGTTCAAGAGAATCCGGCCGCTCGAAGGGTCGTAGAGGCGGGGGATGAGATTGAGCAGGGTGGTCTTGCCGGCGCCCGGGGGGCCGACGATGCCGATGGTCTCCCCCGGCGCGACGCTGAAATCGATGTCCTGGAGGACCGGGGGGCCCGGCGCGCCGCTCTCCTCGCGATAGCGAAAAGCGACCCCCTCGAAGGCCAGGGTGCAGGGGGGGCGGATCCGATGGAGCGCGTCGGCGCGTTCCGCTACGAGAGGCCGGGTTTCCAGGATGGTGTTCAAACGCTGGAGGGAGGCCCTGCCGCGCTGGATCAGATTGGTCACCCAGCCCATGGCCATCATGGGCCAGGTGAGGAGACCGAGGTAGCTGATGAAGGCCACGAACTCGCCGGGGGTGATGTTCAGCAGTATGGTCTTCCGGCCGCCCACGGCGATGACGATGACCATGCTCAGATTGGTGAGCAGCACCATCATGGGCATGAAGGCACCGGTGATGCGCACCAGGGCCAGGTTCTCCCCGACGTAGCCGCGGGACGCCCGCTCCAACGCCTTGGTCGAGGCCTTTTCCCATCCGTAAGCCTTGACCACCTTGATCCCGGCCACCCGTTCCCGGACGACCTCGGTCAAGGCCGCGAACGATTGCTGGACGGTCTGGTAGCGGCTGTGCATCTTGCGGCTGAAATAGCGGGTTCCCAGAACGATCAAGGGGGCCGGGATGAGCACGAGAAGGGTCAACTGAACATTGATATAGAGCATGAAACCGATGGCCGCTGTCCCCAGGACGATGGCGTCGTTCAGGGCCACCATGCCCATGCCGGTGGCCATGCGCACCTGGTTGATGTCGTTGGTGGCGTGGGCCATGAGGTCGCCGGTGGCGGCGGTGTCGAAAAAGCGGGCCGAAAGGGTTTGCAGATGGCCGAAGAGTTGATTGCGGAGGGTTTCCTCCACATGTCGCGAGGTGCCCAGAAGACAGCGCCGCCAGATGTAGCGGAAGCCCCCGATGAATGCTGCCACGGCCACGATGAGCAGCGCCTGGCGCAGCAGACTGTTCCAGGAGGCTTCATAGAGGGTCAGGCTGTCGACGGCGGTTTTGATGATGCGGGGGATGATCAGTTGCAGAACGTCGACGATGATCAGACTGATCAGGCCGATGACGATGCGAAAGCGGTTCTCGATAATGATGGGCTTGATCAATTCGAGGGACTTCAAGATTCCTTTTCCCTTTCTGGACGGGCACCAGCCAGGCAATTTAAGACCCTTTTGGGCCAGGGTCAATCGAAAGGCCGTCCGGCGAGGCCCCGGGCGAAGCGGAGGTAATTGGAACTCCATGAAATCAATAAAATTTTTTTACGCCTAGGACGATGCTGCGGATTGACTTTGTTTGGCCCCATTGATAATTTAAAAGGTTATGGAATCCGGTTTTGTAGTGGAATATATCGATAAACAGCGCATCCTCTGCGCGGTGGTGCTCGAGGCGAAACAACAGCGCCTGCGGCTGCTCACCGAGAATGCCCGGGAGGTCAGTCTTCCGCCCAATCGCCTCTCGCACCAGAGTTCGGCCCGCCTGGACCTTTCGCTGGGACGGGAGCGGATCGTCGATACGCTCAAGCGTCTGGCCACCCGGCGTCATGCATTGATGCGGGAGGTCGATATCCGGGAGTTGTGGGAAGTCCTCAACACCGAGCAGGAATGGATCGACCTGGGAACCATGACGGCCTTTTGTTTTCCGGAAAGCCCCTCCAGCGATCACGAATCGGCCGTGATCCGGGCGTTTTTTGAAAACCGGCGTTATTTCAAGTTCAAAAACGACGAATTCTTCCCCCATTCGGAAAACCATGTGGCCCAGCTCATCGCCCGGGAGCAGGAGGATGCCCGGCGCCGCATGCTCATCCAGGAGGGTAGCGAGTGGCTGCGCCGGGCCCTGGTCGATCCGGCCCACGCCAAGGCGGCCCGCAACGGCGGGCCGGCGGCGGAATTTGCCGCCATTTTGAAATCCTACTGCATTTTCGGCAAAGACAGTCCGCTGCACGACATCGGCCGGGCGATGGCCGCGGTCTGCCGCGTGGAACAGCCCGAGGATCTCTTTCCGTGGCTGGTTCGTCTGGGGATCCTGGATCAGGACGCGAACCTCGAGTTGATCCGGGAAGGAATTCCGGAAGCGTTTCCCGCCGAGGTGCAGGCGGCCGCCGATCGCATCGCCGCCCAGGCCGGACGGTTGGAAGCCGACGGTCCGCGGCGGGACTTGACCGATTTGCCCATGATGACCATCGACGGGCAGTCGACCCTCGATTACGACGACGCCCTGAGCATCCAGGACTTGGGGGATGCCTACCTGATCGGAGTCCATATCGTCGACGTGGCCCACCATGTCAAACGGGGCGATGCCATCGATCAAGAGGCGCTCGCACGGGGCAGTTCCATCTACATGCCGGATCATCGGATCCCGATGCTGCCCCCCCTTCTGGCGGAAGGGGTCTGCAGTCTCAAGGCCGGTGAGGTGCGGCCGGCCATCTCGACCTTCATCAAGGTCAATCCCTTCGGCGCCGTGGTCTCCTACGATATCTGCGCCAGCCTGATTCGGGTGCGCCACCAGCGCACCTACTACGATGTGAACCTCTCCGCCGACGAGGATGCGGATATCGTCCACCTTCGGCGCATCGCGGAGGCCTTCCGGGAGTTCCGGCTGGACCAGGGGGCCGTGCAGATTACCCTGCCGGATGTCAACGTCTGGATCGACGAAAGCGGTGAGGTGAACCTCAGCCGCTTGAACCGGGAGAGCCCGGCGCGCATGCTGGTTTCCGAACTCATGATCATGGCCAACTGGATCATGGCCCGTTTTCTGCGCGACAACGGCCTGCCGGCCATTTTCCGCACCCAGCCCGAACCCAAGGAACGGCTCTACAAGCGCAACGAGGGCAACCTCTTCCAGAACTGGATGCAGCGGCGGCGTCTGAACCGCTTCGTGCTGGATACCGCCGCCGCGCGCCATTCCGGTCTGGGCCTGGACGCCTACATCACGGCCACGAGCCCCATCCGCAAATATTTCGATCTGATCACCCAGCGCCAGATCCGGGCCGCCTTAGGGCTAGAGGATCCCTACACGGTGAAAGAGATCGCCAGCCTGCTGCAGCTTCTCGAGCAACCCATGGCCGCCGTATCCCGCGTCCAGCACCACCGGCACCAATACTGGCTGCTGCGCTATCTCGAGCAGTGCGTGGGGGATCAGGCGGAGGCCATTGTCTTGCAGCGGCGGCGCAACGGCTATCAGGTGCTCTTGACGGACTATATGGTGGAATGCGATATGCCGGTATCCGGTGGCCAGACCTTGAAGCCCGAACAGGTGATCGAGGTGACCATCCAGAATGTCAACGCCCGCAAGGGTCTGCTGGCGGTATTTACCGTCTGAGCCGAGATTTGCCGAGGCGGGTGCCTCAAACCCCTCCCATCCGCCGGGTTGCGCTGGAACTTGCCCCATGCAAGGCTACCTATATATTTTCGCCGCGGCGGCCCTCTGGGGCCTGATCGGGCCCTTCGCCAGGCTGGCCTTTCAGGAGGGGCTTGCACCGCTGGAAGTGGCCTTCTGGCGGGCGGTCCTGGCGTGGCTGTGCTTCGGATCCCAAGCCGTGGTGCAACGCAGGGTCAAGGTGGCGCCCGCCGACCTGCCCGCCTTGGCCCTGTTCAGCCTGACCGGCATATTCCTTTTCTACGGGAGCTACCAGTTGGCCGTACAGCAGGGCGGGGCGGCCCTGGCGGCCGTTTTGCTCTATACGGCGCCGGCCTGGGTGGCCCTCATGGCCGGTCTTTTTTTCAAGGAGCGCATGACGCCGGTCAAGTGGACCGCCCTGGCCTTGACCCTGGCCGGCGTGAGCCTGGTGTCCCTGGGATCGGGGGCCAGCATCGCGGCGGCCTCCGGCCGCATGGCGAGCGCCGTCGCGTTCGGCCTGGTGGCCGGCTTCTGCTACTCGCTCTACTATATTTTCGGCAAGTACTTCGGCGGCAAGTATCCAGCCGAGACGGTTTTCTTCTACATCCTGCCCATGGGGGCGGCCTGCCTGGCGCCCTGGTGCGATTTCGCCCCCAAATCCTGGACGGCCTGGTGGGCCCTGTTGTGGGTGGCCGTGCTGTCCACCTACGGGGCCTACCATTGCTATTATGCCGGTTTGAAGCATCTCGAAGCCGGGCGGGCGTCCATCGCCGCCACCCTGGAACCCGTGGTGGCGGCCGTGGTGGCCTTTGTCTGGTGGGGGGAAGTCTTCGCCCCGGCCGGTTATATCGGCAGCGTCCTGATCCTGGCGGCGGTGATCCTCATGGTGCGGGAACCGGGCCCGCGTGCGCCGCAGCGTGACCTGCCGGAGACGCCGTGAAGCCGAAGGAGCCGCCTGCGGGCGCTGGATGCCTGGCGGCCGCCGCTCCGGCCGCAGGCGATCTGCCGTCCGTCGTGCTCTACGGTCTCATGGCCCTGCACGTGGGCTTTGCGTCGGCCACTTACATTCTGGGCCAGGCGGCCGCGGTGGGCTTTGCCGATCCCGAGGTGCTGACCCTGCTGCGGGCCCTGGGGGCGGCCGTCCTGCTGCTTGCGCTGACCGGCACGGCGATCCCCCGACCGCGCTTTGGGATTAGGGACTGGGGCCATCTCATCGGGCTCGGGGTGCTTCTGGTGCCCCTCAACCAATACTGCTTCCTGCGCGGCCTGCAATACACCGTTCCCAGCCACCCGGCGCTGCTCTATGCCTTGACCCCCCTGGTGGTGCTGATTCTGGACAGTTTGCGGCTGCAGCGCAGACCGCCCCGGACCAAAATGGCGGGCGTTCTGCTGGCCCTGGCCGGCGTCGTTCTGATTCTGCGTCCCTGGGAGCAGGGGGCCGTATTCGAGCGGATCCGCACCGGGGATTTCTGGATCCTGGGAGCTGTCTTGAGCTGGTCGTTCTACACCATCGCGGCCCGTGCCGTCTGTCAGCGGCACGACCCCCGCGTGGTCACCGCCTGGAGCCTGATCATCGGGGCCTTGCTGATGCTGCCCATCGCCGGTCCGGACCTGGCAAGGCTGCCCGTGGAGCGCATACCGGCCCGGGCCTGGCTGTCCCTGGCCTGGCTGGCGGTGATCTCCAGCGTGGTCATGATGCTGCTCTGGAACCGTCTGCTGCAAGCCCTGCGTTCGGTGGAGGTGGCCATCTGCACCAACGCCCAGCCGCCGGCCACGGCGCTGCTGACCGCCGCTCTGGCCGGCCTCGGCTGGCTGGACCGCCAGCAGGACCTGGGGATGCTCTTTTTTTCCGGGATGGCGCTGGTGCTGGTGGGGGTCGTCGTCGCCCAGTTCCGCCGCGTCTAGGCGACTTTGCAAAACGCCCAATATCGGCGTTGTGCGGCGGTCTTCGTCACTGCGGCGTACCTGATGTACGCCTCGCTCCTCAGATCTTGCACGCCTTGATCTTGGACGTTTTTCAAAGCGCTGGTGCCGAATACCAAATCCTGGTTGCGGCGTTCTCGCCTTTTCTGCAGGAGAGCTGTTAGTTGAGCGTTTCCTTCAAAAATTCCTTGAAGCGGGACCAGGACTTGCGGTCGGCGTCCTCGCGGTAGCGGTCGGCGCCGAAGACGGTGAAGGCGTGGGGCGCGCCGCCGTAGGTGATCATCTCGTGGGGCACGCCGTGCTGCTCGAGCTCCTTGGCCAGGTCCGCGAACTGGTCCATGGTGATGGCCTGGTCGGCGGTGCCGTGGAAGACCAGCACCTGGCCCTGGGTTTGGGCATAGTCCTGGCCTTCCGGGGTTTCAAGGCCGCCGTGGAAGGTGACGAAGCCCTTCATGGCGGCACCGGAGCGGGCGAATTCCAGCACGGCCGCGCCGCCGAAGCAGTACCCCATGACCACGGCGTTGGCAGTGTCGGCGCCATGGGCCTTGGCCGTGTCCAGGGCGCCCTGGATCAGCGCGCGCATCTTCGCGCGATCCTTGTAGAGCTCGCCCGTGTGCTGGCGCTTGTCCTCAACCTTGGCGGGGCGCACGCCGGCCCCGAAAAGATCGGCGGCAAAGACCGCGTAGCCTTCGGCCGCCAGCATTTCGGCGCGCTTGACCTCGTAGTCGGTGAGCCCGTCCCAGTCGTGGATCAACAGTACCAGCGGCGCGTCCGGGGCGGGGCTGACGAAGTAGCCTTCGTAGGGGGCGCCGTCGATGTCATAGGTGACGGCCTTGCCGTCGGAGGCGGCGGCGGGCAGGGCCATGGCCATAACCATTATCAAGCTGCAGATGATACGCATCGCAAATCTCCTTGTTTGGCATTTTACGAGGGGATATCTCCGGGCCTGGAAAAGGCCCTTCCTGAATGGGCACAAGCTAGGGCTGAAATCGACGATGTAAATGCGGGGCGGCGGCGCTGGGGCCGGCGAAGGCTGGCGGGCGGGAAATGCCGGTCGCAAAGAAAAGGCGCCGTCGTTGACAACGACGGCGCCTCATGGGCTTGCCCCTGTGGGGGTGCTATCGAGCCGCCTTCTTGACGTCGATGCGCTTTACGTCCGATTTCGGCAGGGCCTTGCGCGGCATGGTCACCGTCAGAACCCCGTTCTTGAAGCTGGCCTCGATGTTCTCCTGATCCACGTCCTCGGGCAGGGACAGCACCCTTCGGAAAGCGCCGTAGGAGCGTTCCACGCAGTGGTAATGCTTGTCCTTGGCGGTTTTCTCACGTTTTTTCTCGCCCTGGATGGTCAGGGTGTCCCCCGCCAGTTCGATTTTGACGTCGTCTTCGCTCACGCCGGGAACTTCCACGGTCACGGTATACTCCTTATCAGCCGAACCGATGTCCACGGTGGGCTTGAGAAGGGTTTGGGCCAAGGAAGGCCACGCCGGACGATCGAAGCCCAGGGGAGTTCGGCCGAAGCCCTGGATCAGGCGGTCGAAAAGACGGTCGAATTCCCGCTGAAACGATACCAGCGACTGGTCCAGCCCCATATCCGGATCGAGGGGCGGATGGCGGCTTATCGCGACGGTCCGTCCGGTTTCTTCTTCTTCCTTTTTAAACCAATTCCAGGGAGCCAGTTTCTTGATGTCCATGGGTTACCTCCTTTCCCGTATCGGTACGATCGGCATCATTACTAATAATAGTTTTAGATAAAAAATAATAAATCTCGATATTGTGTCAAGGTCCGGCGATGGTGGAGGAGAATTGGTAGGCCAACAGAAAAAGATCGTTATCCGAACGAGCGTGAAGGACGGGACGGCTGCCGCCATGGATCGCATGCCGGCAGCCTGGATGGACACTATTTGAGGCGGGCGGCGATTCCGGCCACGTGTCGTCCCTGGAAACGGGCCGCCTCGAGTTCGTTCTCGCTGGGCAGGCGTTCGCCGGAAGCGCCGGCGATGGTAGTGGCCCCGTAAGGCGTGCCCCCGGTGATTTCATCCATGCGCATCTGGCCTTGAAAGGTGTAGGGCAGCCCGACGATCACAAAACCTTGATGCAGCAGGGTAATGTGGAAGGACAGAAGGGTGGATTCCTGACCGCCGTGCTGGGTGTTGCTGGAGGCGAAAACGCTGCCGACCTTGCCCACCAGGGTCCCCTTGGCCCAGAGCTGGCCGGTGGCGTCCATGAATTGCCGCATCTGGCCGCACATGTTGCCGAAACGCGTGGGAGTCCCGAAAATGACGGCATCGGCCTCGGCAAGTTCCGCCACCGTGCAGACCGGGACATGGTCCATGGTTTTGCGGGACTCCAGGGCGCCCATCTTGGCCAGGACGTCCTCGGGGAGCGTTTCGGGCACCTGCCGCAGCACGGCCTCGGCGCCCTCGACCTGCCGCACACCTTCCGCCACGGCTTCGGCCATCTGATGAATATGCCCGTACATGGAATAATAGACGATCAACACTTTCATGGCGACGTTCTCCTTTTCCCTGTTGCTTTTCGTTGACGTTTCCGGATGCCGGCGGGGGGTCATCGCTTTACCCGGTTGCCCGCGCCGGATCGGCCCCTTCCGGGCTCAGGGGGGGTAGACGGCTTTCGATGGCCGCGCGGAGCGGCTCGTAGCGTTCCGGCAGTTTCAGGGTCGACCCCAAGGCATCCGACGGTTCGTCGATGCCGAACCCCGGCGGGTCGGTGGCGATTTCAAAAAGAACGCCCCCGGGGGTTTGAAAATAGATCGAGCGGAAGTATTTGCGGTCCCGTACCCCGGTCACCGACAATCCGGCCGCCCGCAGCCGCGTCTGCCAATCCGACTGGGTTCGATCGGAGGCCGTGCGAAAAGCGATATGATGCACGGTCCCGCCGCCGGGGGTGCCGATCGGTGCCTGGGGATCGATCATCAGATCGTAAAAATGCCCCGGTTCCCGGTCGTTTCCCGTCAGGTAGCGGTATCGGCGGCCGTCCTGGCGATAGAGGCGCAGGCCCATCGTATCCTGGAGCAGGCCTTGCATGCCGCTGTCGGCGTTCAGGGTGGCGGTGGCCGCGTGGAACCCGCGGACGGCGTTGGGTGCTTCGATGGGGCCCTCGGCCCACGCCGCTGTCGTCGGCGGTTCATTCAGGCCGACCAATTCGAGCGGCAATCCGTGGGGATCCGAAAAGCCGAGGACAGGCTCGCCGAACCGTTCGCTGGGTTGAACGGGCCTACCGGCGGCAGCCAGCCGACGTTTCCAGAACCCAAGGGAGGCGTATGGCACCGCAAAGGCGACGACGGTCACCATGCCGCTTCCAGCCCGTCCCGGCGGCAGTTTTTCCCACGGGAAAAACGTCAGAATCGTTCCCGGCGCCCCCCGGGCATCGCCGAAATAGAGATGGTAGGTATGGGGGTCGTCGAAGTTGACGGTCTTCTTCACCAGTCGAAGCCCGAGAACGTTTGTATAGAAGTCGCGATTCGCCGCCGCAGATGACGCCACGGCGGTGATATGGTGTATTCCGGCGATCCGTGATTCAGGCGTCATGTGGTCCTCCTGACACGCGGTTTGCAGGCCCTGAATACAGGCGGCGTCCACGGCCGCAACAGGGCCTTTGTGACCACGCCCTTCAACCCAGGTCCACCGCCGCCGCGCGTTGCCCGAGGGCCTTCAAAAGCCGCACCAGGGTCTCACGTTCCGGCGGGGTCAAGGCTTCGGCCACGCGTTCCAGATTGGCCGCATGTTTGGCGTAGGCCTGGTCGATCACCGACCGGCCGATGACTGTAAGATGCACGAGGAAGCGCCGGCCGTCGGCGGCATCCCGCCGGCGGCGGACGTAGCCCTTGGCTTCCAGGCGGTCGATGGCCGCCGTCATGGACCCGCTGGTCAGCAGCACTTTTTCACCGATGGCCGTGATGGTCAGGGGGCCTTTGTGCTTCAGGGCCTCCATGATGGTGAATTCGCTGAGCTGCAGTCCCGAACCGGCGATGCTGGCCCGGTCGACCTTCTC
>CAYMQN010000059.1:0-17094 GCA_964392545.1 uncultured Desulfobacteraceae bacterium
CGCCTTTGTCGGCTTGCAGCACATGGTCAATGTAAAGTTTCGCATAACCGCGCGTGTAATGCGGCGGTTCCGGGTGCCATGCGGCGCGACGGGTGGCAAGCCATCCGCCAGGGAGGGCGAGGGCGGGGTCCGCAGACAGCGCCCCGCGCCGGCCGGCCGGCCCCGCAATCGGGCGGGCGTTCGCCAACTGCAGGGTGATGAAGATTTATGGCGCCATTTTTTGTCCGCCGAGGACGAAAAGCGCGATGCGCCCCCGCCGCAGGAGCGATCGGCACGGGCGGATCGCGAACTTTCCCCATCGGTTCCGGCCGCCCATGCCGCCGCCGATCGGCACGGCATTCCCCGCCTGGACGATCGCGTGGACCTGCATCGCTTTTTCGAAAGCATGGTTCAGGAGGATCAAGAGCCCGACCGGCTCGGAGAGATCTTCCGCCAGTCCCTGCAGGATGACGCCCGCACCCTGATGAAAAGAAAAGCCGACGGCGTGTGGGAGCCCCGCCGGCTGACCCTCAAGGAGCAACTGCGCCGGTATCCGGCCCCCCAGGCCCAGCTCGATTTGCACGGCGCCACAGCACCCAGGGCCCGCCAGCGGGCGGAAAGCTTCATCCGCACGGCGCTGGCCGACGGCCTTTTCACCCTCCGGTTGATCGTCGGCAAGGGTTTGCACTCGGAGGGCGGGGCGGTCCTGCCGGATGTCATCGAAGATCTTCTTCTGGCGCTGAAGCGCGAAAACCTGATCTTGACCTACCGCTGGGAGAAAGAGGTCAAACGCAAGAGCGGAGCGGTGATTGTCTATCTCCACCCCGGTTTTGAAGTGTCTTAGGTAAACTTACGGGAATACGCTCAGCGCTCGGTCCGGGTGGAGGAGCGCAGCCGTCGCTGCTGGGCTTCGAGTTTGCGGATGGCGCGCGGAAGCTGTCGGGCCTGGGCTTCCAGCTCGGATATGCGGTCCTTGAGTCCCTCGACTTTTGCCAGCACGTTTTCGTCCAGGGATTTTTCCGCCTGGTAAAGGGACAGCGTAAAGCTCAACCGGTTGATTTCTTCTTCGGTTGCGGCTTTCTCCGCATATTTGTCTTCGGTTTCCTTGCGCAGGCGGAAGATTTGTTTCTGAAGATCGGTGATCACCTTCCTGGTTTTGGTCATGGGCCCGTTAGACTCCTTTCCTATGCTGTCCGGCCGCCACCTGCCACGCGGCGTGCCGGTTGCGCCTTTTTTGAGTCGCTCAAGACTAAATATCGACGCCATCGGGATCTGTCAAGGTTGGGCGGCCGATCGCGGCAAACGCGGAAGATCATGACGCGGGATCCTTGGCCACGTAGAAATCCTCGATAAGGCCCTTGGCCTTCAGGGCGCTGCCATACGCCAAGGCATCGGCTTTGGAGGGAAAGTGGGCGATGCGCACCTGGTACCAGGTTTTATCGTTCGCGTGGGCTCGGCTCAGATAGGCTTCGATGCCGTTCCCCTTGAGATCTTTCAGGTAGCGTTCGGCATGTTCGGGCTTCAGGTAGGCGGCCACCTGCAGGGTGTAGGGCATGGGCGGCGAAGGGGCCACCACCTCCTGCGGCGGTACAGGTGTCGACGGCGTCGCCGGGGGCGGCGTCGGCGACGGTGCAAGATAGCCGATGGTATGAACGATGAAAAGGGCTGCCAGGATGCCCAGCCCGGCGATCGCGCCCCAGGTGACGCCATGCCGCAGACGGGGGGATTGCCGAAGAAGGTCGACGGTTTTCCGCGCCAGACGGCGCGCGGCGGCGTGCTTCTGTTGCGCAAAGTGTCGCAGGGCGGCGAATCGATCGCCGGGTGCCCTGCCGCGGCCATCGACGGCCATTTCGGGCAGGGGATAGCCTCCGGAGGGCGGCACGAAGCCCGACGACATGTGGATCAGGGTGTCCTCCTCCGGGTCCCCGAGGATCTCCCGGGCCTCGGCCAGCCAGTGGGCGTTGCGTTCCGAGAGCGGAATCCAGCGCAGGCAGGCGGCGATCCCGCAGCGCAGGGCCTCTAGGGAAGGCTGACGCCGGGATGCCTGCAGGTAGACCGGCAGCGCCCACTCGTCCGCGCGGCCTTCTTCGACGAAGATCCGCGCGAGGTCGCTGGCCAGCACCGAGGAGGCGGCTCGGGGATCCGCGAGGGCACGCCGATAGGTTTGGAGGGCGGGGAAGTCGGTTCGTTTGGCCCGCAGATAGAGGCGGGCCAATGTCATCTGAAGGCCGGCATCGTCGCGGTGGGCATCGCCGATGCGTGCGGCCAGCTCCTGCTGGGCGGGGGGCAAGCCGCCCTGGTATTCGCGGGTCTGCAGCCAGGTTTCGGCGATGTCGCGATCGCTGGGATAGGCGCTGAGATAGCGTTCCATGAAGCGGCCGGCGTCTTCCTGCTTGTCGGCCTGGGCGGCATACATGCGCGCCATACGGGCCATGAGGAGCGGGAGGCCGGCGCGCCGCGCCTTGGCAGACACCAGAAAGCTGTCGTAGAGGGCCAGGGCCTTGTAATAGACTTTCTCCGCCCGCGCGGTTTCGCCCTTGCGTTCCCAGAGACCCGCTTCGTGCAGCAGGGAGGGCACCAGGCGCAAGGCCGCCCTGGAGGCGAGCCACCCGCTGGCGATATAGGCGAGGACCAGCAATACTGCCAGGACCACCAGGGGGGGCGCCGCTCCGCCGTTGGTATTCAGCAGGGAGAGCAGCCAAAGGGTCACGGGGATGGCGACGGCGGCCGCCACCCATAGTTTGAAGGCGGTATGTTTCAACGCAGATCTTCCTCGATGATCCCATCCCCGTTGCGGGTGGGCTCGGTCTCCGGAACGGATTGGGGCTCGACGGGCAGGGTTCCCGGCTGCAGCTCGACCACCGTGCCACTGGCGGCCTGGCCATCGGTCAGCGCCACTTGAAGGACTTCCCGCGAGAGGGCATCCGGTGGACGGCCGGTCTGGGGATCGATGACTTCCATGTGAATATCTTCGGGCATGGTGAAATCCCGGGCCGGCTCGCCGGCCATGGCCTGCTGCATGAAACGGGTCCAGATCGGCGCGGCACCGCGTCCGCCGGTGATGCCCCTGCCGTTCGTGTCCCGCAGGGGACGATCCTTGTCGAAGCCCACCCAGACCGACGTGCAAAGGGTGGGGGTGAACCCGATGAACCAGGCGTCCTGGAAGCTGTTGGTGGTGCCGGTCTTGCCGGCGGCGGGCAGCGTGAAGCCCAGGCGGCGAACGACCGCCCCCGAACCCTCGTCGATCACCCCGCGCATCATGTCCACCATCTGGAAGTTCAAATCCGGTTCGAGTACACGCTCCCCACTGACCAAATGCTCTTCGAGAATGCGTCCCTGGGCGTCCTCGACCCGGGCGATCCAGAACGGGGTGTGACGGATGCCCCCGGTGGCGAAGGTGGCAAAGGCCCCCGCCATTTCCAGCGGACTGACACCGGAAGTTCCCAGGGCCAGCGAGTATACCGGTCTGAGCGGGCTTTGGATGCCGCAGCGCCGGGCCGTGGCGGCCACGGCCTCCGGCCCGGTGCGCTGGATCAGTTGGGCGGCGATGGTGTTGACCGAATCCATGAGGGCCTTTTTGAGCACGATGGGACCGTGGTAGGTGCGGCTGAAATTGCGCGGCTGCCAGTCGTCGGCGCCCCGCACCGGGACCGTCATCGGACGGTCCACGAGGACGGTGGCCGGTGAATAGCCGAGGGTTTCAAGGGCCGTATAGTAGGTGAAGGGCTTGAACCCCGATCCCACCTGGCGGTTGTTCTGAACGGCCCGGTTGTAAGGGGTTTCGGCATAGCCGCGTCCCCCCACCAGGGCCCGGACGGCGCCGGACTGGGTGGCCACCGCCACCAGGGCGCCCTGGGGATACGGATCGTCATTGGCAGCGTCGGTTTCGGCGGTGCCGGTCATGAGGGCGACACTTTCAAGGCCGTCGGAAACGGCTTCGTCGGCCCAGATCTGGAGCTGGGGATCGATGGTGGTGGCCACCTTGAGACCGCCGTGATGGACCACGTCGGCGCCGTAGCGGTCTTCGAGATCGCGGATCACCATGTCCAGAAAATAACTGCCGGTGTGGGCCTTGCGGGAAGCCGAGGTGAGCCGGATCGGCGTTGCGATGCCCGCGCGTGACTGGGCGGGCGTGATGTAGCCGGTGGCCGCCATGCGGGCCAAGACGATGCGCTGGCGCTGCTTGGCGCGGTCCATGTGGCGGTAAGGATTGTAGCGCGTGGGGCTTTTGGGCAAGCCGGCCAGCATGGCCGCCTCGGCCAGGTCGAGTTCGGAGGCGGTTTTGCCGAAAAAAGTGCGGGCGGCCTGTTCGATGCCGTGGGCCTGGGGGCCGAAGGCGATCTGGTTGATGTAGGCTTCCAGGATGTCTTCCTTGCTGAAGTGGGATTCGATCTGGAGGGCCACCAGCAGCTCGCGGAATTTGCGCATATAGCTGCGCTCGAAGGAAAAGAAAAGGTTTTTGGCCAACTGCTGGGTGATCGTGGAGGCGCCCTGGATGCGGCCCGGCTCGAAAAGCGTGATCCACAGCGCCTTTAGCGTGCGAAGCTTGTCGACGCCGTGGTGGCTCCAGAAGCGGTGGTCTTCGGTGGCGATGACCGCATTGATAAAGTCTTTGGAGACCCGGCTGAGGGGGACCGCTTCGCGTCCGCCGATGACCATGAGACGTTCCCCCGTGGCGGCGAAGATTTCGGTGGGCGGGGTTTCGATGATGCGGCTCAGGGGCTCGGGAACCCGGGGAAGATCCTGGGCCACCACGAACAGAAATGCCGCCAAACCAATAACGGCAAGGCCGCCGGCGATCAGCGCGGTATAGAAAGTGGTTCGCAAAAAGCGGATCATGTGGATCGTGGCCAAGCCCCGGTGTTAAAAGGTGATCGGTTTCTCAAAGGTTTCCCCCTCCAGTACCGCCCGGATGCGGGCCACGGCCCAGTCGCGTCCCTGGAAGAGAACCACCCGGGTGCGGTTGGGCTCTTCCAGTTCGAACCCCATTTCGATATAGCCCGAGAGCACCTCGTCGGAGATGGCCACGCGGGTCACTCGCCCGGGGGATTTCAGCAGGTTTTCCGGCCAGGGCACCGCCTGGCGGCGCACGTCTTCGGAAACGGCCTCCAGGGCCTTGAAAAAGCGCTCGGCCGGATAGATGCGGTTTTCAAACTGGGGCAGATGGTCCAAGGTGTCCGTGCGGGGGGATTCACCGCGTTCGATGCGGGCCAGCACTTCGGCGGAGACCGTCATCTGCCGGAGTACGCGATTGTCCTTGTTGAGGAGATAGATGTTGAAGCCGTCCACCCCGGGCTCGAAAAAGGCCCGGTCCCATTCCTGCGCACTGACGATGCGCACCATGGCATAGGGCGAGAGCAGCTCGGAGGCGATTTCCGGGGGCAGTTGATTGTAGATATGGCGGAAATGATCCGCTGAAATGATCAGTTCGATCCCCCGCGACAGGGTCTCGGCGATCTGGGTGAAATTTTCGGCCTCCCGGGCCTGGCGTTGGACAGCCTGCTTGTCGGTGACGATTTTCTCGAGCACCTGGCGCGCATCCTCGGTGCGGTGGCCCTTGTCCCAGATGGCGCCCGATTCGGGCCGACCGCGGTTGGTGGTCGCGAGGTAGCTGCCGACGAGCCGCTCGGCCCAATCGTAGCGCAGTTCGCTCATAACGGCGAGAAGGACCAGGAAGACCACGACCACCGGCCGCAGGGCCACCAGGCGTCTTAACCAGTCGGCGGTATTTTGGGGGCGCGTCCAGGCATCCATGGGCAATACGTGCGTCCATTGGCAAAATGAATTGTCGTTTCTACGCGCCCCGGGCGTTCCGCCGGCATCAAACGCGGTAGGCCCGCGATTGGCCTGCAGGGGCCAGTGCGCCTGACCTGGTCCGTCCACTGCGGGCGGGCCGACGCGGGCGCGGTCAGATCAACGATAAAAAATCGACAAGGTGAGATTCCAGGCATTCTCCGACCCCTGGGATTCGGATTGGAGCATGTTCACGACCTCGATGTCCGGATGATCTTCCAGCCAGGCGTTCACCTTGTTGGAAAGATTGGTGATAATCGACTCGAAACGTTCGGAAGGGATATGCCCTCCATCGTAGAAGATTTTGACCTGCATCGGTTTCATGGCGCTCGATCCCGTTGATATGGTTACGAAGGTCGATGTTTCAACTGCCGCCGCGCGAATACCATTAACACAGCGAACATTATAAGAAAATACCCCGGCAGATAAACAAAAGAGCGCTCGAAGAAACAAGACGGCAAATACCGGGTAGTAGAAGCGAGCATTGAAGCAGACCCGGAAAGCGATAAAGCGCCGTACGTTGGAAATCGCAAAGGGGGATGGGGGCGTGGTGGTCTTCATGGGCGGGACCGCCTTGCTTGGGGGAGCTGGTTTCCTAAAGCATGTCGGCCGACCGGCCCCGTGTCAAGGCCCACAGGGGACATCGCCGGGAGGAGCGGCAACCGCCTGCCGATAGGATTCGGGATCGGTAGCCCCCTCGGTGGAAAACAGCAGGATGCGGGCGGCCCTTCCCAGGCCGAGGCGCTGCCGGTCCGCAGCATGATCCGGCTGCATCAGCCGGCAAAGGCAGCCCAGGGTAACGGCCCCGCACTCACCGGATTCAATCGCCGGATCCCCGTCGACCGGGTGGGCCAGACGGCGCATGCCGACCAGGGCAACCTCGTCCGTACAGCGGACGAAGGCGTCGGCGTACGTCCTTAGTATATCCCACCCCGCCCGGGTTGGTTCGCCGCAGGCCAGCCCCGCCATACGCGTGGGCATGGGCCCGGTTACCGGAATAACGGACCGGCCGCCGCTCGCCATGGAGCGGTAATAGCAGTCGGCGACGGCGGCCTCGAGGACGATCAGTCTTGGCCGGTCTGCGCCGTATCGTTCGACCAGAAAAGCCTGCAGCGAAGCGGCCAGGGACCCGACGCCGCATGGCACCATGAGATGCGTGGGACGGATACCGCCCAGTTGCGCGTAGGCCTCGTCGAAGAGGGTCAGATAGCCCTGCATGACACGCCTGGGGATGGTCTCGTAGCCTTCCCAGGACGTATCCTGGATGAGGAGGGTGTCCGAACCCTGGGCTTCCCGGCCGGCCCGCCGTACGGCATCATCGTAGTTGCCCGCGATAACTTCCGCTGCGCCGCCGGCGGCCCGTACGGCCGCTTGCCGGCAGGGTGCCGTTCCGGCGGGCAGGAAGATCCGGCTGCGGCAGCCCAGTCGGGCCGCCATCCAGGCCACGGCGATCCCGTGATTGCCGTCCGATGCCGCCACGAGGGTGACCCGGGCCAGGGACCGGCGCACCTCGGGGTCCTGGAAGTGCCTGAAGTCCAGCGGCGTCGGCAACGCCAGGCGCTCGGCCAGCGTTGCGCAGACGGCGTAGGCGGCGCCCAGACCTTTGAAAGCCTTGAGGCCGAAGCGTGGGGATTCATCCTTGATCCAAATGCCGCCCAGACCCAGATGCCGGGCCAGCCCGGCCAGGGCGTGCAGGGGCGTGGGCTGATAGTCGGGCAGGGTGCTGTGAAAGCGTCGCACGCTACGGACGACATCCGCTGTTGCAAAGCCGGTGTCAGGGGGGGGCGAGGGCACCCGTCGGGCCCGGGGATTGGCGAAAAGTTCCATCGGGGGCATGGTGGCCATGGCGTCTATTCCGCTCCCGCGGCGGGTGCCAGGTCTTCCGGATCCGCGCCCGTATCCACGCTCACGTAGCGCAAAAAACGCGCCAGGGCCCGCGATCGCACGAACTGGATCAAATGGTTTGGCGTCATGCCGGCCTGCTAAGGTTTGTTGCGGTCCGGACGAAGGGACCTGGACTAGCGACGCAGGAGATGTCGGAGATACGGCGAAGCAAGGCTCGCGGCATCGATCCGCCATTCGCCGCCGGAGGCCTGATGCCCCTGCAGCCGGCCGCGCTTCAGCCACTGGAGAACGCCGGACTCGGTCAAATAGGTCTTGGCACTGAATTCCGCGACGCTCATGCTCTGGCTGGCCGGGGCAGGCTGGGAAGCGACGGTGGCCGGCTCCGGCGCGGGGGGCGTTCCGGCAGGTTCGCTTCCCGCGGACGGTACCTGGTCGGCGGGAATCATCCAGCGGCCCGACTGTTTATGTCCCTTCAGCGTATTGTCGCGGAGCATGCGGGTGACCTGCTGGACGGTCATCCCCGACCGCGCGGCAAATTCCTTGGTGGTGAGAAGCGTGTCTTTGGGTCCCATGGTTTCATCCTTTCGCGGTGGCAGAGATTCGGTGCGAAGAACATCCCATCGGCGGCAACCGGCAGGCCTCTTGCGCTTCGCCCTGACCTCAAGGGACCATACTAAAATCGGATGCGTTCGTAAACGGTTCTGTGGGAAAGCCTGAAAGCCCGTTGGGCGTTGCTTTGGAGCGCGAAACCCGGTCGTTTTTGCTTGACCAAATACACTATTTAAATTATGTAGAGCACATCAAAAAAAAAATACTATTCAGGAGCGTCGTCCGTTATGGGAATCCAGGAGCGCAAGGAGCGGGAAAAGGAGCGCCGGCGGCAGCAGATCATGGTAGCGGCCAAGCGTGTTTTTTCCGAAAAGGGGTTCAATAAAGCCACCATGGAGGATATCGCCCGCCAGGCTGAATTGAGCCCGGGGACCTTGTACCTGTATTTCAAGAACAAGGAAGAACTTTACGCCTCCCTGTCCCTGCGGATCCTGCAGTACCTGTTGATCCGGGTCGAGCACGTCGACAGCGAAGAAGTATCCAGCCCGGAGGAAAAAGTCAAATCGCTCATGAATGCCATGTACGACGTTTACGAGTTCGATCCGCTGATCATCATCAACATGTTTCACCTGCAATCCAGCGAAACCTTGAAAAACCTGTCGCCGGAACTCATGTCCGAAATCAAGGCCCTCTCCCAGAAATCCCTGGGGGCGATCGCCAAAATTTTCGAACAGGGCATCAAGGCCGGCAAGTTTATCGATCGCCATCCCGTCGCCCTGGCGGATATCTTCTGGTCGCTCTTTTCAGGCGTTGTGCTCTGGGAGGCCAGCAAAAAGATCATCGACGACCAGAAGGACTATCTCAAGAAAACCCTCGAGGTGGCCTTCGAGATATTCTACCGGGGTCTGCTCAAGTAGCGCTGATCCGCCACTGAACCCGCCGCCGATCGCCGATCCTCATCGCTTGCTTGCTTCAAAAGAGACGCGTTATCTCGTCGACCGCAAATTCCGGCCAGGGAAGTGGGGTTCCGTTGCGGAAGGCCCGGACGCCCCGCCCCGGTTGCAGAACCTCCCCGATGCATGCCGCGGCAATTCCCTTGCGCGCAAGCCTCTCCAACAGTTTCGCGACGGCGTCCGGGCGGCATGCCATCAGCAGGGACCCCGATCCGATCAGCCCCAGGGGGTCGATGTCCAGCAATGCCCCAATCCGCGCGGACTGGGGCAGGATCGGGATGCGGTTCAGATCGATCTCCAACTGATGGCCGCCGGCGCAGCTCAATTCGTAGACGGCCGTGGCCACGCCCCCCTCGGTGACGTCATGCATGGCGGTGACCCCCGGCGTCCCGCGGGCCACGGCGGCCTCCGGCAGAATGCTGATCTGCTGTTCCAGGGCCCGGCTTGCGGCCAGCTCCCCGTCCGCCATTCCCAGGGCGGACAATCGGTCGGCAAAGGCCTGGGCGATGATCGCCGTGCCTTCCACGGCCACACCCTTGGTCAGAAGGATGCGATCGCCCGGCTGCATATGGCGTTTGTCGACAAGATCCCCGCGCGCCATTGAGGCCCCCAGGGTTCCCACCACCAAAGGGCGCTGGACCGCATCCGTAATCTCGGTGTGCCCCCCGCACAGGGTGATGCCCCATTGCCGGCAGGCGTCGTCGATATCGGCCATCACGGCCAGGATTTCGGATGGCGCGGTCCCGCCGGGAAACAGCAGGGTGGTCATCAGCCATTCCGGCACGGCGCCCGAGGTGGCGATGTCGTTGGCGTTGACCACCACCGTATAGTAGCCGATCCTTTCGGTGACGAAGGTGATCGGATCGGAGGTCACCACCAGGGTGTCCTGCCCGCTCATGTCGATGGCGGCCGTGTCCTCGCCAATGCCCGGCCGGATCAGAAAACGCCGGTCGTCCTGGGGCAGGTGGCCGAAAAAGTGATCCAGCAGGTCGCTGGGAAATTTGCCGTTGGGCAGCGGCAGTCCCAGGCGCACGATGCGGGTGACGTCCGCCAGCGAGGCTGCCTTGAAGTCGGGCCTGACATGCCCGGAGGGTTGGCTGTGCCCATGCTCCAGAAGCGCCGTGAGGGCCCCCGCCCGGTGGCCGGCCTCGATGTCGAAATGAAAATCCCCCACCACCAGGATGTGCCGGGGGGCTACCGCGAACCGCTCGGCCGCCAGGCGCACCCCGTCCGGATACGGTTTGGGGCGCACGGGGTCGTCCCGCGTAATGATCACGTCGAAATCGCCCGGCGACAGGTGGTCGAAACGGTCGAGGGCGGTGGCCACGGCTTCGAGGCTGTTGCGGGTGAGGATGCCGATGGGCACGCGGCGGGTTTTCAGAAAGTCGATCAACGGCTTCACGCCGTCGTTGGGGCGCGCCTGCCGCGCGGCGTCAAGCTCCATGGCATGCAGCACGGTGTGCGCCTCGGCCTGGCGGTCCTTGTCCGGCAGGCCTTGAATATGCTCGAGCACCGGGGTGTCCGGCGGGCAGCCGATGGTCTGCTTGACCGCTTGAAAGTCGAGCGCTCCAGGTGCGGTGAGGGTGCCGTCGAAGTCGAAGAGAACCGCTTTGATCCGATATGCTTGCATCACCGTGCCTGTATCCTTCGTCCCTATGACCCTGACCGCCAGCGTGCTTTCGGGGTGCCCGAAAACAGCCCCCGGCTGCGGACAGCGAAGGTCGTTTTAGTGGCGGGCGGCGCGTCTGTCAAGGAGTTTCCCCCGGCCATCAGAGGGCGGGCGAATAGACATCGGGCTCGAAAATCTGGGTGGCCAGATAGTCTTCCAGGCGCTGCTCCCGGCGTATCAGCTCCACTTCACCGTCGCTTCGCAGAAGCAGTTCCTTGGGCTGCAGGCGGCCATTGTAGGTGAAGCCCATGGCGTGGCCGTGGGCCCCGGTATCGTGGATGACCAGCAGGTCGTTTTCCGCCACGGCCGGCAGCGAGCGCTGGATGGCGAACTTGTCGTTGTTTTCGCACAAGGCGCCCACCACGTCCACCACCCGGCAGGGGGTGCTGTCGGGGCGGCCGGGGGCCGTAATGTGGTGATAGGCGTCATACATGGCCGGGCGCATCAGAGCCGACATGCAGGCATCCACCCCGACATATTCCCGATAGATGGATTTGAAGTTGATGACCCGCGTCACGAGAACCCCGTGGGGACCGGTCATGAAGCGGCCGCATTCCATGGACAGCCCGGGGCGATAGCCGTTCGCCGACTGGAAGGCGCTGAACAGATCCTCGACCTCCGCGGCCATGGCCGCCAGGTCGAAGGCCTCCTGGTCGGGATGGTAGGGAATGCCGATGCCGCCGCCGATATTGACGAATTCGAAGCGAATCCCCGTGGCGTCGCCCACCAGGGCGGCGATATCCAGAATCATGCGGGTGGTTTCCACGAGGTTGCGGTAGTCCAGTTCGTTGGACGCGATCATGGTATGGAGGCCGAAACGGCGGGCGCCTCGCTCGATCGCCATCCGGTAGGCCGTAACGATCTGGTCGTGGCTGACCCCGTATTTGGATTCCGCCGGGTTGCCGATGATGGCGTTGCCGGTGCGCCGCGGACCGGGGTTGTAGCGGAAGCAGATCAGCTCCGGAAAGGGCTTCAGCTTGTCCACCAGCGTAATGTCGTCCAGATTGACGATGCTGCCCCCGTCCGCCCGGGCCGCCGCAAATTCCCGGGCCGTGGTGTTGTTGGAGGTGAACATGATGTCTTCACCGCTTCCGCCCGCCATGCGGGACAGGGCCAGTTCAGGGATCGAGCTGCAGTCGAAGCCGAAACCCATCTCCCCCATGATCGCCAGGATGCGCAGGTTGGGCAGGGCTTTGACCGCATAATATTCACGGAACGGACGGTGGGTTCGAAAGGCCGCCGTGAGCGTGCGGCCCGTTTCGCGGATGCCGGCTTCGTCATAGATATGAAACGGCGTGCCGAAATGATCGGCAATATCGTCGAGGACGGGGTCGAGCCGCGTTTCAAAAGTACGGGACATGGGCATGGTGATCATCCTTTCTTCGTAGCATCGCCTAGCGTATCGATCGGTCTATCCGCCGGTGTCTGGCCCTCGAACCCAGCCCGAGGTGGTGAAGGCACTTGAAAGCTGTCCAAGGGGGTCAAGGTGTCTCGCCGATTGGAAAATGGGCGGTTTCCTTGGTCGTGGCGAGTACGATGTGGGTGGCGGTCCGCGCAATGCCATCGATGGTGGTGATCGCTTCCCGCAGCAGGCGATCCAGTTCGGCCGCGTCGGCAATCCGCACCTTGACCAGGAAGCGATCGGGGCCGGCGATGAAATGCACCTCCTGGATGGCGGCGATGCGGGCCAATGCCTCCGCCGCCGGTGAACGGAAGGCCGGATTTTGCAGGTCGACTTCGATAAACGCCACCATGGCGCGGTTGAAGCGCTCGGGATTGAGGCGCACTTCGTAGCCGTCGATGTAGCCCTGGCTCTCCAGCTTGCGGATCCGCTCCAGCACCGCGGAAGGCACCATCTGCACCTGGCGGGCAACCTCCACATTGGGGATGCGGGCCTTGGTCTGCAGGATTTTTAAAATTTGAAATCCGATGTCGTCGATCATTCGTATAACCTTTCTATTTTGCGGCCATATATTCTATTTGAATTAAAAAGTAAAGAATATAATTCGAATAAAATGTCATTTTATAGATACATGTTCGTTTTTTGAGGTTTGCGTTTCCCCGCTAGGCAATGGATTGCGCTTTTGTCCAGGGATGGTATGGTAGCGGCTTTACGGATGGTTTCATAAGCGAGGTTTGCCGCACCGGCCGGGGTTGGCAGGCGCAATAATCCCTACGTTGAGGCAACCGGGCGCACGGCGACAGGCGACCCCCGTCCGGTTGGAAACCCGAGGTATCCAGGCATGTGTCAGCGGGCCCGCCGCATTGTTCTGATTTATCCCCCTTTTCTCGAAGCGCGCCTCCATGAAGAGGACATTCGGCCCATGCCCATCGGGGTCTACCACCTCGCCGCCGTCCTGAAGGAAATGGGCTGCGAGGTGCTCCTGATCAACCTCAACGACGGGGGGCTCTCATCCGAAGCGGCGCTGGAAGCGATCGCGCGCTTTCGTCCCGGTGTGGCCGGGTTTTCGATCCTGAACGCCAACCGCTGGGGAGGCATCGAAATGGCCCGGCGGATCAAGGACCGGGATGCAGCCATTGTTACGGTTTTCGGCGGTGTCGGGGCCAGCACCCTCTGGGAACATTTTTTGACCCACTTCGCGGCGATCGACTATGTCGTGATCGGCGAGGGGGAGCAGGCCTTTCCCGCTCTGGTGCGCTGGATCGAGGCCACCCCGCAAGGGGATCCCGGCCGGCTGCGGGGGGTGGCCTTCCGCCGGCAGGGCCGGCCGGCGCGAACCGACTGCGAAGCGTTTATCGAGGACCTCGACGCCCTGCCGGATCCCACCCGCCATTTCACCTACCAGCATCTGGCCCTGACCCGCGGTTGCCCTGCCAATTGCCGTTTCTGCGGTTCTCCGGGCATCTGGGGACGGCGCGTGCGGTGGCATTCGGCCACGTATTTCGTCGATCAGATGGAGCGTCTGGCCTCGCGCGGGGTCTCCTTTGTTTACATCTCCGACGACACCTTCACCCTGCGCAAAGAAACGGTGCGGGCGGTTTGCCGGGGTATCAGGGCCCGCCGTCTCGACATCCGCTGGGCGGCCATTTCCCGGGTGGACACGGTGGACGAAGAGGTTCTGGGCTGGATGCGGCAGGCGGGCTGCATCCAGATCAGCTACGGTATCGAAAGTGCCAACCGGGAGGTGCGCCGTTTGCTGGACAAGCGCATCCGCCTTAACGATGTCCGCGCCGCCTTTGCCGCCACGCGGCGCTGCGGCATCCTGCCCCGGGCCTATTTTATCTACGGATGCCCGGGGGACAGTTGGCAGACCATGCAGGAAAATCTCGATCTCATGGCAGAGATCAAGCCCCTGGGGGCCATTTTCTACATTCTCGACATCTATCCCGGGACCCGCCTCTACGCGGACTATCTCGAGCGTTCCGGCCAGACCGACGACCTCTGGCTGGCGCCCATCGAAGACATCCTCTATTATGAGACCGATCCGGACATGGATCAGGAGACGGTAAGGGCCTATGGCGATTTCCTGCGAACCGGCTTTTACCGGATGCTGCCGTCTTTTGCCGAAGGGATCGAACTGACGGAGGACCCCGTATTTCATCCGCTCCACGCGGATTTTCTCTCCCGTCTGGCCATGACATTTCACCAGGGGGACCTGGCCCGCATCGCGGCGATTCCGGGCAAACGACGGGCAGCCGAACGCCTTTACCGCCGTGCCTTGGACTATCATCCCGATGCCCGGGCTTTTCTGGGGCTGGGCATGCTCTGCCAGCAGCGCGGGGCCTTGGTGGAGGCGGCCGAGCTGTTGGGCCGGGGGTTGGCGCATTTTCCGCAGGACGAAGCGCTGCAGACCTGTCTGGCCGTCAACGAGATGAACCGGGGCGCCTTCGACCGGGCCCTCAAGCGATTGCAGGGCCTGGTGCCCACACCCCAGGTCCGGGAGTTGATCGCACGCTGCCGGCAGGCGGGGCGGGATTGAATCCGGCCGGGTATTTTGAGCGGGGTGGGACATGACGATCGAGCACAATGTTTCTCTGAAACCCTACAATACGCTGGGCGTCGAAGCCCGGGCGCACTGGTTCCTGCCGGTCACGGCGGTGGCGGCCCTCCAGGAAGCCCTGGCCGGGGCGGGCACGGATATACCGGTGCTGGTCCTGGGCGGCGGCAGCAACATCCTGTTCACCAGGGACTTCGAAGGGCTCGTGCTGCACGACCGCCTGCGGGGCATCGCGGTCCTGTCGGAGGACGGGGCGCATGTCCGGGTGCGGGCGGCGGGCGGTGAAGATTGGCATGGGTTCGTGCAGTGGTGTCTGCAGCAGGGCTTCTACGGGCTTGAAAACCTGTCGCTTATTCCAGGAACGGTGGGGGCCGCACCGGTTCAGAATATCGGGGCCTACGGGGTCGAAGCGGGGGACCGGATCGAAACGGTGGAGGCTGTGGACCTCGCCTCCGGCGCGATCCAGCATTTCGGAACCCTCGATTGCGCCTTCGCCTATCGCAGCAGCATCTTTAAAGGGCACTGCCGCAACCGTTTTTTTATCACAGCCGTGACCTTCCGTCTCTCCCGGATACCGCGGCTGGTGACCTCCTATGCCGATGTACGGCAGACCCTGGCCGAGCGCCGCCCGGACGCCCTTACGCCCCAGCAGTTGAGCGACATCATCTGTGCCATTCGGCGACGCAAACTGCCCGACCCGGGCGACATCCCCAACGTCGGAAGCTTTTTCAAAAATCCGGCCGTTTCACGCACGCGCTTTCACGAACTCAAGGCGCGCTTTGCGGATATCCCGGCCTATCCGGTGGCGAACGGCAGGGTCAAGCTGGCCGCCGGGTGGATGATCGACCGCTGCGGGTGGAGAGGGCGACGCCTCGGTGCCTGCGGCGTCTATGCGGGGCAGGCCCTGGTGTTGGTCAACTACGGCGGGGCCACCGGCAAGGAGATCCAGCGCCTGGCCCAGGCGGTGCAGGCCTCGGTGGAAGCCCGATTCGGTGTCCGCCTGGAACCGGAGCCGCTCATTCTGTAGGGTGGCTGCCGGACACCACCGGAGGCGCGAGGGAGCGCGGTGAGGTTTGACTTGCTTCAGACGCGTGCGCATTATGAAGGCATCTGCAATTCCTTCATTTCCAACCCCCAAAGGAGAAAAACGATGATCAGCGAGAAAATGAACGCGGCTTTGAACGCCCAGGTGACCAAGGAGATGTACTCCGCCTACCTCTACATGGCCATGTCCTCCTACAGCAGTTCCATCGGGCTCAAGGGCTTTGCCGGTTGGTTCATGGTCCAGTATCATGAGGAAATGTACCATGCCATGAAGATCTACGAGTACATTCACCGCCAGGCGGGCGAGGTGGCCCTCAAAGCCATCGACGAACCGCCGGCCGCCTTCGAGGGCGCTCTGGACATGTTCGAGAAAACCCTGGCCCACGAGCAGATGGTCACGCGGTCCATCAACGATCTCATGGACATCGCGCTGAGTGAAAAGGACCATGCCACCCAGATTTTTCTCCAGTGGTACGTTACCGAGCAGGTGGAGGAGGAGGAAAACGACAACGACATCATCGCACAGCTCAAACGGATCAAAGACAATCCCCAGGGGCTGATGATGCTGGACCGGGAATTGGGCCAGCGGGCCGCCAACGTGCCCCTCGACTTCAGCAAAGGGGTCTCGGCCGGCGAAGGCTGATGCTTCCGGCTGGTTTTGGCGATAGATATGAACCGCGGGTTCGTCCGCTCCGAACACTCCATCGAAGAGAAGAAAGGAAACCGTCATGGCCCACAAAATCTTGATCGCCTTGGACGACTCGGAAAACGCGCTGCGCGCCGTAACCTACGTGGCCGACAACTTTCAGAATCACACGGCCGTCACCCTCTTCAGCGTTCTGGCGGACACGGCCAGCCTGTGCGACATGAACAGTCCGGAATTGACCCCTTTTTTCAAGTCGGAGCAGGCCAGCTTCTGCCAACTGGAAGACAAGAAACGCACGCTGGTCCACGAGGCCTGTGAAAAGGGCAAGCAAATCCTCTGCGATGCCGGCTGGGATGCCGCCTTCGTGAAGATCAAGACCGAGCCGAAGCACAAAGGGATTGCCCGGGACATCGTCCGCGAAGCCTCCCAGGGCTATGATCTGATCGTGCTCGGCAAACACGGCGTAAGCGGCATCCAGGAGTTTTTCTTGGGCAGCATTTCCCAGAAGGTGCTTCAGTTGGCCAAGGATACCTCGGTGCTGATCGTCAACTAATGTCCGTCCAGAACGGGCATCTTTTGGCCCCTGGCGGCGTTCTCACCTTCGGTCGGTCCTCGGCGTAGCCGGGCTACGCCTGCGGGCGCCCGTCGGCTGCGGCC
>CAYMQN010000060.1:0-1892 GCA_964392545.1 uncultured Desulfobacteraceae bacterium
CCGACGCCACGCCGGTGACCTCAGACAGCTCGAGGGTGCTGGTCTCGGCGTAGCCTTTGTTGGCGAATAAAACGGTGGCGGCTTTTAGAATTTGTTCCTTGCGGGTCATGGCGAACATCCTATAAACTGACTGATTAGTCAGTTAGTAATCCATCGTTATTGTACTGTCAAGTGGTTTTTTTCACTTAAAGGGGTGTGCTGGAGGGGTTGGTGAAAAGGTGCGGGCTAGACCCGGTAGGCTTCCTTGTGAATATCGTAGCGTGTCATGAGGCGGTTGAGCTGGCGGGGGGTGATGCCGGCCTGGCGGGCGGTGGCGTCGATGCGGCCCTTGTGGCGGGTCAGGAGTTCACACAGGTAGCGCCGTTCGCATTCTTCGACGGCGACCTGGCGGGCTTCGGCCAGGGTGAAGCCTTCCGGCGAGGGGCTTGCATTTGTTCCGCTGTCGGCCCCCGGCATCATGTCGGCGGGGAAGTTGCGGGGCGTCAGCATGTTCGAGGTTTCCAGGATGTAGGCCCGCTCCATCACGTTTTCGAGCTCGCGCACGTTGCCGGGCCAGCCATAGGCCCGAAAGGCTTCCATGACCCGGGGGTGCACGCCCACGATGCCCTTGCTGTAGCGCTGGTTGAGTTTCTGCAGAAAAGCTTCCGTCATGTGGGGCAGGTCTTCGATGCGTTCCCGCAACGGCGGAATTTCAATGGGGAAAATCTTGACCCGGTAGTAGAGGTCCTTGCGGAAGCGGCCTTCGGCCACCAGTCCTTCGAGATCGGCGTTGGTGGCGAAAATAATGCGGGCGTCGGTGTGCAGGCTTTCCTCACCGCCGACTCTGCAGTAGGTGCCGTCCTGGAGCACCTGCAGCAGCTTGATCTGTACGGAGGGGGCGATGGTCCCGATCTCGTCCAGAAAGATGGTGCCTTTGCGGGCCACCTCGAACTTGCCCAGCCTGCGGCGCACGGCGCCGGTAAAGGCCCCCTGCTCGTGGCCGAAGAGTTCGCTTTCGATCAGGGCCTCCGGTATGGCGCCGCAGTGCACCGCGATGAAGGGTTTCTCGCAGCGCAGGCTGTGCCAGTGGGTCAGGCGGGCCAGGAGGCCCTTGCCCGTGCCGGTTTCCCCCAGCAGCAGAACAGTGGCGATGGTGGGGGCCACGGCGCGGATTTTCTCGAAGACCGCGTGCATGGCGGGGTTGCGGGAGCGCACGATGTCGAGCCACTCGGCTTTCCAGAAACGGTCGCGCAGGTAGTCCAGTTCGAGGGCATGTCCGATGTCGTCTCGGCAGGCGGCGAGAACCAGTTGCAGCTCGTGTTTGCTGAACGGAAGGGTGAGGTAGTCGTCCACCCCCGCTTTGACCAATTGCAGGGTCTCCCGCATGGCTTCACGCCGGGTGACCAAGATCAGTTTGGTCACGGGGTTGTTTTGTCTGAAGGCCCGCACCGTCTCAACGGCGGAAGAGGCCGGGGAATCCGTGTCGAATTGCTCGAGGTCGGCAAAGATCAGGTCGAAAGGCCCGTGCCGATGCGCTTCCAAAGCCTCGCCAAGGGTTGTCGCCTCATGGCATTCCGTAAGATCCGGATGATGTTGACGCACCAGTGCGGCCATCTCACGGTTGGTGGAAATGATAAGGGTCCGATTCATTGCGGCGCCCACCGGGGCCCAAGAGTAGAAAAGCTGAGGACGGCCAAAAGCCAATAATTTCATGTAATTGCAAATGCCTGAAATTGTCAAGAAAAATCATGGGCAAGTGGCGGGCTGGTATGGCCGCCGCGGCCAAAGCGCGTTTCTAAACGGCCGCTTCGGGCTTGGGTCAGGGGGCCGGGATCCCAGCATAACCAAGGGTTCTAACGGGAAACCGAAAACGATCGATGAACAGGGCCTTGCATGTCCGAAGCCTTCATTAT
>CAYMQN010000060.1:1992-17010 GCA_964392545.1 uncultured Desulfobacteraceae bacterium
GGGAAACCGAAAACGATCGATGAACAGGGCCTTGCATGTCCGAAGCCTTCATTATTTTCAGACAAAAACGGAAGGCATGTGTCCGGTCGCCCCGATGCCTGGTTATCCACGGCCTGATGCGGCGGCTTTCAGCCCCATGCCGCCAAGGAGCCCATGAAATGGACGAGACGCTGGAAAGACGATTGGTCAAACGCTGTTTCCCCGGCGTCGGTGCGGGCGGGGTTTTCACGGAGGTGCCGCCGGGAGGAAGGGCGCCCCCCGGCGGACGGAGGCGGGCTTAATTGATGACGCTGAACGACTCCACGGTGATCTCCTTGGCGCCTTCCTCTTCCATGAGGGTGCCGCGGACTTCAACCTTCTCCCCGACCATTTCCATCACCTGCATGCCTTCTTCGGTGTCGGCAATGTCGTAGATGTTGCCTTGGTCGTCAACGAGTTGGCTGTCTTCGTTGACTTGCCCTTGAATGGTGACCGGGTCGGCGGCGATCCCGACACCGAAGGCAAACACCAGGGCAATGACGGTCAAAAGGCTGATTAGGGCTGTTTTTTTCATCTGACGACCTCCTCTTTGTTTTTGGGTTTGGCCTGCCGGCCCGTATTCAGGAGGGCCCCCTCGAAGGGCGCCCCTGAGACGGGCCGGTTTTCGTTGAAGGCCCGGCGCTTCCAGGTCTGATCTGCCCTGAGGTTGCGCCAGGAACTTTCCCGGGATACTTCAAATCGTGTGCCAAGATTTTAACCCTATGATGTCATTCATAATCCTAAATTATGGATCCTATAGGACGGCTAGCACAGGACGCGGGACGTCCGGGGATCTCCCGGCGGGCGATCAGCCTTCGGTCAGAACCCTGGCATAATCGTTGCGCACGTATTCCTTCACCATCCACCGGGCGGAGAATCGCCCGGCAGTGCTGCGGATGGCGTCTTGCATGCGTCGATCAATTTCACGGATCATCGAGATAGAAGTCCTGGACCTCGATGACCATGGCGTCTTCTTCCTGACGGACCGTACCGGACACCACCACACGTTGGTTGAGCAGTGCCGTCAGTTGCCGGCATTTCCGGCTTTCGGCCACCCGGTATTTTTGTTCCAGATAGGTCGCGATGGCCACCGAGCGGGGATAGCCGTTGTCATGCCAGTCGGTGGGGATCACGATGCCCCGGATGGTTTTGGGTTCCGGTTGGCTCATGCATCTGAGCTTCTATCAATTAACGTGCCAAGGCCGCCGTGGTGCACACTCCCACAGCGGCCGTTCCGGTATCCCGACCGCGTGCCCAAAGCCTCTCCTTTGTTCCTCCCCCCAGGGGTCGACGGAAAAGCACCCGTGCCAAGCGGCCCCCTTGCACGGCATGCCCTGCAGCATCGTCCGAAGCGTCATTTCCGGTTTTCACGGGAACCGGACGCAGGATGTCTTCTGATCCGGTCAGCGGTGTCGAGCGTCAGGAGGGGCGATCGTCGCTAGGGCAGAATTGGGGGCCGCACAGGACGACCGGCATTTCGTCGGTGGGGGTCGCCTATCGCGGCGACAGCCGGTTGTCGCATGCCGAACTGCGCGGCATTCGGAGAGGCGGCTTTCCCTCCCGGGCGAGCGACATTGGCACTTGCCTTGCAAGTTGAGGAAAGTAATCATGCCGTCGCCAAGAAGATCAAGGTGTCGAAGGCCTGAAAGGGTGGGCGATCGGATCCGTGGAGGTTGTTCCGTCCCTGCGGATCGTTCCCTGTCCTCCCGGGAAGTCAACAGCATTGTCATGGATGGGACAACAGTTCATGTGGGGGAGGAGATGAGATGAGGGAACTGATACAGCACATCGTTTGCGCCATGGTCGATCGTCCCGAGGACGTCAGGGTGTCGGAAGTCGCCGGAAACCAGCTGACGGTTTACGAGCTCAACGTCGCCAAAGAGGACCTGGGCAAGGTCATCGGCAAGCAGGGCCAGAACGCCAAGGCCATTCGCACCATTTTGAATGCCGCCTCGGCCCGCGATCGAAGACGTTCGGTGTTGGAAATCATCGACAAGTGAAAGGAGAGTGAGACATGCAACGCAAAACCATGTGGCGCAAACTGACGGTACTTTTCGCGGTGGCCGGATTCGTGGCCCTGATGGGCTGCTCGGCCGCGGACCAGACCTTTACCGGTACCGTGGAGCAGACGGACATGGGGCTCGTATTGAAGACCAGCGACGGCGCCAACACCTACCGCGTGATCGACAATCCGGATGTCCGCGCCCTGGTGGGCAAGTCCGTGAAGTTGACGGGCACCCTGATGGAACGCGAAGCGGGCAAGTCCATTGCGGTCACCGGTTTCGAGGTCCTGGAAGAATCGCCCGCCCCAGCGTCGGACTAGACGGAAAGGCGATTTGCCATCCCCCCCGGGCGTCTTCCTGCGCTCGACAACCGTTTGATGTCTTCGGCGCCTGAGGTGCGGGTGGCGGGCGCCTCGTGGTGTCGCCGCACGCGCCGAAGGCGGCCCAAAAGGGGACACCTGTGATGAAGGGCAGGCGTCTGCGACTGCTGACCCTCAACGTTCGCATGGGTGCCGGCGGCGGCGATTTGAACCGACCCGCCTACGATATCCCGGCCAGCGACGCCCGGGATGCCGCCCTGGCTTCGGCCATCCACGCGGCTGCGGCCGATGTGGTGGCCCTCCAGGAAGTTCGCAGCGCCCGGCACGCCTACAAGATTGCCGACCGGTTGCAGCTGGGGGTCGTTTACACGCCCCATCCGGCCAGTTACGCCCTGGACTTCTTCGAGTGGGGGCTGGCCCTGCTGTCGCGCTGCACCATAACCCGCCACGGCAATTTTTCCGTATTTTTCGACAGGCAGGTGCGTTCGGGGCGCAATGGGTTGTGGGCGGAGATCACCGTCCGGGGGCAGCCCGTGGCCATCATGAACGTTCACCTCGAAACCCACCAGCCGGCGGCCCAGGTCGAGGCCCTGCTGAATCGGATCGCCAGGACCTCCCGGCCCCTGATCGTCATGGGGGATTTCAATCTTGCCCCGGACGACGCTGCGATGGCGCCCTTGGCCCGCACTCTGACCGACACCTGCCGCGCGGCGGCCACCCGCGACAGCCGGGAGGCCGAGGCCATCGGAACCCTCGCAGCGGCCCGACGCCGCATCGACCATATCTTCGTCGCCGGCCCCGGCATCCACGTCCGGGACGCAGGGCTGTTGCCGCCGACCCATCGCGGCATCTCGGATCACATCGGCTACTACGCCGAGGTGGAAATCGGGTAAGGATTATTCAGGCCACCCGTTGCGCCGGTGCCTGGAGGCTTTCGCGCAGGTGGTCCAGGGGACGGGCCAGGAGGCGTTCGTAGCAGTCGATGTAGGCGGCCGTGGCCGCCAGGTCGTCTTCGCGGCGGCCGGCGGCCGACATGATCCGTGCGATTTGGCGGGCCCGCACGGCGTCGGGCAGGGCGTAGAAGGCCATGGCCTGGTCGATGGCCCACCTCAGGCCCTGAACATCGAAATGCTCGAAGAGAAACCCGTTGCCGCGGTCGGCGGCCGCGACCAGGGGGGTCACCCTGTCGCTGATGCCGCCGGTGGCGTGCCCCACGGGCAGGGCGCCGTAGCGCTGGCCGATCTTGCAGGGCATGCCGCAGGGCTCGTACTGCACCGCCATGAGCACGAAATCGGCGGCGCCGAAGGCCAGGTGCTGCCGGCCGGGATCGTAATTCAATACGGCCACGCGGTCGCCGGCGCCGAGGTCATGGACCAGCCCACGGAAGTGGTCATGCAGATCGCCGTCGGCGATGAAGACGACCTGCAGTCCCTGGGCGGCATAGCGCGCCAGCAGTCCAGGCAGCAGCTCGGCCATCATCCAGCATCCCCGCCGTCCCCCGCCCAGGCGGGTGGGCCAGAAGAACAGCGGCGCCCGGGTATCCATGCGCAGGTTCAACAGCTCCTGGAGGCGCAGCTTGTTGAAGGCTTTGCCGGAAGGGTGGCCGTTGGCGTCGTAGCGGCGGAACAGGCTCTTGTCCGCGGCCGGGTCGTAATGCGGCGCCGGCACCTGCCCGAGGGCGGAGAGACGGCCGGAGCTGTATTTGCCGCGCAGTTCGGCCTTCAAGGCCGGAGCGATGAAATCACAGCCTGGGTCCATGATCTGCCGTAGGAAGGCGTGGCTGACGGTATTGACATGATCGGCGGCAAACACTGCGCTGGCCAGCAAGTCGGCCGGATTGGTTTGCCGGGTTTCCTCGTAGCTGCCGGGCATGTCGGCATAGTAGCAGTGGTGCCAGAAGGCGGCGGCATCGATGCCCAATTCTTCGATCAGCGCCAGGGGCAGCTGCACGCTGTTCAGGTTGTAGAGGGTGAACAAACAGGGGATGCCGAGCGACCGGGCCAGGGGCGGCAGCAGACCGGTCATCCAGTCGTGGCAGTGAATCAGGTCGGGCCGCACTTCAGGCAACACCTGGTGCATGACCTCCCGCTGGAAGGCCAGGGCGATTTTGACATTGTCCCAGCCGGTATCCACCAGAAGCTGCCGGGGATAGTAGAAGGATCGGTCCTGGACCAGGTGGAGGGTGCAGTTGTTTGCGGGCACCGTGCAAGCTTCCGGCAGGTGGACGATCTTGCGGCGGAAGATATTGCGATAGTTGGGCATGGCCACGTGGACGTCCGCGCCGGCCGCCTGCAGCTGATGCACCAGTCCGGCGCACACGTCGCCCAAGCCGCCGGCCCGGGCCGCAATGTGCTGGGCTTCCGTCGCAGCGGCAACGGGCAGCGCGGATACCTCCGGCGTGACCACCAGGATGCGCGGATTGGCGGGCGTTGCCATGACCGGTCTCCTTTCCTGTCAGACCACGATGACCGAGTTGTTACTGTCCCCATAGGGCGTGGGAACCTCCCGGTCGGCCTCGGCCTCGTTGACCCAATGATGCTTGTCGAGCAGATAACGGAACTGGTATTCGCGCCCCTTTTCCAGATCGAGGGTGGCGGTGAAGGCGCCGTTCTTGAGGCGCTTCATGGGGCAGGCCGATGGGGACCAGCGGTTGAAGTCCCCTAGGATGCGGGCCTTGCGGGCGCCGTTGCTCATGGAAGGGGCGATCTTGAAGGTCACTTTGCAGACCGGTCGGGTCTTGAGATACTGCTTTCTAATGCTCATCGGGCTCTCCTTGGCCGCGAATGCCGCCCTTCCGGCCGTCAGGTCGTGCGCCACCCTTCACGTGAAGGCATTCGATGCGGCAATCCGGAAAGACGCCGGACAACAGGCTGATCAGGTCGGCATCCGGTGGATTGCGGTGGGAAATCAGAACGATCCTCTTCATGCGCGATGTCACCTTTCGTTGGACGGTTGGGATGGGCCCGCCTGCGGTAGCGCAAATACGCCGGCCGAGCGGTTTTCTTAAGCCGCATGGGATCGCCGGGGAGGCCGCCCGGCGGCAAAGGCGTTGGGCAGGTCGAGCGATGCCAACACATGGCTCATGGCCTCGAGATCGAAGGGCTTGAACAGCCACCCGTCGACTTCGCGGCAGCCAGCATATTCAAAGGCCTGGGACAGGCCGCTGCCGGTCATGATGACCACCTTGGTGCGGCCATTTTGCTGTTTGACCCGGCAGGCCAATTGGTACCCGTTGGCGTTTGGCATGTCGAAATCCGACACCACCAGATCGTAATCGGAGATGCCAATGCGTGCGGCGGCATCCAGGCTGTCTTCGGTACTCACCACCGTGTAGCCGAACCGCGCAAAAAGAGTGGCCACCGTGCGCCGCACGATGGGATCGTCATCCACCACGAGAACCCGGCATCCATTCACCATCGTTTTCATTTAGCCCTCCCGCTTGGCGCCATCGTTATGATCGGATTCCGGAAGAGGTCTGCAGGGATGGCCGTCGTGCAGGGGACGGATCGGCCTGGCAACACTGCGATCGGCGGTTTCATGATGACGGCGACTGATTCTGATCGTACGCATACCAGAGGTCCGGCAGGGGCGGCAATTGGCACAAGTGACCAATTGGATGGGGGGGTATGGGTAGAAATACGCAGGCCGCGGCGGGACGCTGTTTACAGATGCGGTTCCACGTAGCCATGGGCGATGGCATAGCGGATGATGTCGGCGGTGCGTTTCAGGTTCAGCTTTTCGCGGATATTGCCGTGATGACGCTGGGCCGTGCGCAGGCTGATGTAGAGCTTTTCGCTGATCTCCCGATCGGTGTGGCCCTCGGCGATCAGCTTGAGGACCTCCCGTTCGCGCCGGGTCAGGGGCTCGGGCTCGATTTGATCGCCGCCCCGGCAGATGCCGACCATTTCGGTGGGAAATTCCATGGCCAGCCGGCGGGAAAGGTAGGTGCGGCCCTTGCGGATCTCCTCGATGGCGGCGATCAGTTCCTTACTGGAGTCCTCTTTGAGTAAATACCCCTTGGCACCGGCCGCAAAAGCCATGCTGAGAAATTCCCGGCGGCGGTGCATGCTCAGGAACAGGATCTGGATTTTCGGGTGCCGGGCACGTATTTCGCGGGCGGCTTCGATGCCCCGCATGCCCGGCATGGCGACGTCCAGGATCACCATCTGGGGGTGGATTTTTTCCAGCATGCGCAGCAGAGACAGCCCGTCTTCAGCCTCACCGACCACTTCGAGCCCCGGTGTATGCTCGATGAGGCTTCGGATACCCTCGCGCACCATGGCATGGTCTTCCGCCAGTAGGATGCTGTAAGGTCTCATGGGGCTCTCCCCCTGGGTGGCACAAATTCGTTGATCTCGAAAGCGGCTGTCAGGCTTGCGCAACTTCATTCGAGCAGGCGAACGGGACTCGCAGGCGGTTGAAGGGAAGAAAAACGAGCGGCCCGAAGGTTACCTTGATGACTTCCCCCGCCCCGGGCGAAGCGTTTCTGGCAGGCCGTGCCATTTTGTCCGGATCACACTTCAGATTGTTGAAATGACGGTGCAATCCAAAATGGCATATCATAAAACTACATATTGGCATCTGTCTTGTCAAAGAGATTTGTCCTCGGTCCGCGGTCTCGGGCTTGGCCGTCAGAAACTATAGCGTAGGGCCGCATAGACATTGGTATTCTCCTCCAACCGGCCGAAAAAGGTTTCCTTGCCGCCCAGAAAAACATTGCCGCCCACCTCCAGTTGCCAGTGGTCGGTATAATCGTAAGTGGCGCTGGGCCGCAGATAGGCGTCCCGGGTTTCAAGGGAATAGAAGGTGAACAGGCTCACAACCAACTGGTTCTGGGCCATCAGTTCCTGGGTCAAATCCAGGGTGACCCACTGACGATTCTCCTCCCGGGCCGGAAACCCCGGTGCAAGACCGTCTTTGTAAGCCTCGTAATCGCGCATGTGTTCCAGGTAATACTGGATTCCCACCGTAAGGTCCCGGGCCGCCTCAAATTCGTAGCCCGCCAGAAGCCGCAGTTCGCTGTTTTGAATGCGCGGGTCGTCACCGTCGGTGTCGTCCCGGCTTTGGTACCAGGCGACCTCGAGGTTGCCGATCCCCGGTCCCAGGGGGCCTCGAACGCTCGCCCCCAGAACCCTCAGGGGCGGGAAGGTGTGTTTGCCGGTGGCCGGGTCGGTTCCGGCCGGTCCTTTCCAAAAGCCGTCGTAACCATAGAGCGCCAGTTCGTAAGCCCCGATGTTGCGGTAGAGGCGCAGGGCGATTTCATCGTCCTCGAAGACCTTGTCGGGACGATCCACCGCGATGGGTTCGTCTTCGCCCCGCAGCCCGCCCAGCGTGGGATCGTAAAAGGAGACGCTCCGGCCGGATACATAACGATCGGCGTCGAAGCGGGGGGTGTAGACCACGTCGAGGTTGGCAAGTACGCTGTAGAAGGAGGCCTTGAGCGCATCCGAGGGCGCCTTCAGGTAGTCCAGGTGCCGCCCCAGGAAAAAGGACGGGTAGTCCTTTGGAAACAGATCGTTCAGGAAGATCAGGTTGCCCGTGCCCCAGGTCAGGATTTGGCGGCCGATCTTGAGATCCACGAATTCCAAAGGGGTCAGAGAGATCCAGAACTCACGCAGATCAATGAATCCCTCGCCGGTCTCCAGATCGATGTCGCCGCGGTCCTCGTCGGCGGCGTCGAACAGAAAATCGGTTGCAATGCCCAGCCGCCCGCGGGGCAGATAGTCGGCCACGCTGCGATCATAGGCCAGTTGGAACCGCGTTTCGGCCAGGGTGGCCTCGTCCTGAACCGGATCGTCCTTGACGCGCACCCCGCCGCGCACTTCCCAGAACCCGCCCAGCCCCGGGGGAAGCTGCCATTTCGCTTCTTGCGCGCCGGTGTGGTCCGCTTCGGACGAAACGCTCGATGACGGGCTTGCCAACCCCGCAGGAAGATCGGGTTCCGCGGCCGGGGCGGCCTGGTCGTCATCCAGCCCCTTGGGCAGGGTCGGTCGGTCGACGGCCCCTTCCTTGGAAGGGTTGTCCCGGGACAGCCCTTCCGGCAAGGCCGGCGCCTGGGAGCGTCCGACGGCCGGCATTCCCGCCAGGATGAGGAGGATGACCAGGGCTTTTCGCAGCATGGTGTGACTCCCGATGGTCTCTTTCTACTTTATATGTTCCATGGGCGGCTTGCGCAGATAGCGCTGGGTGAAGATATCCTTGGGCAGGTCCACGTCGTAGGCCACCTTGCGGTAGGTGATGGTGGTGTGGCCGCCCGTGCGCAGATCCGTCATCTTGGATCGGGTTACGGTGAGGTAGCCCTGGATCTTGGACACCTCCTCCACTTTGTAGCGCCGGTAGACCTCGCCGCGCTGGTCATAGTAGTCGGTCTGGACGGGCAGGAAGCTGTCGCGGTGGATCCACATCTTGTAGTGCGCGAATTCCACCAGGCCGGGGTCCTTCGGCGTGTTGTCGAGCACATAGTAGGTGTCGGTGACCTCCAACAGTTCGTGGTTGTCCTCGGCGGTGTTGCGGCCCGAAACATCCTCGTAGAAAAAGTGGGAGCCCACGAAGCTGCTGCGCTCGTCGGAGGCCGCGATCCGTTTGACCAGGTCCAGATCCGGCAGATAGAGCCAGCGGTCGTCGCTGCGCCCGGCGGCCACATGCTTCCAGACCATGAAGACCGTGTCGCGCACGTCCGGAGGCGCCTGGAAATAGACGAAAAAGCGCTGATCCCCGGCGAAGTCCTGCGACGGCTCGTCGTCGCGCCTGAGGATCGTGAATTGCCGTTTGCGGGTCCGGTTCTGGGCGTCGACGATCTCCATCGCCACCTCGGCCCGCCCGTCCCGGCCCTGGTAGTAGGCCACCCGGTTGGCGCGGGTCACGATGGTTTCCACGGAAAGATCGCCCGGGCCCGACGGCTCGGCGCCCGTGACGGGGGTGCCCCCCGTTATGACGAGGGCGCAGGTGAAAGCCATGGCAAATACGAGGGCCTTTTTGCGGAACATGAATCTTCTCCCTTCAATCGTTGGTAACACAAGCGTCAGGTATCATCGGGGGCAAAGTGCTCCGTGGTGGTGCGCTCGCCCCGGGACATCCAGGCGCAGATCCCGGCCAGGACAAGGACGGCGGGCAGGCTGAACCAGGTCAGGGTGGACCAGCCAATTGTCAGAAATTGCCGTACGTTGATCAGCACGAGGCCGGCCGCCGTGACGCTGGCCGCGATGCAGGTGCCCCGATGGCAAAGGGTGCAGATGCGTCGGGTGCGCGGAAAGAGCAGCTTCTCCAGGAGGGTCATCACCGCCGGCAGGATCAGCAGGGAGGCCAGCCCGGCCAGCAGGAGGATGGCCGCAATGAAGATGCCCACGGTCTGATAGGGGACCAGAGGGGCCAGCAGCAGCGGCAGGAAGCCGATGCCCACGACCACGGCGTTGCGGAAAATGGCGCGGGCCGGCTCGCCGAACACCGGTCCGGCGGTTTTTTGCCAGCTGCCGTGGTCGCCGTACATCATGCGGCTGCGGGTCAGAAAGTGGATGGCATAGTCGACGGCGAGACCCAGGCTGAGACTGGACAGGACGGCCACGGGCATGTCGTAGTCCTTGCCCACGAAACCGATCAGGCCGTAGATCGTCGCGATGGTGACGGTAAGGGGCGCCATGCACAGGAGGCCCCAGAGGGCCGAGCGATACAAGAGGGTCATCATCAGGAAGACCGCCAGGAAGCTGCCCAGCAGCGCCTTGAGCATCCCCACGACCATCTTTTCCTGCCAGACCACATTGATGTAGGTCAGGCCGAACCAGTCATGCTGGAGCGCCACGGAGGGCGCCAGAGGGGCCATCCTGGTCTTCAGGTCGGATGCCGCCGCGGCCGGCGCCTCGGCGATGGTCTCGGCCAGGGCCTCCCGCTCGTCCCCCGTGCCGGCCACGAATGCCGCCACCGAGAGCAATACCGGACGAAACCGTTCGGGCTGACCTTCGACCAGCGCGACGGCTTCGGCGTTTGCGGCACGCCAGAAAGCGATCCAGTCCGCAACCTTGTCGACCACCCGGCGCATATCGCGGTTGTCCCCGCTCTTCAGCTGGAGCCAGACCACCGCCGTGCGGTAGTCCGGGGTCACGAAGTGCCACAAATCCTGGGGGCGGTGGCTGTTCTGGAACTGCAGCAGGCTTTGGGCGACACCGCCCCGGCTGTCGGGGATCCGCATGGCCTCGGCCTCGGTTATGACGCGGCCCCCCCGCTCCACCCCCACCATCAGTTCCCGGTGAACGGTTTTGACGATGTCGGTGACCGCGTTGGACTTGCCCACCAGATCGCCGAGATCCTCCGCAAGGTAGTCCTGCAGTGCGCCGATCCAGCGCAGCGTCGTCGGCTCTTTGAATATTTCCGGTTTGGCCGCCGCCCCCTGATCGGCCGTGTCCGTCTCGCGAGAGGTTGCCGGCGGGGTCTTTGGGGACGGGGAACCCAGTCCGGCCGGCAGGGCGGGGCCTTGCGCGGCGTTTTCCTCCGCACCGCCCTCCAGCCCGGCAGGCAGCGCCGGTCCCCCGGTGTCGGCGGTGTCTTGCCGGGCCTCGCCGGAGGTGGGCGGCGATCCGGGCATGCCGCCGGGCAGGGCGGGTTGCGTGGAGGACTTGCGGCCTGGCGCCGCCCCGAACGCCTGCGCGGCGCTTTCCGGGAGGCCGGGAAGCGCCGGGGCCTCCTGGGGCCGGAATGCCAGATAGGCCATGTAGGTGCCGCCGAAGTGGTTGTTCAACACCTTGTCGGCCACCCGGATGGGGTGTCCGCTTTCGAACCACTTGGTGGGGTTGTCGTTGACCCGGATCTGCCCGATGCCGTAGGCGGACAGGGCCAGTGCGGCCAGGCCCAGGGCCGTGATCGGTTTGGCGTAGCGGTAGGTGCCGCGACCCGTCGCCCGGAGGAGCCGGTCGATGGGGCTTCGCGGCCGCCCATTTCCGGCGCTGTGCCGCGAGGCCAGGCCATCCAGGGTTTTCCGGGGCAGCACCGAAATAAAGGCCGGCACCAGAAGGATCGAGCACAGCCAGGCCACGATCACGCCGAAGGCGACGAACAGGCCGAAGACCTGAACCGGCGGAATCGGCGCCAGGGCCAGCGAGGCGAATCCCACGGCCGTGGTCAGGGTGGTGTACAGCATGGGGGTGAAGAGGTCCCCCATGAGGGCCACGAGGGTTTCCCGGCGCCCGCGCTCGGGACGGTAGCGATCGAAGAATTCGGAAATCACGTGGACGTCGTCCAGCACCGCGATGGGCACGATGAAGATGGGGATCATGGAACTCATGATGTGGACGGTGCTGCCCGTGATAACCAGCAGGGACATGGTGGCCGCCGTAGCGATCAGGGCATCGTACATGGCCGGCAGGATCAGGACGGTGGAGCGGAAAAACAGCCACATCAGCGCGAAGATGATCGCCATGGCAAGGGGGGCCGATAGGGCCATCTGCTTGAACATCTGTACCCCGAAGGTGTCCTCGGCCACCGGCAGACCGGCGATGTGGTAGTCCAGCCCGTCTTTCAGCGCCGCCACCCGGGCGGGAAGGATGTCGCCCGGAAAAGCGGCTTCCACCCAGAGACGCTTCAGTCGCTGCTGCTCCAGAGGGCTCATTTGGGCCTTCGGCTTGGCGAGCAGGCGGCGGCCTTCGGCGTCCAGCCGTTTGCGCATTTCCGGCCCCGGCTGCCGCCAGGGGCCCTCCGGCGGTTCCTGCATCCAGGCATTGATATCGGCCAGAAATGCCTTCACGGCCGCGCGGCGCGCCTGGAAGCGCCGTATGGCTTCCGCCTTGAGCGCGGCCGGGGGCGGGCCGGCCTGATTTTCGCCGCGCGCCAGGAGGTCCTGCCAGGGCGCGATCTGCTCTGCGGCCGCCAGAACCTTACGGCGGGTATCGGAATCGAGCATCTGCCACAGCCGGTTGACCAGTCCGTCGCCCTCCTTGCGCGAGGCCGCGGCCAAAGCGCGCAGAACCGGGTCCAAGCGGCCGATTTCCGATGGGAAGAGCCGCGAGGGAGTGGCCAGTTTTTCCTGGAGGGTTTGGTAGATCCGATGGCTGACGTCCTTGACGGAGATGGGAAGGTAAAGGGCGACGGCCTGACCGTCTTCCGACACCAGGGTCCCCGCGAGAAAGGGAATGTCCAGGGCCTTGCGACGCACGGCCAGGGCTTCCTCGGGAGTCTCGGGGGGCTTGGCCATGAGCCATTCGAAACGCACCACCCCCGCCCCGCCCGATTCGACATTGTCCACCATGGAGGGGGCGATCATGTCCACCTCCACCACGCCCTCCCGTTCGAAGGGGTTTTCGGGTATGCGCCAGCGCAGCCCTTGGGCGAACTGGCTGAGGGCAAAGATTTTTTCAAGGGCGGCCGGGGTGAAGACCCCTTCGGGGGGCATTGCGGGATCGACGATGCCGATCACAATCATGTCGTTGAGCGACATGATGCGTTTCAGGCGGTCGTGAAAGACGCGCACCGGGGCATCGGCCGGAAGCATGTTTTCCGGATCGGTGTCGATGGTCAGGGGGTTGAGAGGGCTGAAGGTGCGGGGCCAGATGCTGGGCAGCACGGCCAGAACGACCATCAGGAGCGTTGCCCCTACGATCGACGCTGCAATTTTTTTCCGGTTTTCGACGGCAAACCTGCCGACATGCTTGCCGGTCGACATCGGTCCTTGCTTTCGGTTGGACGTTTACAGTTTAGGGTACCCTAACGGGGTGTGAGGGAGGTGGGAATACGGTGGAGCATGCAGATGCCGTGCTTCGGGAGAGTATTTTTATGCGCACGGCGTGGACCCGGAAAGGATTCGAAGCGGCACCGGCGTGATGCGCCCTAGATCCGGCAGGGGTCCCGGCGGAATCCCGAAGGGCGGGGCCTGACAGCCCCGCCCCATGGAGGAAAGGTAGATGCTTGGATTGTCTACCTCGGGTCACGCGGCTGTTGTTCACTCATGCCGGGTGACCATGGCAAAACGCCAGGCATGCTCCCGCCGCTGTCAAGGGCCGGCCATCGGTGTTTTGGGGGTTGCCACGGTGGCGGAACTCCCTTACATTGACACCCGCTCATATCCGGCGCATCTCGTGTGCCGCGGCCCTCTCGACGATCCGCTGCGACATTGGGGCGCAACGCATAGGCGCTTGCCTATGCCGTATGAAACACTGACGGCCAAGGACCTTGCCATGCTCACGGACACCCACGCCCACATTGTCGACAGCGCTTTCGACGCCGACCGGGAAGCGGTGCTGGAGCGGGCGGCGGCCGCCGGCCTCGGGGCGGTCGTGGCCGTGGGGGAGGATTTGGCCGATGCCGCAAAAAACCTGTCCCTGGCCCGGCGTTTTCCGATTCTCAAACCGGCGGCCGGGCTCTATCCGACCCATCTCGATCCGGCCGCGGCCGATGCCCTGGCGGCCTTCATTCGCTCCCACCGCTCGGCCCTGGCGGCCATTGGCGAGGTGGGCCTCGATTTCTGGGTGGTTAAAACCGAGGCGGAGCGGGAACTGCAGAAAACGATCTTCGGACGTTTCATCGCCCTCGCCCGCGAGGTGGGGCTGCCCTTGAACGTGCATTCGCGCTCGGCCGGGCGGCATGCCGTGGCGTTGCTGACCCGGGAGAACGCCCCCAAGGTGCAGTTGCATGCCTTCGACGGCAAGATCGCGGCGGCACGCCCGGCCCTGGAGGCCGGCTACCTCTTCTCGATCCCGCCCTCCATCGTGCGCTCGCGTCAGAAGCAGAAGCTCTTGCAGCATCTGCCCCTGGACTGTCTGCTGGTGGAAAGCGACAGTCCGGTCCTGGGGCCCGACCCCCGGACACGCAACGAGCCGGCCAATCTCACCCTGGCCGTGGAGGCCATCGCGGACATCAAGGGGGTGCCGCGGGAGCGGGTGATCGAGGCCGTGACGGCCAACACATACAGACTCTATGGTTTCTGAGCTGGGATCAGCGCGAAGCATCGGCCGCATCCGGCATTCGGTGAAGGAAGGAAGGGACAGCATGTACCACGGAGAGCGCTTCAACAGCATCAGCCACCTGATCGGCGCGGCCGCCGCCCTGGCCGGCACCGCCGTTCTGATCGTGGTGGCAGCCCGTCAGGGCGATCCCTGGAAAGTGGTCAGCTTCAGCATCTACGGTGTCAGTCTGACCCTGCTCTACGTGTTTTCGACCCTCTATCACAGTCTGACCGGCAGGGGTAAAACCGTCTTCCGGACCCTGGACCACCTGGCGATTTATCTCCTCATCGCCGGGACCTATACCCCTTTTACGCTGGTCACCCTGCGGGGCGCCTGGGGATGGTCCATCTTTGGCGTGGTCTGGGGCCTGGCCGTCTTCGGGATCGTTCTCGACACCCTGGGCACCCGGGGACCGCGGATCGTGCCGGTGGTGATCTATCTCGTGATGGGCTGGCTGATCGTGATGGCGCTCAAACCGCTGATGGCGCGTCTGCCGCTGTCCGGCGGGATCTGGCTTCTGGTGGGCGGCCTTTTTTATACGTTGGGCGTCATTTTTTATGCGCTGGACAAGCGGGTACGCCATTTCCACGGCATCTGGCATCTGTTCGTGATCGCGGGCAGCCTGTGCCACTATGTCACGATTTATGGGTATGTTGCCCGCCCCCGGGGTTAGCCGCCATCAGTGCCCATCCATAAACGGCATCTTTTGGCCCCTGGCGGCGTTCTCGCCTCCGGTCGGTCCTCGGCGTAGCC
>CAYMQN010000061.1:0-16927 GCA_964392545.1 uncultured Desulfobacteraceae bacterium
GCTGCCGCTCCCACGGCTGCGCCGTCCGGCGCCCGTCGGCTGCGGCCTTGCCAGAGACCAAAATCTGCCTTTTCTGAACGGACATCGGTGTCCGTCCAGAAAGGGGAGCTTTCGGGCGACCAGGGGTCTGGTATGAAATCCATGCAGACATTCGGGCCGCGATTGCCCGGGAGCGGCAGTTGAAGCATTGGAAGCGGGTGTGGAAGATGGAGTTGGTCGAGGATTCCAACCCGACGTGGCGGGATTTATATTCGGATATTGTGTAAATGGGAGGCCGCTGGATTCCCGGGTCAGGCCCCGAGAATGACCAAAAAAAAATCTATGGGCTGTCATGCCCGCGAATGCGGGCATCCAGGAAGTTGGTGGTGGGCTGCTGCAGCAGTCGGCTGGATTCCCGGGTCAAGCCCGGGAATGACTGTAGAAGACCATGCGGCAAGCGCCTGTTTACATTTTGGCCAGCAAGCGCAACGGCTCTAGGTCGGGGTCACATTCAATCTGGTGAAACGTATTTGGGAGCACAAGAACGATCTTGTCGAGGGATTTACCAGCCGCTACAAAGTCCATCTTTTGGTCTATGTTTAGCATCGAGGCGGATCTGGCCTGGAAGGTTCAGGACGATTGACCGGCATGCGGATGTACACCTTCATCGAACGGGTCTTTCTGGCCGGGGCGGACCACATCGTGGCCCGCCGCCGGCAGCGCCCTCCTTCGGCTCGTCGCTTGGCGGACGTACGCCTCGTGGCCCATCGCGGCGCTTACGACAACCGCCGCATTTTCGAGAATACCCTGGCCGCCTTCGAGGCTTTTGACCGGGCCGGCGGGTGGGGGATCGAGCTGGATGTGCGCTGGACCAGGGAGGGAGTGCCGGTCGTCTCCCACGACCCCGACGGCCGGCGTCTTTTCGGGGTACCGCTGCCAATCGCCGACATGGATCTGGCCACCCTTCAGCGGCGCCTGCCCCTGATACCCACGCTGGAGAGCGTCATCGCCCTGTTCGGCGGCCGACGACACCTGATGATTGAAATCAAGTGTCTTTTCCAGAGCGATCCGGTCCAGTCGCGGGCGCGCCTGCAGCGTCATCTGGGCGGGCTTCACCCCGGCCGGGATTACCACCTGCTCAGCCTGGACCCCCGCCTGCTGGAACAGCTCGCCTTTGTACCGTCCAAAGCCTGTCTGCCCATCGCCCGGGTGAACCCCGGACCGGCGTCTCAGGCTGCCATTTCCCATACATGGGGCGGGATTGCCGGCCATTACGCCCTGATCCGGCGCCCGCACATCGACGCCCTGCATCACCGGGGTTTCGGGGTGGGAACCGGATTCGTGAACTCGCCCAACTGTCTCTACCGCGAATTGCTCCGGGGGGTGGACTGGCTGTTTTCCGACCGGGCGCTCGCGCTGCAGCGCGTCCTGCCGCGCGTCCATCGTAACGGAGGCGTCCGCTAAACCGTCGGTTGTCAGCTTTCTGGATTGGCAGTGGATTGTAAGCGGACTCAGTCCCTAGGGGACGGCGCTTCCACCCGATAGAGCAGGATGGCCCCCACCACGAACAGCAGCAGCACGGAAGCGATGCTGATCCGCGAGGCCAGATTCGTCACCCAGGGAGCCCCGATGGCCTCAGGATAGCGCTGGAGCAGGACATGGCGGGTCGTAAGCCCCACGGCGCCCATCAGTGCCGGACCGATGATGGCGGCAAATTTGCCCAGCATGTTATAGAGCCCGAAAAATTCCGCCGAACGGCCGTCGGGGATGAGGCGTGCGAAATAGGAGCGGCTCAGGGCCTGGATTCCGCCCTGGACGAGGCCCACCGCCAGGGCCATACCGAAGAATTCCCAGCGGTGCTGCATGAACGTGCCCCACAGGGTGATCAGCATGTAGATGCCCAGGGCCAGAAACAGGCTGCGCTTGACCCCCCAGCGCTGACCGAGACGGCCGAATAGCAGGGCCGCGGGAAATCCCACGAATTGCACCAGAAGCAGGGCCGTGATCAGGTCCGCCGCCGCAAATCCGAGGGACAGTCCATAGTCCACGGCCATCCGAATAATGGTGTCGACCCCGTCGATATAGAACCAATAGGCGATCAGAAAGAGCAGAATCGGTTTGTGCTCCCGGGTATGGCGCAGGGTGGTCAAAAAGCGGCGCCAGGGATGGCGGGTGGCCCGGGCCACCACCGGCAGGATGGCCTGGGGGGGTTCGGGGACCCATCGGAAGAGCGCCATGCTGAAGCCGCCCCACCATAAGGCCACGGAAAGGAAGGACCAGCGCACGGCCGCCGCGCTGTCCGCCAGGCCGAACCAATGGGGTCGCAGGGTCATGATCACGTTGCACAGGAAAAGAAGGCCGCCGCCCAGGTAACCGGCGGCGTAGCCGACGGCGGAGACCCGGTCCAGGTCCTGCCGCCGGGCCACCAGGGGCAGCAGGGCATCGTAGAAAATAATAGCGCCCGAAAACCCGATGACCCCCAGGGCGTAGCACAGGATCGCGCCCACCCACTGGCCCCGGGGCAGCAGGAAGAGGGCCGCCGTGGCGAAGACCCCCAGAACGGTGAATCCGGCCAGAAACCGTTTGCGTGTCCCGCCGCGATCGGCGATGGCCCCCAGAACCGGTGCGCAGGCGGCCACCATGAGGCCGGCGGCTGCATTGCCGAAGCCCAGACGCGCGGTACTGAGGTTGGGATCAACCCCGACGCTCCAGAACTGCTTGAAAAAGATCGGAAAGAACCCGGCCATAACCGTGGTGGCAAAGGCCGAGTTGGCCCAGTCGTACAAGGCCCAGCCCCAGATGACTTTGCGATCCTGGTGCGTCGGCATGCCGTTCTCCCGGCAGGTACGGCGGTTTACGGATGATGCGCACAGGCTGGCTGCGGCATTCCTCATATGTCAATTTTCAAGCCCCGCGGCCTGAGTTCGGGGGGCCGCGCGGCGGGATCGCGGCCTGTCCATCGTTATTTCCGAAAGTTGACGCATAAGGTCCGCCATGCCTTAAGCCTGTCCGGCGGGTTTTGTCAACGGCTTACGCCCCTTGCTTTTCCGGCGGGACGGGGATAGTCTGCCGGACTCAACCGGCATGTGCATCATCGAATGCCCTATGAAAACATCCTTTTTGCGACATCGCACCCTCATCGGGGGACTGATTCTTTCCGCCATTGTCGTGGCCGTCATTGCGGCCGCCGGTCTCGGGTACCTTTCCCGGGAGGTCGACAAGCGCTTTTCCGGCCGCCGCTGGAGCATCCCCTCCCGGATCTACGCCGATGCCACCCTGCTTTACCCCGGTATGCGCCTCAACCGCGCCCTTTTCACCCGCAAGTTGGAGCGCCTGGGCTACCGGCCCAGCGAGGGCCGTCCCCGCCGGGAAGGGGAGCTGCGGGTGCGGGAAAAGAGCCTCGAGTTCTATCTGCACGACCTGGCGCTGCCCGACAACCGCCGGGAGGGGTTTCCCGTGCGGTTGACCTTCCAGGGCCAAACCCTCGCAGCGATCAAGCGACTCGACGCCGGCCCGCCGGTGGCCCTCGTGACCCTGGAGCCCGAGCTGCTGGGATTCTTCTTCGGCCCTGAAAGGGAAAAGCGTGAGCTGATTGCCGTCGACCGGATGCCCGACCACCTCACGCATGCCGTTCTGGCGGCGGAGGACAGCCGCTTTTTCGCGCATTGGGGACTGGACTGGCGCGGCATCGGGCGGGCCCTGCTCGCCAATTTGCGCTCCGGCGCCATCCGCCAGGGCGGATCCACCATCACCCAGCAGCTGGCCAAGAATTTTTTTCTGACCCCCGAACGCACCGTCGCGCGGAAGCTCAAGGAGATGGTGCTGGCCCTGGTGATCGAGTGGCGCTACGACAAGGCCACCATCCTCGAGATGTACCTCAACGAGATTTACTTCGGCCAGAACGGTTCGGTTTCCATCAACGGTATCGGCGAGGCCAGCCGGTTCTACTTCGACAAGCCGGCCGCCGCGCTTTCGATTGCCGAGGCCGCTGTCCTGGCGGGCCTGATTCGAAGCCCCAACACCTATTCGCCCTATGCGGATGCCGAGCGCTGTCGCCAGCGGCGCGATCGGATCCTGCGGGCCATGCACGACCATGGCTGGATCTCGACGGAAGCCCATGCCGCCGCCCGTGATACCCCGGTTCAGCCCGCCGGCTATCGGACCCCGCCGAGCTCGGCCCCCTATTTTGTGGACTATCTTTCGACGCAACTGGCGGCGCTTTACGCCCCCGAGGACCTGGCTTCCCTGGGACTCTCCATTTACACGACGCTCGATACGCAAGTCCAGGAGGCGGCGGAAACGGCTTTGGACAAGGGGCTCCAGCGCATCGAGACCGCCATGGCCGACACGCCCGGGGCGCGGCCGGAGGCCGAACCCCTGCAGGGCGCCATCGTGGTCATGAAGCCGCAAACCGGCGCGGTGCTGGCCATGGTGGGGGGCCGTGACTACGGCCTCAGCCAGTTCAACCGGGTCGTCCAGGCCCGGCGCCAGGCCGGCAGCACCTTCAAGGTGTTCACCTACCTGAGCGCCCTGGAGGCCTTTACGCCGATATCGGAACTATCCAATCGGAAACACACCTATGATGTGGACGGCAAGCCCTGGCAGCCCCGCAATTACAGCCGTCTGGATACACCGGTGGTCAGCTTGCGGGAGGCGCTGGCGCGCTCCATCAACCGGGCCACGGTCGATCTGGCCATGAAGGTGGGCATCGCGAAGGTGGCCCAAACGGCACGCCGATTCGCGTTTGACGCCCCGCTGCCGCCCTATCCTTCCCTGGCCTTGGGGGCCGTCGACGTCACGCCGCTCGAAATGGCCCGCGCCTACTGTGTGTTTCCGGCGGCCGGCCTGCTGCCCAACCCCGTCAGCCTGCGGGATGTCTACGATGACGGCGGCCAGGCCCTGACCCGGCGCCACATGCGCGTGGCCCGCATCATCCCCCCGGCGCATGCCTTCCTGATGACCTCGCTGCTGCGCAGCGCTGTCGAGGTGGGGACGGCCCGTTTCCTGGCCGATTGGGGGATCGGGTTCCCGGTGGCCGGCAAGACCGGTACCACCAACAATTCGCGCGACGCCTGGTTCGTGGGCTACACCCCGGACATTCTGATCCTGGTGTGGGTGGGCTACGACAGCGGGGCCTCCGTGCATGCCTCGGGCGCCCAGGCCGCCCTGCCCATCTGGGCCGAGCTGGCCCGGGCCATTCCCCACCAGATTACGGGGGCCGATTTCGCCGTGCCCCCCGGGGTGGTCGCGCACCCCGTTTGCGCCCGGGACGGCTTTGCGGCCCTGGAGGGGGGCTGTGCCGATACGATGACGGAGTGGTTCCTGGTGGACAATGTTCCAGCGGACGCGCCCGTGCTGCAGCGGGCAACCACCGGGCTTCGGCGGTGGATACGGAAAATGAAAGGGCCTTTCCATGGGAACTAGGGGGCAATGGATTGGGATTATAGCCGGCCTGTTGCTTTTAAGCGCCTGCCGGCCGGCGGTCATGGCACCGCCCCCGCCCACCGAGGCGCCGAAACCGGCCCCGCCGGCGCGTTCCCCGGAAGCGGTGGACGACGAACTGCACCGCCGGGATCAGGTGGCCGCAGCCCTGACCGAGCAGGGCCGCGCCCATCTGGCGGCGGGTCGGGTGGATGCCGCCATGCGCATCTTCGAGCAGGCCCTGGCCCAGTCCCCGCATTTCGGTCCGGCCTATTTCTATCTGGCGCAATGCTGGTTCCGGAAGGGCAACGGCACCCAAGCCTATGCTTTCCACGGTCAGGCCGACCTCTATCTGCCCCAAAACCGGGCCTGGCGCGATCGTTTGCGCCGCCAGAAGCAGGCTTTCGACGAGCGCTTTTCCGCCCTCGTGATTCCCTGAAAAAAGCCAGAAAACGGGTGCAAGCCTCCTGAGGATGCGGAGTGCCCGTCCAGGAAGGGTAGCTTTTGGTTCAGGCCAAGGCCGCAGCGATTCGGAAACCGGAGGCGTAGCCCGGCTACGGCGAGGATTTCCGAAGAGCGAGAACGCCGGCCTGGGCCGAAAGATGCCATTTCTGGACGGGCACTAACTGATGTAGCCCTGATCCGGATGCCACCGGCGGATCTTGATGTGGTTGGGAAAGGCGTGGGGTTTGTAGACGGATTTGTCCAGGAGCACCCGCAGACAATCCTGAATGCCTTCCGACATGGTCGGGTGGGGATGCACCGATTTCAAGGCGTCGTGGATCCCCTTGTCCTGGTCCATCAGGAAGGCGATGGACATGATCGTATTCGAGGCCTGGGGGCCGGCCGCCCGCATGCCGATGACCTTCTGTTCCTCCTCGCTGACGATTATCTTGAGGAAGCCCTGGGTGGCCCGCATGGCAATCGCCCGGGGCAGCAGCGCGTTGGCGTAGTAGGCCACCCGATAGGGGATCTTTTGCTTCTGGCAGGCCTTTTCGTTGAGGCCCACGGCCGCCACGGCGGGCTTGAAAAACATCACGGTGGACATGTTGCGGTAATTGAGCGGCCAGCGCTGGATGCCGTACATGTGTTTGACGGCGAAGCGGCCCTCCATTTCGGCCAGGTTGACCAGGGCCGGACGGTGGGTCACGTCGCCGGCGGCATAGATGTGCCCACGGACCTGGCAGTTTTCGTCGCTGGCCAGATAGCCGCTGGGATCCGGCGCGATGCCGGCCTTTTCAAGCTGCAGGCTGTCGAAGTTGGGCTGGCGGCCGATGGAAATCAGGGCGGCGTCGACCTCGAGCACTTCGGAATGTCCGTCGTCGTAGTCGAGGATGACCTGCAGGTAATCCTCGAAATGGCGGATGTCGCGCAGAATGGCCGAATGCAGGATGTGGACACCGTTGTCGGCCAGGTTGCCGCTGATAAAGTCGCTCACGTCGTCGTCTTCGTAGGGAATGATGCGTTCAGCGTAATCCACGAGATAGACCTGGGTCTGGCCGAAATTGGAAAAAATCGTGGCATATTCGCAACCGATGACGCCGGCGCCGACAATCACCAGACGCTTGGGGAACGCTTTGAGGTTGAGGATCGTATCGGAATCGACCACGCGCGCGCCGTCCGTGACGATGCCGGGAAAGGCCCGCGGCCGGGATCCCGTGGCGATGACAAAGTAGTCGGCCTGGATTTCCTCCCGGCGGCCGTCGGGGTATTCGATGGCGGCCACCTGCGCGGAAACGAAGGCGGCCACCCCCTTTTTGAACGTCAGTGAACCGGGGCCCTTCCAGCGGCGGGGGGAAAAGGTTTCGATCTGGGAGAGCATCTGGTACTGCTTTTCACGCACGGCCTGCAGGACCGAATCGCGCATGGCCTGGTAATCCAGGTGCAGCCCCGAGGCCCGGTAGCCGCGCAGGGTCTGGGAGGCGATGGCGAAATCCTTGGCCAGCTCCCACATGGTCTTCGATGCCAGCGCGCCCCACATGACGCCGGCCCCGCCGATTTCCCGGCCTTCCACGATGCACACGTGCTTGCCCAGATCGAGGGCCCGCATGGCGGCGGCAAAGCCGCCCGGACCGCAGCCGATGACGCAAAGATCATACTGCTGATCGCCATCCTTGGTCATGAATTTGATCCTTTGCTGGGAATGGATTATACGTCAAGACGTTAGGGTAAATTATGGCCGCCGTCAACCTGAAGGATTCTTCGGAATCCATGTGGGCCCTGGCCTACCGCGACGGTCTTACCGGGCTGCCGGGACGGCGGGCCCTGAACCAGGCCTTGGGGCAACTTGGCCGGCGCTGCGCGATTGCCATGCTGGATGTGGATCATTTCAAGCGCTTCAACGATCGCTACGGCCATCGCACGGGAGACGACGTCTTGAAAATGAGCGCCGCCCGCATGCGGCGAATTCCCGGCGGACAGCCGTTTCGCTATGGTGGGGAGGAGTTTGCGGTTCTCTTCAAGGGCCGCGCGGTGCGCACGGCAGTCGAGCGCATGGAGCATTTCCGGGCCACCCTGGCGCAAACGCCTTTTGTGTTGCGGCATCTGCCGCGGGCCGATAAAAAGGCCCGTGGCCGCAAGGCGCGCCGTACATCCCCGCGCCGCCGGGCAACCATTACGGTAAGCATCGGATTGGCCGAAGCGGACAAGACGCTGCGCCGGGCGACGGATGTTCTGGCTGAGGCCGACAAGGCGCTTTATAAGGCCAAAAGTGCCGGCCGCAATCGCGTGGTGGCGCGCTCGAGCGGTTCCCGGCGGGCCCGGCGGAAAGTGGCCTGAAGCGCTTGGCGAGGCGACCATGAGGCTGTGACGGCTTCCGGAAAGGACATATCATGATCATTCCCTACGCGGGCAAGACGCCGTCGATCGGCAAGAACGTTTTTATCGCACCCACCGCGGCGGTTATCGGCGACGTCACCCTCGCCGATGGGGTCAGCATCTGGTACGGGGCCGTCATCCGGGGCGATTCGGCCGCGATTCGCATCGGACGGGATACGAATATCCAGGACAACTGCACGCTCCACGTGGACGCGGAGGTGCCGGTGGTCATCGGCGAGAGCGTCGTGGTGGGTCATAACGCGGTTATCCACGGCTGTACGATCGAGGATCTTTGTCTGATCGGCATCGGGGCCGTCATTTTGAACCATGCCCGCATTCGGACGGGTTCGGTTGTGGCGGCCGGAGCGGTGGTGCGGGAAAACCAGGTGATCGGCCCCCGGGAACTGGCGGCGGGCATTCCCGCGCAGATTCGCAAACAGCTTCCCGCATCCATGCCCGAGGATATCCGCCACGATGCCGAGACCTATCTCCGGTTGGCGCGGGAACATGCCCGCATCGCCCCCGCCGGGCAAACGGCATCCGATGGGGCGACCGTTTTCGAGGAGTAAGCCAGCGATGAATATTCTAATCGTCTGTACCGGCAACATCTGCCGTAGCCCCATGGCCGAGGGATTGCTGCGGCAGCGGCTGGTACAGCAAGGCGCGGCGCCGACGGTGACGGTCCGCTCGGCCGGCACCCACGGTTTGGACGGCGAACCGGCGGCACCGTATGCCCTTCAGGCGGCGGCCGAGATGGGGGTCGACATCACGGCCCATCGCGCCAGGTCCCTGGATCGTGAAATGGTTGGCAGGGCGGATCTCATTTTGGTCATGGAGCCTTTTCACCGCGAGATTGTCCTGCGTGCCCTCGCTGCCGGAGAGCAGGACAAGGTGCGTCTCCTGGCCCGCTACGATGCCACCACGGAGGCCGACATCGTCGAGGACCCCTACCACCAGCCCCTGGAAGCCTACCGGGGCTGCATCGGGCAAATTGTCCGTTGCGTGGAAGGGGTCGTGCGCAGCCTGGGCTGAACGCCGGCCGGGCGCGGTACTATCCATCGCGGGTATGGCCATGCGAGCCGCCGCGCCCCCATCGTTTTCAACTGCTGAGGATCGAATCCATGAAAGTTTCCATCCGGTGGGTTCTGATCGCGGGCATCCTGGCGATTATCTGGGTGACCCAGCTGATTACCATTTCCACCAGCTATGTGTCCTCCCAGCGCGTTCTGATGCGCCATGCCCAGGACATCATGCGCAACATCGCCGATCTGGCCATGGCCCAGGCCCAAAACCATCTGGTTCATGCCGAGTCCGCGGCGCACCTGACCAAACGCCTGCTCACCTCCAATGTGGTCAGCCGTGCCGAGCATCGCATGAGCGACCTGGAACGCTATTTCCATGACCAAATGGCGGTCTATCCCCAGTTTGCCGGGATCTATCTGGGGGAGCCCAATGGGGATTTCTTCGATGTGCGGCGGGACGATACCCGCGTGCCCGGCGGTTTTCGCACGAAAATCACGCGCCACGGGCCCGCCGGCAAGGAGACGCTACTGACATGGCGAGACCCGACCCTTGCTGTCGTTGACCGCCGAACCGTGCGCGACGATGTCTACGATCCCCGCGAACGGCCGTGGTATCGCAAGGCCATGGACCGGCAGGACGTCGTATGGACGGATCCCTATATCTTCTTTACCTCCCAGAAGCCCGGAATCACCATCGCCGGTCCGGCTTTTGCCGACGACGGCCGGCTCAAGGGGATCGTGGGCGTCGACATCGAAATTGACGAACTCTCGCTGTTCATCGCGAAATTGCGCATCGGCAAACACGGCCGGGCCTTCATGCTCAACCGCAACGGGGATGTGGTGGCTTTCCCGGATTTGGCCAAACTGAAGCACGCGGCGCCCGTAGCGGGTCAGACCTATCGTCTGGCCAAGATCGACGAGCTGGACGACATCCTGAGCCGCAAGGCCTTCCTGGCTGTTGACCTGCCTTACGAAAGCGACGGCCGCTTCCGTCTGGAGCAACCCCGCTTCGGCGAATTCGAGCATGGTGGCGCGATCTATCACACCATGTTTACGCCCTTTCCAGATCACCAATGGCCCTGGGTGATCGGTGTCTACATTCCCGAAAACGACTATCTGGGAGCCATCAAAGCCAACCGGCGCACCAATATCACAGTGACCTTGCTGTGTTCGGCGGCCGCAACCCTTTTCGCCCTCTGGCTGGCCAGGGGCATCATTGGTCCGGTGGCCGCCATGGCCGAGGAAGCCCGTGCGATCCGCCAAGAGCAGTATGCGCGCCCCGTGGCCACCGACTCCATCTACCGCGAAATCCAGACCACCGCCGACGCCCTGAGCGAGTTGAAGGCGGCGCTTCTGAGCAGCCGGGAGAAATATCGCACCATTTTCGACAATATTCAGGATATTTACTACGAAAGCGACATCTCCGGCACACTGCTGGAAATCAGCCCCTCGGTGGCCAGACAGACCCGCTACACCCGCGAGGAACTCCTTGGTGAACCCGTCGACCGCCTCTATCAGGATCCTGCCCAACGGGATGTCCTGATGAAGATCTTCCAGGAGCAGGGAGGCGTCAGCGACTATGAGATCATCCTTCGCGACAAGGATGATGCGCCGCTATTTTGTTCCATCACGGCCCGGCTGCTGACAAAATCCGACGGCACGCCGGATCGCATGGTCGGCTCCCTGCGCGTCATCAATGACCGCAAACAGGCCGAACGTGAACTGGCCACCTATCAGCATGAACTGGAAACCCTCGTCGAGCATCGCACCGCCGATCTTCAGACCGCCAATCAGCAACTGCGCCAGGAAATCGAACAGCGCAAGGCCACCGCGGAGGCGTTGCGCAAGAGCGAGGGACGCTACCGCACGATTCTGGAAGATATCGAAGAGGGGTATTTCGAATGCGATCGGAAGGGGCGGCTGACCTTCTTCAACGACCCTCTGTGCCGGATCCTGGGCTTCAGCCGGGATGCATTGCTGGGGATGGACGGCCGCCACTTCATGTCGGAGGCCTCCGCCCGGCGCGTCACCGACCGTTTCCGCGCCATCACCGGGGAAGGCGATGCCATCAAGGTGGCCGAGCTCGACGTATTCCGCAAAGACCGGGCCCACCGCACCATGGAAATCTCCGCCTCGCTGATTCTCGACGGGCAGGGCCGTCCCGCCGGGCACCGCGGCCTGGTCCACGACATGACCGAACGCCTGCAGGCCGAGCGCGAACGGCGGCGCATGGAACGCAAATTCCAGCAGGTGCAGCGGCTCAAAGGGTTGGGAACCCTGGCCGGAGGGGTCGCCCATGACTTCAACAACCTGCTCATGGGCATCCAGGGCAATGTTTCGGTTCTTATGCTGGACTGCCCGCCGGAATCGGAATTCTACGAAAATTTGCAGAGTATCCAGCAATGCGTGGAAAGCGGCGCCAAACTGACCCAACAGTTGCTGGGCTTCGCCCGGGGCGGCAAATACGTGGTGGAACCCACGGATCTCAACCGTATCGCGCATGCAACCTCCCAGCTCTTCGGCCGCACACGCAAGGAAGTCGTCATCTTCGAAAACTACGAAGAGAACATCTGGGCCGTCAAGGTCGACCAGAAACAGATCGAGCAGGTCCTCCTGAATATCTATATCAATGCCTGGCAGGCCATGCCGCAGGGCGGCGAACTCTATCTGCGCACCGAGAATGTCGTGCTCGACGGGCGGGGCGGCAAGTTTTTCACCACGGCCCCCGGCAAATATGTCAAGATCTCCATCCGGGACACCGGGCGCGGCATGGACGAAACGACCATGCAGCGCATTTTCGAACCCTTTTTCACCACCAAGGAAATCGGCACCGGCACCGGCCTGGGGCTGGCATCGGCCTTCGGTATCATCAAGAATCACAATGGCTACATCGATGTCCACAGCCGTCCGGGCGAAGGCGCGGTTTTCAGTGTCTATTTGCCCGTCACCGATGAAGAAGTGCGGCTGCCCGACCTCCAAGCCGTCGAACTGGTGCCGGGCAGCGAGACGATTCTGCTGGTGGATGACGAAAAGGCCATTTTGGACGCCTGCACCGCCATGCTGCAGCGCCTCGGCTATGCGGTGCTCGCCGCGCAGGGCGGCCACGAAGCGCTCAACGTCTACCGCGAGCACGGCGCGACGATCGACCTGGTGATTCTGGATATCATCATGCCGGATCTAAACGGCGGCGAGGTCTTCGACCGCCTTCTGGCCATGGATCCGGAGGTCCGGGTGCTTCTCTCCAGCGGCTACAGCATCGAGGATCAGGCGGCGGAGATCATGTCGCGCGGCTGTGACGGCTTCATCCAAAAGCCCTTTCAACTGGAGGAACTGCACCGCCAGATCCGGGAGCTATTGGGTTCATGAGGCCCTTTTCGGCTGCCGGCGGTCGTTGCCGCGCTGCGCCGGCGAGGGAGGATCGTGGCCACGATCGGCGCGTTGAGCGGCCTGGCGCCGCCCCTGCGGGCGACCCCCTGAAAACCAATCTGCGGGTCATTCTGGCCTTTACCCTGGTCCACTTTACCGGGGATTTCTACAGCGCTTTTACGACCCCTCTTTTCCCCCTGTTTGTGGAAAAACTGGGACTCTCCCTGACCCAGGTGGGGGTCGTCGCCGGCCTCAACCGCTTTCTGGCCTTTATCGTGCAACCTTCGGTGGGGTATCTGGCGGACCGCTATCCAACACGGGCCTTTACGATGGTGGGACTGCTGCTGGTGGTTGTTTTCATCCCGCTGACCGGGTTGGCGACGGGATTCTGGACGCTTCTGCTTCTGATTTCGGTGGGGTCGATCGGCTCCTCCATGTTTCATCCTGCCGTGACCGGCATGGTGCCGGTTTACGCCGGCCGCAAAGCCGGGTTGTCCATGTCCATTTTCAATACCGGGGGAACGCTGGCCTTCGGTGTCGGGCCGCTGTTCGTCACCTGGTACGCCGCCCGCTTCGGGCTTGGGGCCTTACCGGCAACCATGGTGCTGGGGTTGACGGTGGCGGTCTATCTTTACCTCGCACTGCCGTCGCCCCCTGGCGAGGGCCTGGCGCCAAACGGGTTTTGGGGCGCCGTCAAGGAAAGCCTGGGCCCCGCCTGGAAACCCGTTGCCCTCATCTGGCTGGTGATGGTCCTGCGTGCCGTGGTGGGACAGTCCTTCATGACCTTCATGCCGGTTTTGTTCGTTCAGGAGGGGTATTCCCTGGTTTCGGCCGGCACGCTCTTCTCCCTTTTCACGGTCGCCGGCACCATCAGCGGCTTGATGGCTGGCGCCATATCGGATCGGATCGGCTTCAAACCGGTGTTTTTCGTAACCCACGGCCTGATGACGCCGGTCCTTTTGCTTTTCCTCAATCTTTCCGGGATATGGGTCTACGCCGGCGCCGCGCTGGCCGGCGGCATGGTGCTGGCGACCCTGCCGCTGGGGGTGGTCATGGCGCAGACCCTGGCGCCCCGGGGGCGCTCCATGGTGGGCAGCCTTATGATGGGGTTCGCCTTCGGCCTGGGCGGCATCGTGGCCCCTCTGGTGGGCAGTCTGGCCGATGCCTTCTCAGTGCGCACCGTGCTGGGCTGGATATCCCTGGTTCCTCTGCTGACCCTGTTCCTGATTGCCCGTTTCCCGGCGCTTCGCGGGGGAACCTCTTGAAAGGCCGGCGATATGGTGCTTTATAGACAAGTATCCATCCGGCCCCGCCGCCCGCGGCGGGGCCAGATCATGAAAAGATCAAAATAAAATTCAACCGATACACCATCGCTGCGGCCTTGGCCTGAACCAAAATCTACCCTTTCTGGACGGATACTATCCTGAAGAGATGGTTTTGCGGGGCTGTAAAGGATCGTTGGAAACGACTGGAGGTGGCATGCCGGCTTTCTGTCATTGGAAACGTATTGCCCATCTGGGGCTGATGCCGCTTGTGCTGGCGGTCCTGGGCTGCCCCAAGGCACCGCCCCCGGCACCACCGATCGTGATCCAGCCGAACAAGACGGCGACCGCAGGGTTGGAGGCTGAAAACCGCCGGTTGCACAAGACCGTCGACGACCAGCAGCAGGCCCTGGAGGCGATGGAGGCCGAACTCGGACGGTTGCAGGTGCAGCTTATCGAACGCGACGCGCGCAGCCAGGTCCTTGCCAAAGAGCTGGCTTCCCGGCAGGAGATGTTGGACGAGGCGGTGGTGGAAGTGGTGCGCACCAAGGCCAAGCTGCGCAGCATCGAAAGCCGCGCCGAGGCCGCCTCCTCCATTGCCGAAGTCGAAATTGCACTCAAGGGGCTCAAAGACCGCCTGGCGGCGACTCCCGGCGCGGTGGGCGAAGAGGTTCGCAAAGCCGAAACGCTGCTGCGCATGAGCACCACTGAATTCAAGAAGGAAAACTACGGCGGCGCCCTCTACCTGGCCGGTCAGGCCCAAAGCCAGATCCACACCCTTCAAAACCAGCTCGCCCATCAGGATACCGCCGCCCTGAAACCGGGCGAGGTGCTGTTCGCCCAACCGGTCCCCCTCAAAGTGCTCAAGCGCAGCAACCTTCGTGCGGAACCGTCCCTGCGGGCGAGGATCAGGCGCACCTTGGAGGCGGGAGCGCCCCTTGTCGGCCATGCCTATATAAAGAAGTGGATCCGGGTGGAAACCGAGGAGGGCATCCGCGGGTGGATCTTCCAGTCCCTCGTGGGAAGCCCCTCGCAGGCCGTGGATAAACGGCGCCTAAGGCCTTAGTTTGCGGCCGGGAGATCTCCCTTGGGTATCAGACGGATCGGTCCCTTGTCCGGGCTGGATTCGGTTTGAGCGGTCGCCGTGGCAATCCGGTTGCGGCCGCTGGTTTTCGCCCTGTAGAGCGCCTGGTCGGCCTGCTGAAAGAGCATTTCGGGGGTGTCGCCATGTTGCTCGAATAGCGACATGCCGATGCTCACCGTGATGCGGTCGCCCATGGGGTTGATACGCTCACGGGCGACTTGCTCCCGGATGCGTTCGGCCACTTCCAGGCCTCCGGCCGCACCCACCTCCGGCAGCAGGACGATGAACTCTTCGCCGCCGTAGCGGGCCACATAATCACAACTGCGCACCGCTTTCCGAAGCATGGCGCCCAATCGGCGGAGGATTTCATCCCCTTTCTGGTGGCCATAGGTATCATTGACCATTTTGAAATGATCGATGTCCACCACCAGCAGGGCGAATGTGTGGTGATTGCGTTGGGACCGAATTACTTCGGTCTGCAAGGTTTCCATCAGGTGTTTGCGGTTGTAGAGGCCGGTCAGCTCGTCGGTAATCGAAAGCGCGTGCAGTTCGATATTCTTGGCCTGCAACGCGGCATTGACGGTGGCCAACGCTTCACGGCTGTGCCGCAGGCGGGCCACCATATGATTGAAAACCTGGGTCAGATAGCCCACCTCGGAATGGGTGCTCACCGGCAGATCGATATCGAGGTTGCCGACCGCCACCTGATCGGCGCCGCGCGTGAGGCGGCGCAAAGGCCGCACGATGGTCAAACCCAACACGTAAGCGCAGAGACCGATACCCACCATAAGGACCCCTACCAGGGCCAATGTCATGCGCTGCAGGGCTTCGATCTTGGCAAACGCCATGTTCTTGTTGATTTCGACCACCACGCCCCACCCCAAAACCGGTGCGCGTTTGAGTGTGCCGATGACGGCCAGGCCGTTATAGCCGGTGTAACGGAGGGCTTCTCCGGGGTGGGTGTAGAGCTTGGTGGCGCTGTCCTGCGCCAGGTCGGCATCGGTTTGAGGCGCCCCGAGCAGGTGCGAACTGGCGAGGACTTTCCCCGCTGCATTGATCAGGTAGGCTTCGCGGACGCCTTCCTGGGAGTAGGCCGCCAGAATCCGATCCATGCTGTCGAGGGATACTTTGGCGCCCAATGCGCCGATGACGGTTCCCCTGGGGGTGCGGATCGGATCGGCAATCAGGATAGCACGGGTTTTCAGGCCGGGATCCATTGCCGCATCCCCAATGACGGAAACGCCGTCGACAATCTTTGCCTGCCAGCCCACCGGCAGTTTCGGCGGTGCGCTCTTGGCGGCGCTCGTGGCAATAAGGCGCCCGTCCAGGTCGAGGAGCACCAGTTCGACATAGTCGGAGAACTTTTGCCGCACCGATTGAAGGTACTCCTGAATCAGGCTCGTGGCGACCAGATTTTCGGCCGGGCCGCCATCGGTGTCGAGGATTTTGCTCAAGTTTTCGGAAATGATGTAGGAGCTGGCGAACACCCGAACATCATAGAGCTTTGCCTTGACCAGAAGATCGATCTCGCGGACCACTTGCGCGGTGGCGTCACGCAGTTCCTGGGAAATTTTTTCGCTGAGGAAGCGCGTGTTATGGAGATAGGACAGGCTGCCCAGGGTGATGGCGGGAATGATGGTGGCAGCGAGGGCAAACGCGATAATGCGGATTTTAATGCTCTGCAGCCAGGGAGGCTTGCGCGCCACTGCCGCGGGCAACGTTGATGCGATGTTGGATGCCTTGGATCCCATGCCGTCGCCCTCCCGGGAAGGCCGGGTCGCAGCCGGCCGCGGACCTCATCCGGCCCAGGCCGCCGACTCATCGGATGTCCTTCTTATAACAAATATCCGAAACTATTGTCAATATGTGTTGGGGCAGGATCGTTTCGGCTGCGCTGGGTGCAAGCGGCGGGTGGCGAAAAAAGAATGTAAAAGCGCCCGAAGCAGCAAGGCATAAGCTTCGGGCGCTTTGTTTCA
>CAYMQN010000062.1:0-16909 GCA_964392545.1 uncultured Desulfobacteraceae bacterium
ACCATTTCTGGACGGGCACGAACTAGGGGATCATCGGCACGAATAAAAGCTATTGCAAAACCAATAGAAAAAGGCGGGGAGGCGCAACCTACCCCGCCTTTTTCTATTGGGGGTGCCGAAAAGGGGGATTTTGTGCTATAGGAAGGCACTGCAAGCCCAACGATAGCGTTTACCATAACAGGAGAATGGGCATGCCAAACGATCCCGCAGACTCCCGACAGGACCGCCACAACCGATTGGTCGCCGAAGCGCGGCGCAACCGCGAACAGCGGGAAAAAACCTACCGCGAGCAGGCGCTCAAGCTGTTCCCCTGGATTTGCGCCCGATGCGGACGCGAGTTCAGTGGCAAACGGCTGCGCGAGCTTACCGTGCATCATAAGGATCATGATCACGACAACAATCCGCCGGATGGCAGCAACTGGGAACTGCTCTGCATCTACTGCCACGAAAACGAGCACGCCCGCTTCGGGACCGCCGATGCCTATGGCGAGGCCACCCCGGAGAGCGGCAGCGATCAGACGGGTGGATACCGCCCTTTTGCGGGCCTGGAGGCCTTGTTGAAACGCAAACCGTCCTCCGATTGACCTGCCATCCGAAGGCCCGCTGCCATGGACCGCCTGCGAGAAGAAATTCGTTGTTTGCGAACCAAACTGGAAGCCTTGCAACCGCTGCCCGGCAGTACCGAACATACGGTCATCGGACTTTTGCACAACTTGGGCGCCGCCGCTGCAAAGACCCCGGACGTTCGCCTGCTCGCGCCCCAGATTCTCGAACTGGAACACTTCTGGCTGCACTCCGTGGCGTGGTGTTCGGCGCTCTCCAAAGAAATTGAAAAGATATTGATTGTTCAAGAGGAATTGTCCGATGGCGCCTGAGGTTTGCGGTTGTCGTTCAGGAGAACTTCGCCGGCAGCCTTGTAAATGCTTACCGGGCATGGTTTTTTCGCGACAGTTGAATTTCAAGCGCCATTTAATGTGTCAGGAGTTGGCATGGGGTCGATGATTCAGTTTCCCGATTTTACGAATAAGGTCGTACTGGTCTATCTCATGGGGCGCCCGCCCGACGATGGGGTTCTGCTGCAGCATGCCGCGTTTGAAATCCAAGGGGGGCGGCCCTTCATCGTGGGAGAGTTCGCCGAGGGCGCCTCGGCCAACGACTGGGTGGCCGGTGTGATCACGGCCCTGGCGTGGGACACGGTGCAACAGTACTTCGTTTTCGATTCCATGGAAGATTACATGGCCCGCGCCTCCCAGGCCTTCAATGCCGAACAGTTCCATTGAAACGGGCTGCTGCCGGGGCCTGATGGAGGCATTGGCCAGCGACCCGTGACCGCGAGGAGGAAGGATGGAAAGCCGGATTGCCCGCAAGCTCAAATTGCGCTACGACCCGGTGGCGCTCATCTGGTCGGAAAGCCGTCCCGCAAAGGCCGCTGAATTCAAGGAAGGCAAGTGGGGCTGTGTCATGTGGATGGTGGCCCGTGCCGCCCGGGGCGGCACGGCGGTGTGCGGCCGCAAGACCTTCGGCTGTTTCGGTGGTGGTGTCGGACTTGGCTTCGGGGATACCTACCAGCAGTTCCCGGGCGGTGAGGAGGCTTTCTGCCATTTTCTTTCCATCGGCAACGCGCAGTGGGAAACCGGTCGGCGGCTGGGGGAAAAGGTCAAGCCGCACATGACGGCGGATTCCTTCGACCACTTCATGCACGGCGAGCGCTACCTGCAGTCCCCCGCGCAGGTCAAGCGCTTCGTCCGCGGCCTGCCCATGACCGACATCCCGGCACCCGTCGTGGTGTTCAAGCCCCTGGCCGAGGTGGCGGATACGGACGATTGTCAGGTGATCATCTTCTTTGCCGATCCGGACCAGCTTTCGGCCCTCGTGATTCTGGCCAACTACGGGCGCGAGACCAACGAAAACGTCATCATCCCCTATGCGGCCGGCTGCCAGACCATCGGGATCTACCCTTACCGGGAAGCGGCCGCCGACCTGCCGCGGGCCGTGGTGGGGCTCACCGACATCTCCGCGCGCGCCTACATCCGCAAGCAGTTGGGGGACCATCTGATGACGTTCGCGGTGCCCCTGAAGATGTTCCAGGAGATGGAGGGCTACGTGGACGGCTCCTTCCTGGAGCGGCCGGTCTGGGAGAAACTGGCGGAGGGCAAGACCGGGGCTTAGATATGCCGTGGCGTCTTGCCGGCGACAGCTGTCTCTACGGTTTTATTTGGTCTTCAAGTTGAAATCGCCGCATCTCTATCGTATGGTCATGGCATGAATTCTCCCCCTGCAGCGAACATGCCCGAAATCGAGCGGCTTTTCCAGACGGCGCCTTTTATCCGGCATTTGGGTTTGGAACTGGTGAACGCCGCCCCGGGGCGCTGCGAGACGGTGCTGGCCCTCGAACCGCATCATTTGCAGCAGGACGGGGTCGTGCACGCCGGGGTGCTGGCCACCATGGCCGACCACACCTCGGGAACGGCCGGGGCTTCGCTGGTCAGGCCGGGCGAATATGTCTTGTCGGCGGAGTTCAAGATCAATCTGCTGCGGGCGGCTCAAGGCCGACGGCTGCACTGCGTGGGCACCGTCCTGAAGGCGGGGCGCCGTTTGATCGTAGCCGAGTCGGAGGTCTTCGACGGCCGGCCGGACAACCGGCGCCTGGTGGCCAAAGCCACGGTTACTTTGGTGGTAATGACCCCATCGCCGGCGACCTCCGCCGCGGACGACGGCGCAGTCTGCTAAAGGAACCAGCGATGAATCGTGACAACATGCTGCGCCGGGTGGCATCCGGGCGCACGCCATGGGATTTTATCGTTATCGGGGGCGGGGCCACCGGTCTCGGTGTGGCCATCGATGCGGCCTCGCGCGGATATCACACCCTTCTCCTGGAGCAGAGCGATTTCGCCCAGGGCACCTCCAGCCGCAGCACCAAGCTGGTGCACGGCGGGGTGCGCTACCTCCAGCAGGGCAATGTTTCCCTCGTCCTTGAAGCGCTCAAGGAACGCGGCCTGCTAAGGCGCAACGCGCCGCATCTGGTGCACAACCTGGCCTTCGTGGTGCCCAACTACGATTGGTGGGAGGGCCCCTTCTACGGGGTCGGGCTGCGGCTCTACGATCTGCTGGCCGGCAAACATGGTTTCGGGCCCTCCAAGAACATTTCCCTGGAAAAGACCCTCTACTATATCCCCACTATCGAAACCGAAGGCCTGCGCGGCGGCGTGATCTACTACGACGGCCAATTCGACGACGCGCGTCTGGCGGTCAACATGGCTCAGACCGCCGTGGACCAGGGGGCCACCGTGCTCAACTACATGGCGGTGTCCGGTCTGCTGCGGTCGGGGGAATTCGTACGTGGCGTCCAGGCCACGGACCGGGAAAGCGGCCGTGAATTCGACATCAAGGCCCGGGCCGTGATCAATGCCACCGGCGTTTACGCCGACCACGTCCGCCGCATGGACGATCCCGCGGCGGCCCCCATGATCGCGCCCAGCCAGGGGGTGCACATCGTGCTGGATCGGTCCTTTCTCCCCGGCCAGGGGGCCATCATGGTGCCGCACACCGCGGATGGACGGGTGCTTTTTGCAACTCCCTGGCACGATCGGGTGATCGTCGGCACCACCGATACCCCGGTCACGGATACCCCCCTGGAACCGCTGCCCCTGCAAGAGGAACTCGACTTCCTGCTGACCCATGCCGCCCAATACCTGACCAAGGACCCGGCGCCGGAGGACGTGCTCAGCATGTTCGCCGGCCTGCGGCCGCTGGTGCGCATGGGCAGTGAAGAAAACACCGCGGCCATCAGTCGGGACCACACCATCCATATCTCGGGGTCGGGGCTGGTGACCATCACCGGCGGCAAGTGGACCACCTACCGCAAAATGGCGGAGGATACCGTGGACCAGGCGGCCGTGGTGGCCCAACTCGACGAGCGGCCCTGTGCCACCCAGGATCTCAACATCCACGGCTATCATCGCAGTGCCCGCCAGTTCGGCGATCTGGCGGTTTACGGCTCGGATGCCATCGGCATCCAGGCCATCCAGGACAGCGATCCGGCCTATGGCGAGCGCCTGCACGCCCGTTTGACGCCCACCGCGGCCGAGGTGGTCTGGGCGGTGCGCCACGAAATGGCCCGCACCGTCGAAGACTTTCTGTCCCGGCGCACCCGCTCGCTGCTGCTGGACGCCCGCGCCAGCATCGAAATGGCCCCGCGCGTGGCAGCGGTGATGGCCTCCGAGCTGGGCTATGACACCGACTGGCAGGCCGCTCAAGTGAAGGCGTATACCGATCTGGCACGGAACTATCTGATGGTTTTCTGAAGATAGGGGTCGCGGCAAAGCAGCACGAAAACCAGGGGCCTTTTGAGGCAGGAGGGCGTTGCGTGAACGGGGGCTCAGAGCTTCTTTTCCAACGGGAGCACGTAACGGCCCGTATCGTGACACCGGACGGTGTGACGACGGAAAGGCCCATTGAGATTCGCATCCATCCGTTGACCGGACGGCGCTGCCGCATCACCTTCAGCCGATCGGGGGAAGCCGAAGCCGGCGCCCGTCAATTGCCGGGCCCGCCGCCTCATGCGGACCGGGTCGACACCTGCCCTTTTTGCCGTCCGCGGCTCGAGCGCCAGACGCCGCGGTTCCCCCCGGCCTTTTATCCCGGTGGCCGCATGGTGCGGGGCCGGTCGATTTTGTTTCCCAATCTCTTCCCCTATGCGGCCTATTCGGCGGTCAGTCTGTTCGACGAGCAGCATTTTGTGGAGATCGGAACGGCCTCCCGGCAATCGTATGCCGATTGTTTCATCAATGCGGCCGCTTATCTCAAGCGCGTCCGGGAGACCGATGACGCCGCGGTCTACATGGCCATTGCCCAGAATCATCTGCCGTCGGCCGGGGGTTCCCTGCTGCACCCCCACCTTCAAGTGCACGCCGACCGGGTGCCTTCCAACCACCACCGCTTCCTGGAGCAACGCACCCGGGCCTACCGCGACCGGAGGGGGCGGGGGCTGATGAGCGATATCCTGGCCCATGAAAAGAACGTCGGCACACGGACGATCGGGCGCACCGGGCCGTGGGAATGGCTGGCGGCCTATGCGCCGGAAGGTTTTTATGAAATTTGGGGCATTCTCAGGGAGCGCACTTCTCTGCTGGATTTGGATGCCGCGGCATGGGAGGGTCTCGCGGAAGGGGTGCTCCACACCCAGCGGTTTTACCGCAGTCTCTGCCGCAACGGCTACAATCTGGGGCTGCTTGCGGTGGAGAAACGCACCAGCGCCCTGGAATTGCGGGTGGTACTGATGGTGCGGTCGAACTACGCGGCCTGGGTGCGCAACGATCACACCAGCTTCGAGACCATGCTGGGGGATATGGCCACCTTTCAAGCCCCTGAGGAAACCGCCCGGAAGGCCCGCCCATTCTGGCGATGACGCCGGGCATGCCGTCGGTGCTCGGCGTCCCGCGGGGAACGCCTTCCGGATCTTCGCGGCCGATACGCTGTTGCGGGGGGGTGCAGGGGAGAGGTTCTCAGGCGCTGGTTGGAGCGGTCAGGCCGCCCGGCGCAAATCATCCGTCGGCGAATTGGCGCCGGTTTGGTTATGGGTCAGGATGGCGGCGATGCGGGCGTCCTTTTCCAGCCATAGCCGGTTCAGCCACTCCTGAAACCAGACCCGGTAAGCGGCGTCGTTAAAATAGTCCCCCCGCAGCTTCTCGGTCACCGGGATTTCCCGCACCCGCACGACCACCTCCCGCAATCGGCCGCAGAGCATCCCCCAAAAGGAGGGCGGGCCCTGGGGATAGATGATGGTGACGTCCAGGATGCTGGTCATCTGCTCTCCCATGGCCCCCAGTACGAAAGCGATGCCACCGGAGCGGGGGCGCAGCAGATGCGTGTAGGGCGACTGCTGCTGGCGGTGTTTCGCCGCAGCAAAGCGTGTGCCCTCGGCGAAATTCATGATGGATACCGGTATATCGCGGAACTTGCGGCATGCCCGTCGGGTGATTTCCAAGTCTTTGCCCTTGAGGTGCGGCTTGCGCTCCAGGACTGCGCGGGAATAGCGTTTCACAAAGGGAAAATCGAGGGCCCACCAGGCGATACCGAGAACCGGCATCCAAATGAGTTGCTGCTTGATGAAGAACTTCAGAAACGGAATGCGGCGATGAAAAATGCGCTGCAAAACCAATATGTCCACCCATGACTGGTGGTTGGACATTACCAGATACCAGTTGCCGGCCCGCAGGGCCTCGATGCCGCGGACATCCCAGCGGATCGTGTTCATGATCCTCAGGTTGATGTTGTTGAAAGCGATCCAGCGGGAGGCGATCATGTTCAAGATCCGGCTGCAGCGGCGGCGCCAGCCCCTGTGCGGGACAGCCGCTTTCAGCAGGGCCATCGGGAAGAGAAGGGCGCACCAGAATAAGGTATTCAGGGTATAGCCGGTCAACGCAATGAGACCGCGCAGTGGTCCGGGAATAAACGCCAGCATGTTAGGGTCGGCTCCTGTCGTCGATGAGGGCCCCATCGGGGCCCGGGGAATGGCCACGCAACCAATTATATGATACCCCATAGCCTACAATACCCTTCGCGAACAGGCTTGCGCCCGCTTTTACATTAGTTTTACACACGAAGGCTAACCCTATCCCGGTCGTTCTGGTAGCGTTGCCCTCACCAGGACATCCGCTTTAACATGGTGTCGTTATGAAGCGTGGATCCCTGCTGTTGCATCCCATATCGATTTTTGTATTTTCGACCATTGCTCTGGTGCTTTCGCTGTTTCTGTATATCTACTGGTATGTGGAAGTCAGCATGGGGCTGGAGGCCCTGGTCCGCAGGCTCGATCTCGAGCCGGTGCAGGTTCTGGCGCCCCAGACCTGGGTGGTGGTGGTGGTCCTCTCCATTCTGGTGGGGATCATTCTGATGGGCATTTTCACCATTTTCGTCTACAACCAGAAAACGCTGCAGCTGTTTCGGCTGCAGCACAACTTTATCAACAATTTTACCCATGAACTCAAAACCCCGGTAACCTCGCTGAAGCTTTTTCTGGAGACGTTTCTCAAATATGATCTGGCACGGGACGAACAAACCAAATACATCCACTACATGCTTTCGGATGTGGCGCGTCTCGCAGACAACATCAACCGTATTTTGAATCTGGCCCGGCTGGAGAGCAAGAGCTATCAGCCGGATTTCCAAATGACGGATCTGGTCGGCCTCATCGAAAATTTGCTGGCAACCCATGCGCCGCTTTTCGAAAACTGCGACATCCGGATTCATCCCCCCGAGAGCGGATCCTGGCGCCAGCCCGTCGATCGACCGTTGTTCGAAATGCTGGTGATGAACCTTTTGACCAACGCCGTGACCTACAATCGCTCCGAGCGTCCCCGCATCGATATCCGCTTTTTTGCCGGACGGCGTTATCTGCGCTTGTGTTTCGAGGATAACGGCATCGGGATCGACAAAAAGGAGGCCCGCAAGATTTTTCGGCGTTTTTATCAGGCCAGCCGGCCCGGACGGATGTTCGCCAAAGGCAGCGGCTTGGGCTTGAACCTGGTCCAGCATATTGCCAGGCTGCATCGCGGGCGGGTGAAGGCAGAGAGCCGCCAGGATCGAAAGGGGTCGGTGTTTACGCTGATTTTGCCCCGGCACGACCGTTTTAAACCCATCGTGGAGCAAAAATGACAACCGCACACACCGATGCAAAACGCCGCATTCTCGTCGTCGAAGACGAGAAGCATATCGCCGAGGGCATTCGCCTGAACCTCTCCCTGTTGGGATACGACGTTCAAATTGCCAGCGACGGGGTTTCCGCGCTTCGGCAGTGGAAAACCTGGCGCCCCGACCTGATCGTTCTGGATATCATGCTGCCGGGCATCGACGGCTTCTCGGTTTTGCAGAACATACGCCTGGAGGATGAAAAGCTTCCCATTCTGATCCTATCTGCCAAGGCCACTCCCGATGACCGCATCCGGGGGCTGGCCCACGGGGTCGACGACTATCTGGCCAAGCCCTTCAACCTCGAGGAGTTTCAATTGCGGGTGGAACGCTTGCTCAAACGTGCCGCGTGGGGCCGTGCCGAAAATGGGGCGTCTGGCGGAGATCCGGCGGCCGTGGAAGCGGTTTATACCTTTGGGCGCAATAAAGTGGACTTCGACACCGGTATGGCGTACTGCGTCGGCGGGGAGATTCGCCTGACCGAACAGGAACTCAAATTGCTGAAGCTGTTCATCCGGCACCGCGGCAAGCCACTGTCGCGCAGTAAAATTCTCGAAATCGGATGGGGCTACACCGGGGAAATGACCACCCGCACGGTGGATAATTTCATCGTGCGGTTCCGCAAATACTTTGAAGAGGATCCCAAGCAGCCGGTTTTTTTCAAAAGCGTGCGTGCGGTGGGCTATTTGTTCGATGACGGGCGCCACGCCGATTGAGGCGGCTTTTTAAAAATAGCAGTACGCCAGGTAGATCTCCAGCGGGGCCATGTCTTCGGGTGGTTTGTCGCAAATTATCACCGGGTGCATCATGGCGTTCCAATGCATAAAATCGGCGATTTCACGGCTGACGTAGGCATTGGATACGCCGGGCAGCACGGTCCTGGTGGCATCCCAGCCGACCCAGTTTTCAAAAGCGGCAAATTCGGGAAAGATCTGGAAGCGGATGTTCGGGGCGTGATTCAGGGCCGATGCCAGCAAGGGGTCGGGGAAAACCTCGCCCCCCGAGAGAATCAAGGTCGGAATGGATATCTCATGAAGCGGCATGCCCATCAGTCCCGAAGGGCAAAGCTGCAGCAGAATATGCTGCTTGGGACATTGGGTGATCCCGCCGGCGATCACGAGGCCGGCCACCTTCTCCTGCAGATGGATCGCGGCCGTGGTTGCGGAGAAGGCACCCATGCGAATGCCCGCCAGCCAGATGGGCCGGAGCGCCTCCTGTTTGAGATATGCCACGACGGTGCCGATGTCCTGGGCATGCTCGCGGCTTAGCCGAAAGATATGCGACCCCTGCCAGCCGTTGACGCCCAGCATTGAGCGGTGATCGGAGGGCGCGTCCATGAGCACCACGGCAATATCGTGATCGAGAAGCTGGTCCATCAGATCGTAGGGAATGTCGTCGGAGGGACCCAGTTGGGTCGTGTTGAATACATGCGATATGCCCAGCAGGCCGTTGCCGTCCGGAAATAGAATAACGGTACCGACGGGCTCTTCGGGTTGGTAAAGGATGCATCGCGTGTAGATGCCGGGGCGGGATTCGAGCTGGACCATCTGCGTGGCGACATCGAAGGAAGGGTCCGCCACGGCTGTGGCGGTCCAAACCCAAATAAAAATGGCTCCCAAGACAAGGACCGTCCGCTTCATGCTGTCCTCCTTGGACCTAAGGCCGATGCAGCCGCAGTGGATTTTGCGGCCAATCTGCTCAGGCCGCCCCTGCTTTTGATCGGGGGGGCCGAATCCCTTCTTTAGTGCTGCGAAGTCCAACCTCCCCAATAACGATCATCCAAAAAAATGAATGTAATTTAAATAATTTAGGCGCACTTGTTTTGTCAAGCGTTTAATGCACCTGGAGGATGCTTTTTACCTCGGCGGCGCGTCACCCCGTTCCGGGCATCGACGTTTGGCAACCGCCCTCCGGGTCAGCCAATCGGAGCCGGCTTGCAAAGATGCTCGCTTTCCATCGCAACCCGCCCGCAGCCGTCGCAGACGTATTTCATGGCGGTCAGCTTGCCGCGACACATATGGGCCTGGTTGACCTCCGGTGTACCGCAAAACGAGCATTTACGGTGATCGCCGCAGGGGTTGCAGAGGTGGCCGGGTTCTTTGGCAACGGCGCCGCATTGTTTACAGGTATAAGCCATTAGGGACCTCCTTCGGATCAAGAATATGATGCGTTTTATCATGGTAAAGGCGGTGGAGCTGCTTGCCGCCATTTAAAGAATTAAGGCCCTTCGGCCCCTTGTCAATTTTGAGCGGGAGCTTGATTGATTATTCGCCGCCATTTCGATATGGATATTTCTGTTGCACAAAGCCATGCGCTTTCAGAGCCCAGCGATTTGTCCGCAATCGATCCCGGCGGTAGCAACGGTGTTTAACAGGGTCAGACGAGGGAGTCCTTGCGGTGTACACAAAGGAGGGGGATAAGGCCGATCGATGAAAATCGAGACCAATGCATCAAACGGTATTGTTGCGTTCATTTTCGAGGGGCGGTTGGATGCGGTTTCCGCGGAACACGCCGAAGCGGCCATCATGGAAGCCATCGCGGCCAAGGGGCGCTATCTGTACGATCTGTCATCGCTTGCCTATATCAGCAGTGCCGGCCTGCGGGTCCTGCTGGCCACCACCAAAGCCATCCAACGCCATGGAGGACGCTATGTCATGGCGGCCCCCAATCAGGATGTCCGCCATATCCTGGACATCAGCGGGTTCGCTACCCTTTTCCCGCTTGTGGATACCGTCGATGAGGGGCGGCGCAGGTTAATCGGAGACACGCCCCCCTAAGCATCCGCATGGGATGCGCATGGCGGTGTGGGGCGCGTCCCAACCCCTATTCGCGCACCCTCCGGTCCCTGAGTTGGAGATAGGCGTCGCGCATGGCGGTATACGGATCGAGCGCCATCTCTTTGAATTTGATGTATTCGCCTTCGTAGGGGGCGTATTGGGCAAATCCGCGGTAGGCGCTGATCGCCGCCCCTTCCCAGGGTTTGATGTCAAGGTAGTTCAAAGGGTCCAGGAAACGTTCGCCGACGCGTCCGATACCGTCCCGCGCCGAGGACGGCCCCAAAATCGGCAGCACCAGGTAAATGCCGTGCCCGATGCCCCAGGCCCCGAAAACCTGCCCGATGTCCTCATCGGCGACATCCCAGCCGGTCCACGCTTCCTCTCGGGCCAGATCGGCAAAGCCCAGCACCCCGAAGGTCGTGTTGATGAAAAACCTTCCGCTTTCGGTGCCCGCTTCCGTCCATTTGGCCTGCAACAGGCAGCTTAGCAGGCGGACCGGGGTGGCCCAATTGGAAAAGAAATTGGTCACCCCCCGGCGGAGCGTTTCGGGCAGGACCTTGTTGTAGCCGCGGGCGGCCGGCTCGGCGACGTAGATATAGACGACGTCGTTGAAATGCCAGATACCCTTGTTGACGTAATAGAGGGGATCGGCGATGGTCATCGGCTTTTCTTCGTCTGCGAAAAGCGCCTCCTCTTCTTCCCACAAATCTTCTTCCGAAGGCTGCTTCTTTTCAACGGCATCATGCACGGCATCGGTTGCCTGGGCGAGGTGGATGGCCTCGCTGCCGAAAGGATCGTTTACAGGGGCAGGCTGGGGCAGGGCGGGTGCCCCGGCAGCCCAAGCAGCCCCCATGGCCGTCGTGAGTCCGATGGCCATCACGAATATACCGAACCACTTCATAACACGCTCCTCAATAGCAGGGTTGATCAATTGTCTGCCTGGCCACGATGTCAAACCGCCCTCCGCATCACAGTTGCGCACCGCCGCCCTATTCGCCACCGACATCGCCGAAGGCGTATTTGCTGACCAGCTCCATGATATCCACCGGCGACTCGGTCTCGATGATGGTGTCGCCGTGCTCGAGCAGAAAGCCCCCGCCACCGGGGTCGACCGCCACATATTTGTCGCCGATCAGGCCTGCGGTTTTGATGGAGGCGATCGCATCGTCGTAAACCTGGACGCCTTTTTCAATCCGCAGCTCCACAATCGCCTGCTGGCGTTCCTGGTCCATGCGGAAGGCGGCCACGCGGCCGACCTCCATGCCCAACATTTCGACCGAATTGCCGATGCGCAAGCCGGAAACCGTATTGAAGGGGGCATACAAGGCATAGGTATTGTCACCCAAAAAGGAAACATTGCCGAGCCGCACGGCCATGAAACTGATCGCAACCAGACCCAGCACCACAAAGATGCCGACGATGGTTTCGTTGGAGTATTTTTTCATGCTGCATCCTTCCCGAGTTCATGGGATGCGGCAGGGCCGGCATCCCCTAATGAGATGGTCCGCATCAGAGTAAAAAGGAGGTTACGATGTAGTCGGCCACCAATATACAGACGCAGGAGAGCACGACCGCCGCGGTCGTCGAGCGGCTCACGCTGCGGGCGCCGAAGCTGTCCTCGCGCATGTGGGTGAAATAGCCCTGGTAGCAGCAGATGGTGGCCACGATCACGGCGAACACCAGCGACTTGATGAAGCCGCCGTTGATGTCCGACATCTCGACGCTGTTTTGGATGCGATAAAAATAGGCCCCCTCGTTGACGCCCATCAGAACGACGCCGCTGATGTAGCCGCCCACGATGCCGACCAGGTCGAAGAGCGCCGTCAAAATGGGAAAACTCACGATGGCGGCCGCGATTTTGGGGCTGATCAGATAGCCGACCGGATCGATGCGCATGGTGAAAAGGGCGTCGATCTGTTCCGAATTGCGTTGGATCCCGATTTCGGCGGTCATGGCCGACCCCGCGCGGGCGGTGATCATGATGGCCGTCAGCACCGGCCCCAGCTCCCGGATGATGGAAAGGGCCACGGCGGAACCGAGAACCCCCACGGATCCGTATTTTACCAGTGTATAGTAGAGCTGCAAGCCCATCACCATGCCGGTGAACAGGCCCACCAGGGCGACGATGTTCACGGTGCGGGCCCCGATGATGTTGATATGCTGGATGATGGAACGGAACTGTTTGCGGCCGAAGATCAGGATCAGGGCCCGGACCAGGAAGATGGTGGCGGCCCCCAGATTGTCGACCACCCGGGTCATCCGCCGCCCAACGGGCTCGAACAGGCGCGTCAGGGTCGGTGCCGAAACCGGGGGCAGCTTCCCGTTAGGGGTGTCGGTGGTCAGATCGCCCATCACATCCTTCCTTTTGAAGCTCTCCATTGTCAGCTTGCCGGCGTCGTGCCGGAAGCGTTTTGGGGTCCGAAAACGCTTGCATCCCTTTGGAACCAAAGCCTGAGGATATTGCGCGCGCCCTGGCGTTGATATTCCATCATGTCGCGCATGTGCCGCACGAAGCCGATGCCGAGGCCGCCCACGTCGTGTTCCGAATGGGGCTTGGGGCGGCTGTTTTCGACGGCCAGGGGGTTGAAGGGGCGACCTTCGTCGATGAACGCCATGCCGATCATGTCGCTGTCGACTTCCACCTCGAAGTGGACGGGATGGCGCTCGCCGTCCTCATAGGCATAGGAGACGATGTTGACGAAGATTTCCTCCAGGCTCAGCTCGAGGGCATAGAGGGTGGTGCCGGGCATGCCGTAGGGCCGCAAAAAGCCTTGCAGCAGCTCCGTCAACACACGCAGCTCCTGGAGATCGTTTTCCAGAATGACGGACAGTTTTCGTTTCATGCGGATCTCGTCGGCTTAAACCGGCCGCCACTTAAGCGTTAAATCGTGTCCAGACAAAGATGGCATCCCTGGTTTCATCGTTTTCATAATCCAGCCGCGCGCCCCCCTATCGGATTCGGAATTCCAGGAAGGTGGATTCCCGCGACTTGGCCTGCTCGAGCACCTTTTCGATGGGCGCCTCCAGGGGGGCTTGGGCAAAGCCGGCACTGATCGTAAGCGCCGGCAGATCGGCCCCCGTGCCGTTGACGAGGCGGTCGGCCCGGAGCGCCTTGGCAAGCCGAAAGCAGAAATGGCGCGCATCCTCCGCCCCAGCGTCCTGGCGCACGATCATGAGCTGTTTCAGGCCGTGGCGCGAGCAGGCGTCCCCCTTGCGGATGTGCTGTTGGACTTCCGCCGAGAAGTTCTTGAGGATCAGCTGCCCCTGGACGTGGCCGATCTGTTCGTTGATCGCGTCCATGCTCTCCAGCGTCAGAACAATCACCGAAAAGGCCGCCCGGTCGTTTTTGAGCCGGGCCATGGCCTTCTGGTAATGCTGTTTGCCCTGGGTGACGGTGTCCATGCCCGTCAACTCGTCCTGGGGATGCTGGAGGCCGGTAATGAATTCATGGATCATGGGGTCGTCGATGTCATGGATGGCTTCCGGCGGACCCTCGAAGATGATTTTGCCTTCGTCCAGCATGGCCAGTTTCTGGGTAATCAGGAAGACGTCCGGAATCTCGTGACTGACGAGCATGACGGTAAAGCCGAATTTGCTCTGGTATTCGGAAATCATGCTGTGGACGGCGTTCTTGCGGATGGGGTCGAGGCCGGTGGTGGGTTCGTCGAACAGGATGATTTCCGGATCGGTCACCAGGGCCCGGGCCATGGCCACCCGCTTCTGCATGCCGCCGGAGAGCTCCGAGGGATATTTGCCGTCGATGCCCTGCAGGTCCAACTGCCGCAGGCGCTCTTTCACCCGTTTGCCAATTTCGCTGCGGGACAGGGTGGTTCCCTGTTCCAGGGGCAGGGCCACGTTCTCATAGACGTTCATCGAATCGAAAAGCGCCATGCTCTGGAACATGTAGCTGAATTTGCCGCGCCATTTCCAGAGCTCGGCCCGCGTCATGGCCGACATGGGTTTGCCGTCGCAGATGATCTCCCCGGAATCCGGTTTCAGCAGACCGATGACATGCTTGAAGAACACGCTCTTGCCGGTGCCGCTTTTGCCGATGATGGTGGTGATCTGCCCCCGGGGAATGGTGAGATTGGTGCCGCGCAGAACGTGGGTGTTGCCCAGCGTCTTGTGCACGTCGCGAAACTCGATGAGAGGGGTTGCCATAGTGCTCCCTGGGGCCCGCCGGTTCGTGGCAGCCCCTCGGCACGGAACGGGCGGACGCCGACCGCCGCTGTGTTTGCCTTAAATTTTCAATCGGTTTGATGTCACTAAAACTTTAGTATCACCAGAATCGGACCAAGGGTCAAGGGTAAAACAGGCAGAGCGCGGCCCAGGCTTTGGAGGTCGCCACGGACTGCAGCAGCGTTGACGACGGCGACCACCGGCGCTATAAACCTTTCTTTATCCCGCCCCGCCGGCCAGCGGCGGGGCGGGATACCGCCACCCGAAGACAAGGAGACACGCCTCCGATGACGACCTACCCTCACCTTTTCGCGCCCCTCACCATCGGCCCCATGACATCCCCAAACCGGCTCCTCATGCCGGCCATGAGCATCAATTTCGGCGTGGACGGCCAGGGTCATGTCACGGATCAGCTCATCGCCTATTTCGTGGCCCGGGCCAGGGGCGGGGCCGGCATGCTGCTGGTGGGCGGCGGCGGCGTGCACCCCACGGGGGTGGAACTGCCGGACCTGCCCAAGCTCTGGAACGACGCCTGCATTCCCTCCCTGCGGCGCATGGTGGCGGCCGTGCGACCCTTCGAGGCCCGTTTCGGCGTGCAGTTGATGCACGGCGGACGGCAATCCTATCACGACCAGAAGGTGGCGCCTTCGGCCATTCCGGCGCCGGCCGTGGTCAAGGGCATCCCCAAGGCGCTTGGACGGGTGGAAATCGGGGAATTGGCGGCCGCCTTCGGCGACGCGGCCCGGCGCTGCCGCGAGGCCGGCTTCGATTTTATCGAAATTCACGGGGCCCACGGTTACCTGATCAACCAGTTCATGGCCCGCAACAGCAACCATCGCGAGGACGACTACGGCGGCAGCTTTGAAAACCGCATTCGCTTTCTGCTGGAAGTGATGGCCGACGTGAAGGCCAAGGCCGGCCCGGACTATCCGGTGGGCGTCCGCATCAATGGCAACGACTTCATCCGGGACGGCTGGACCCTCGCGGACACCCTCCGCCTGGCCCCGATCCTCGAGGCGGCCGGGGCCGATTACCTGCATGTTTCGGCCGGTGTCTACGGCTCCACGGAATTGACGATTCCCTCCGTGTATGCCCCCCAGGGCTGTTTTGTGCACCTGGCCGAAGCCGTCAAACAGGTGGTTTCCGTTCCGGTGGTGGCCGTGGGGCGCATCAAGCACGCCGAGATGGCCGACGGCATCATCGCCGCAGGCCGGGCCGACGCCGTGGCCATGGGGCGGGCGTTGCTGGCCGACCCGGAGCTTCCCAACAAGGCGCGCCGCGGGGACGCGCCGATCCGTCCCTGCATCGGCTGCTGCCTGGGGTGCATCCACGCCGTGCTGCAACTGGAGCCCGGAGGCTGTGTCGTGAATCCCGACGTGGGCCGGGAACACCTGCTCGAGGACACCCCTCCGGCCCCCGCCGCGCACCGCGTTCTGGTGGTCGGCGGCGGTCCGGCCGGCCTGGCCGCCGCCCGCATGGCGGCCCGGCGGGGTCACCAGGTGGTTTTGATCGAGGAGGGGCCGGCCCTGGGTGGGTTGTTCCGCCTCGCGGTGCAGGCCCCCGGCAGGCAGGAAACCGGGGATATCCTGCAGTATTTCGAGCAGGAGCTGGCCCGGCTGCAGGTGGATGTGCGTCTTGAAACGCCGCTTTCGGCCGCGCTGCTCGATGCGCTGGCCCCGGAGGTTGTGGTGCTGGCCACCGGCAGCCTGCCGGAGACACCCATCATCAAAGGCTTTTCCAAGACCTCCATGGCCGTTACCTCGGTCGTGGAGGTCATGCAGGGAGAGCTTCCCCCCGGCGAGCGGATGCTGATCCTGGGCGGCGGCCAGAGCGCCTTGATGGCGGCCGATTTTCTGGCGGAAGCCGGCAAGACCGTGGTGGTGCTGAACCGCGGCCGGCATTTCGCCGAGGAGATGTCCTCCAACGACCGTTTCTACCTGCGGGAGCGGCTCAACCGCAACGGCGTCGCTCTCTTCAAAAATGTGGCGGTGGACACCTTTTTGCCCCGGGGCGTCCGGTTCCGGTCGGGCGGCGCGCGGGAAGAACGCGACGCCCTGGACGCCCTGGTGATCGCCGAAGGCATGACCCCCATCCGCCCGGATCGCCGCCTCTTTGCCCATCGCCCGATCGCCCTGCACCTGATCGGCGATGCCAAGGAACCCCGCAACCTGATGCTGGCGATTGCGGAGGGGGAGGAGATAGGCCGCTCCCTTTAGTGTCCGTCCAGAAGGGGCATCTTTTGGCCCCTGGCGGCGTTCTCGCCT
>CAYMQN010000063.1:0-7215 GCA_964392545.1 uncultured Desulfobacteraceae bacterium
TTTGCCGGCATGACGGGCAAAAACGGGAGGTTTTTGGGCATTGCGACACAGCCTCGAACGTCGGGATCTTCCTCAAACCAGTCCTTCTGCGCGGAATGGTGATCGTGCGGTTTCGATTGCCGGAAAAAGGGCCCCTGCTCGGAGTTGACAGGTGTCCCGATCATCCGGTACAGCTCACCTGTGTCCATCCAGAAAGGGCATCTTTCGGCCCCTGGCGGCGTTCTCGCCTCCGGTCGGTCCTCGGCGTAGCCGGGCTACGCCTGTGGGCGCCCGTCGGCTGCGGCCTTGCCAGGAGCCAAAAGCTATCATTGTTGGACGAACTGGATGCTATTTCACGCGTGTTTGGGTGCCTAACGCCCAGCGAAAGGATGCGGCCATGCCTGCGGATGCTTTTCAGGACAACTATCCCGACGATGTGAGTCATTGCTACGGCTGCGGCCGGCTCAACCCCCACGGCCTTCAGATCAAAAGCTACTGGGAAGGCGAGGAAGCGGTCTGCCGGTACACGCCGAAGCCCTATCACACCGCCATCCCGGGCTATGTCTACGGGGGTCTGATCGCTTCGCTCATCGATTGCCACAGCACCGCAACCGCCTCGGCGGCGGCCGCCGCCCGCGCTTCGCAAGACCCCGCCGAGCGCCAGGCCCCCGACCGCTTTCTGACGGCATCGCTGCATGTGGATTATCTCAAGCCGACCCCCATCGACGCCACTTTGGAAGTGCGCGCGGTCATCAGGAGCATCAAAGGCCGCAAGGTGGTGATTGCATCGCGGCTACTGGCCCATGGAGAGGTCTGTGCCACGGGAGAAGTGGTGGCGGTCCAGGTGCCGGAGCACCTCATGCCCGGCCGGCAGCGCCCATGACAACACGCGCCCCGGCCGACGCCCGTTTGGGAGGCTCGGGTTCTATCAGGCCGCGGACCACCCATGGGGCGCCGCAGTCGGGCCCGCGGCGTCTTCCATCCAGCGCCGGTTCAGGGGGGTGACCCAATGCTGTTGCGCATTTCCGATTTGCCTGTCGAGGGGGTCCGGATCGAGAAGCAGCTCGATCCCCTCAAGCTCAAGGATCTCGCTGCGCTCCAGGAAGCACAGGAATACGCATTCGAGGGGCCGCTGGACGTCCGCCTGCGGGTGATGCCGGCCAGCGGCTTTTTAAAGGTGGAAGGGCGCGTCACGGGAGCGGTTCGAACGGTGTGCAGCCGCTGTCTGGCCCCGGTCGAGCTGCCGGTGGAAAACACCTTTCGTTTGACCTTCGCCCGGTCGGCTCCCGGCGAAGATGGTGAGCCCCCGGAAAATCGTGAACTCGAGGCGGAGGAGATGGGCCTCGTTCCCTTCGAGGGGGATGCAATCGACTTTCGGGACGTGATCCAGGAACAGGTCATCATGGCGTTGCCCATGCAGGTGCTCTGCCGCGAGAACTGTCGCGGCCTGTGCCCGGGATGCGGCGCCAATCTCAATACCGAAGCCTGCCGCTGCTCCCGGGATGACGTCGATCCCCGCCTGGCCATCCTGAAGACCCTGAAACGAAAGTCGTGACACCGGTGCACGATTTCAAGCCCCTGCCCACGCACTGCCCCGTCACCGGACTGCCCGTCCATGGCCACGCCAGTTGGCGCTACACGAGCCCGGGCGGCGGCTACCGCCTGCGGGTGAGTCTCATCGGTGACCGCATCGTATGGCTGCAGCCCATGGGCCATGTGCGGCGCGACGACGCCCGCAGGGGCATGGCGCTCCTGGAGGATGTCTTTTACGCCGCTCTGCCGGGCGGCGCCCCCTTCATTGCGGTGGACGATTATTCGGCGGTCAGCGGCGCTTCCCTGAATGCCCGGCGCTTCATTTTCAACCGTCTGCGTCAGGAGCGCCGTATCTGCACCTACATCGTTTACGGTGCCGTGCGCTCCCTGGCCGCCGGCCTTGCCCTGGGGTGGCGCCTGGGGCTGTTCCCCTACGAGGTGATGATCGCCACGGATTACGCGGCCGCCATGGCGGCTGCCCGGCGCAAGGTTGTCCGGCTGGAGGCTGCCGCGTGGGGAAGGGGATCTACCGGGGAAGCCCTCGCAGCGGTCGCCGGTGGCGGCAAACCGATGGCCTCCGGAGAGACCGAAGCGGTGCTGGCCGCGGCCGCCGCGGATCTGCTGCGCTTCGTGGGGGGCATTGTGCTCGAGCCCTACGGTATGGCGCCGCGGTTGCGCACGGTACCCCTCGACGATCCTTTGCGTCCGGTCTATGATGCCCTGAGTGTCCTGCGCGACGACCGGCAGGCCATTCTCGAGCGCCACCGCGAAGCCCGGCAAAACCTCGAAGCACGGCAGCGGGAACTGACCGAAACCGAGGCCTTGCTCCATGATACCCATACCACCCTTGACATTCTGCTGACCAACCGGCAGGAGGAACGCCGGCGGGTCGAACACCGTGTGCGGGAAGGTCTGGAATGCCTTTTACAGCCCCTGCTGGACACCCTCACCACCGACCGGGGCGGTCGAACAGCGGAATGGATAGCGGTACTGCGGCATATCATCGATCAGATCGCATCTCCGCTGCCGGGGGAAGTCGCGACCACGGCACCGTTTACCGCCCAGGAGCGTTTGATCGCCTGCTTTTTCACCAGCGGCCGGAATGTTCGGCAAATCGCCCGCCTCCTGGGGCTGTCCCAACGCACTGTCGAGAACCATTGTCAGCGGATGCGCCATAAGCTCGGCCTCGAAGGGCGCCGCCCGACCCTCAAGGAACGGTTGACGATGCGGACATCCGCAGCACCGGATGCCTTGGCGGGGCCCCCATGAAGTCCGGGGGCCGATTCCGCGTGCCGGACCTGCCGGAAGCGATCCCGGCGGTATGCCCGGTTTCGGGGCTGACCATCCGGTCGCACCCGGAGTGGGTCTATACCCATCCCGATCGCACCTACCGGACCACGATCGCTCTGATCGGGGATGCCATCTTCTGGGTGATTCCGCGCGGCTATGTCACCGAAGCGGGCATGTCGGCGGCGACCTCCCTGGCCGCGGACATCCTGGCGCAGGTTCATGCAGCCCCAAACCCGTTCGTTTTTATCGAGAATTTCGCATACACGCAGGGCGGCACCGTCGGCGCCCGGCGCCGCTACCTGCAGTTTACCAATACGCTCAAGGGGCTTTTGGGATCTTTCCCCTATGGAATGCCCCCCTTTTTCCGTCTCAGCTTCAATTTTTCGCGGCGGCTGCATCTGCACCGCTACCGGGTGCAGATGATGGCAGCCTACGAGGATGCCGTGGCGGCCGCTCTCCAAACGCTCCAGCGTCACGGGGTGTCCCCGGGAAGCGCGCCGCACCCCGAAGAGAGCGCTTCGCGCAGGCGGACGCCGGCGGGTGTGCACCCGCCGGCGGACGAGCCGCATCATCACGCCCTGGCACCGCATGTGGACGCCTTGCTGGCCTACCTGGGGGCGCTGGATCTGGAATCGCCCGGCGTCCCGCATCCGCCCGAGACCGCTGGTGCCCATCAGACCCTGGGACCGGTTTACGAGGCCCTTGCGATGCTGAAGATGGACATGGATTATTTTCTGTCCGAACACCACGCGCTTATTGCCGATTTGCAGGAACGCCAGCGTCAGCGCATGGCCCAGACGGATGCCATCGAAGGCCGCAACCGGGAATTGCAGGCCCTCCTTCAGCAGTGTGCCGGAGACCAGGCCGCCCTGGGTTTCCAGGTCCGGCAGAATATCGACACGCTTCTGATACCGGTTTTGCGACTGATCGCAGGCGACCTCAACCAGTCCACGGCATCGGAATCCATGGAGCAGTTGGAGACCGGCATCGGCGCGTTCGTTCAAAATCTTTTCCCCCCGCAGGATCTGCGCCACTACCGGTTGACGCCCCGGGAAATGCGAATTGCCCGGCTGATCCGCGAGGGGGAGCACTCCAGGCGTATCGCCCGCCGCCTGGGGATTTCCGTTGCCACGGTGGCCGCCTTTCGCCGCCGGCTGCGCGACAAGCTCGACCTCAGGGGCCGGAAGCGGAATCTGCGTACGGTACTGCAGGCCCTGCCGGATGCCGATAACGGTCGGCGGGATGCGGGATAAGATGCCTTGACCGCAAGCGCTGCCTTCGATTAACTATATCCATGCGCATCCGGCTGGCGCGCCGCGCCGTCCGGACCTTGCCCCCGGGCCTGGCGGACCTTCGCCGGCGGCACCGACACGCCTCGGCCGGATAGGATGTTTCCGTGAAGAAAATACGCACCGTAACCATCGGCGGGGGCAGCGGACAGTTCGTGCTGCTCTCCGGCTTGCGCACCTGCGGCGCCTTCAGCATCACCTCGGTGGTCTCCATGGTGGACAGCGGCGGCAGCACCGGCCGTCTGCGCGGCGAATACGGTGTCCTGCCGCCGGGCGACCTGCTCAAGTGCATCCTGGCGCTTTCCCCCCACCAGGAATTCGCGCGCTACTTCCTCTTGAAGCGCTTCCGCGAAGACCGCCGCCTGCGGGGACACAATGCCGGCAATATGCTTTTGACCATGCTTTCCCGCTACACCGGCAGCTTTACCTCCGGGGTTCAGGCCCTGGCCGAGATCCTCGACGTCCAGGGGCGTATTCTGCCGGTGACCACCGACAAAGCCACCCTGGTGGCGGAGTTGACCAACGGCAGCCGTATCTACGGCGAGCAGGCCATCGACATGCCCCGCGGCACCCAGCGCGAAAAGATCCGCGATGTCTATCTGGTGCCCCACCACAGCGACCTGGTCCGCGTCTATCCGCCGGTCATCAAAGCCATCGAGGAGGCCGAGCTGATTCTCCTGGGGCCCGGCGATCTTTTCACGAGTATCCTGCCCAATCTGGTCGTCCCCGGTGTCACCGAAGCCCTGCTCGCCACCCGTGCGCCGCTGTACTACGTCATCAACATCATGACCAAATACGGCGAAACCCATCGCTTCAAAGCCCGCGATTTCGTGGCCGAGCTAGAAAACGTGCTGCGTCGGCGTCTGGACGGCATTATCTACAATACGGCCCGCCCCGACGAGGCCTTGCTCAGGGCCTATGCTGAACAGAAAGCTGAGTTCGTGGTGGTGGACCGCTCGGACGACTGGTGGGCCGACCGCCGGGTGATGTCCGCCGATCTGCTGGACACCACCGGTGGTGTGGTGCGCCATGACTCCCGCAAACTTGCCGCCCTGATCGAAGATCTGGCGCGCGACCTCTTCGACGGGGAGCCGAGCGCCTTCAGGCAAGCGTACCCCAAAAATACTGGATGAGAAGCCCGATCGCAATCAGAAAAAGGACCCGGCGCAGCCAGCGGCGGTAGGTCCGGGTATCGAAGCGGCTGCGCACCGCCATGCCGGCCCCCAGACCGCCCAGGGCCAGAAGGGCCAGGGGCAGGGTGGCCGCGATCACGTGCGAAGTGAACAGGCCGGAGGCACCGAAGGTGGCGGCCTGGGAGAGCTTGCCCGCCAGAAAGCACAGGTTGAAGACCTGAACCATGGCCGTGGGCGTCAATTGCAGCTCCAGGCCGTAGATGATCAGGGCCGGTACCGCGGCATTGACGGTGCCGGCCAGTATTCCCGCCGCAAGACCGAAGACCGCCATGGCGGTCCATCGCCGGTCGCGGATCCATTGCCAGCGCCGCCCCAGGCGGTGGACGTTCAGATATCCCAGGAGCACCGCGGCCATCAGGAGCTTATAGGGTTCCGGGGAGGTGACGATGAGCAGCCGGGTGCCGGCGATGCTGCCTGCGGCCACGAACAGGGCCAGGGGCCAATAGCGGCCGAGGGACTCGCCCCAGCGGCCGCCCCGCAGCATACTGGCGATGTTGATGGCCATGGTCGGGATCAGCAGCAGGAGCATGGCCGTGGGGACGTCGGCCGCCAGGGCGATGAGGGGCGTGGACAGGAGCGGGAAGCCGATGCCGAGCAGGCCGTGGACGAAACTGGCCCCCGCCATGACGAGCAGGATCAGCAGCAGGTGGTGGGACAAAAGCTGGTCAATTCCCGCCATCGAATTCCTTTTCAGGCGCAGGGCCCAGCGCGTGGCTCGAACCGGCGCCGGCCGATGGCCGGACGGCCCGCCCGCCTTCGGGCAGCGTGGGCGTTTAGGCGATGGCCGTTTCGGGTTTGGTGCCGTACAAAATGGCCACGGTGCCGAACATGCGGCGGCAAAAACCCACCGCTTCCAGCCCTGCCGCGCGCATGAGGGCCAGGAGGTTTTCGGGAGGCTGAAACTGCTGGGTGGATTCGGGCAGGTAACGATAGGCATCCCGGTCGCCGCCGATCAGGCTTCCGGCCAGGGGAATCACCCGGCGCAGGTACAGCAGGATGAAAGGCCGCAGGGGGCCGGCGGGTGGTGGCGATGTGTCGAGGCAGACCATCTTGCCGCCGGGGCGCAGGACCCGGACCTGCTCCCGGAAGGCGGTGGGGATATCGACCACGTTGCGAATGAGGTAGCCCGAGGTCACGGCATCGAAGGTGTCGTCCGCAAAGGGCAGGGCCAGGGCATCCGCCCCGCACCACAGGATCGAATGGCGGGTGAGCCGCTGGCGGCCGGTGGTCATCATGGGGAGGGTGAAGTCGGCGGCCACGGCGGTCAGGCCGGGGTACCGCTTACCGGCGGCCTCCACGATGCCGCCGGTGCCGCTGCCGATATCCAGCAAGCGGCCCTCCCGGGGCAGTGCCGCGTGCCGCACCACTTCCCGGTGCCAGGCCTTATCGCGCCCGAAGGTCATCAGGTGGTTCATCAGGTCGTAGCGGCCGGCGATGCGGCCGAACATGGCCCTGACGGTGCCGGCCTTGACGCTGTCCGGAGGCAGAACCACCTCAGCTCTTGTAGAAGAACGGTTGCGGCACTTCGATGACCACCGGAAACACCGGACTGATGTCGGGCCCCACGGCGCTGATGCCTTCCGCGTTTTCCGTCACCTGGCGCAACTGCCGATAGGCAAAGCTCACCACGTTTTTGCTGATCGGGTAGTAGATCTGAAAATGGTCGGTGTTCACGGAGATCAGTTTCACATTCTGAATTTCGGATGGATTGCCGTAGGTGACGCCGATCATTTGACCGGCATAGGGGGCCAGCCGCAGTTGCAGGGTATCCGCCGGTCGGAAATCAGGGGTGGTGTCGGGCATCTGTACGGGACCGGGCGCATCGGCGCCGTGGGCTTCTCCTTCCAGAGCCTCGGCAGAGAGCGCTTCGGCTTCCTCCTCCTGGCGCCGTGCTTCTTCCTCGGCCTCCCGCTGTTTGCGCAGGGCTTCGG
>CAYMQN010000063.1:7315-16866 GCA_964392545.1 uncultured Desulfobacteraceae bacterium
CCTCCTCTTCCTGGCGGCGTTGGCGTTCCTCCTGGCGCCGTGCTTCTTCCTCGGCCTCCCGCTGTTTGCGCAGGGCTTCGGCCTTTTCGGCCGCCTCCTTTCGGCGGCGCTCCTCCTCCAGGCGGGCTTCCTCCTCTTCCTGGCGGCGTTGGCGTTCCTCCTGGCGCCGTGCTTCTTCCTCGGCTTCCCGCTGTTTGCGCAGGGCCTCGGCCTTTTCGGCCTCCTCCTTTCGGCGGCGCTCCTCCTCGCGGCGCTCTTCGTCTTCCTTCTGACGCCTGAGTTCTTCGGCTTTCTCCAGCTCTTCTTTTTGACGCCGCAGCATGTCGGCCCGCTTTTCAGTTTCTTTCCGGCGCTCCTCCTCTAATCGGGCTTCCTCTTCCTTCCGGCGTTGGCGTTCCTCCTGGCGCTGGGCCTCTTCTTCTTCCTGCTGTTTGCGCAGCGTCTCGGCTTTTTCCTGTTCTTCGATATGCCGGCGCAGGGCCTCGGCCTTTTCAAGATCGTCGTAGTATTTCTTGAAATTGATACCGCACTGGGAACAGTCTTCAGCCAAAAAATTGTTGGCGTGGCCACAATTGGGGCAGGTGATGGTTTTGACTCGCATGGTTCGGCAACCCCCTTCCGTAGGGATCCAAATTGCTAAAATGGCAACAAATCTTTATATTTTTAAAAAAAACCTTCCAGCGTGTCAAATGAAAACCACCGGCCGGAAATTGCCGCCTTTTCGTTTGACAGGTTCTAAGCACATTTCTATAGTGCCGTTTTTTTGGATGGTTTCTGGAAACCGCGTACCTGGACACGATTGTCCGTGGTTGCCGAAATGTACATAACGGTTAGCGTTATTACGACCGGTGGCCTTGCCACCACCGACGGGGAGCTGCATTACCGTGGAAAAACAACCTCTACCCGGACAGGATGTGAAGGGGCGCCTGAAAGCCGGCGCGCGCGACCGCAACCGTCGTTTTCTGCTCGCGGACGGCGGTGCCCGAGGCGCCCTGCTGCACGCCACCCAGTTGGTGAAGGAGATGCAGTGCAACCACGAACTGGGGATCCTGGAAACGCTTATTCTAGGTCACGCCTATATGGGAGCCCTGCTCGTGGCGTCTTCCCTGAAGGGCCGCAAGGATCGCGTGGTCCTGCAGATCGACTGCTCGGGGCCGGTGGGGGGGCTGGTGGTGGAGGCCAACGCCCTGGGGGAGGTGCGCGGCCATTTGCGCAGGACCCCCATCCCGTTGGAAAACCCCCCGGAAGACTTCAACCTCTCCCCATTTTTCGGGGCCGGATTGCTGCGCATCACCCGCTACCTGGAAGACGCCAAGCATCCTTTTACCGGGCAGGTGGCGCTGCAGCACGGCAACATCGCCCAGGATCTGGCGCACTATTACCTGACGTCGGAGCAGATACCGACCGCCTTCAACCTGAGCCTTCAGTTTGCGCCGGACGGCGAAGTGGCGGGCGCCGGCGGACTTTTTCTCCAGGTGATGCCCACGGCCGACGAGGCCACGGCCATCGAACTGGAACAGGTCGTCTACGGGCTGCCGTCGCTGGGGGAGGTGTGTGGCGCCGGAGAGGATCTCGACCGGTTTTTGCAGACCCGGTTCGCGCCGCTCAACCCGGTTTTACTCGACCAACCCCGGGTGGAATTCTTCTGCCGCTGCCGGCGCGAGGAGGTCGCGCGCCTGCTGGGCACGCTGCCCCGGGAGGAACTCGAGGATATTCGCGCCAACGGTCCCTTCCCGGTGGAGCTTCGCTGCCATAACTGCAATACACGCTATCGTTTCGGGCGCGAGGAGATCGAGGAACTCTACCGGCAGCGTCACGGCAAAGCGTGAGGACTGCACCGGCCGGGGTGCAACGATAGGGATCGCTATCGGGAGTCCGTCCAGAAGGGGTAGCTTTTGGTCCCTGGCAAGGCCGCAGCCGACTGGGAACCGCAGGCGTAGCGCGGCTACGCCGAGGACCGACGGGAGGCGAGAACGCCGCCAGGGGCCGAAAGATGCCCCTTCTGGACGGACACTAGAGGCCCTTGCTGATGAGAACGGCAATACACGTCGCTACATACACGGCGACGATGACGATCATCCAGTCCTTGAAGGACAGTTCGTCAGGGAAAAATTTGATTTTTTTCTTGAGGTAATTGCGGAAATTCGCTTTATCTTGAGCCGCTTCGGCCTTTTTGAGCCCTTCTTCGAGACGGTTGACGCGTTGTTCCAGGTCTTGAATCATGGTTTTTCTCCTGCGCTGGCATCAGACGAGCGCTGTCCGCGGTTGTGGCCGCGATAAAGCGTCGCTCCCCGGAAGGCACCGTCCGCCTTTTGCGAAGCCCTTGTCGTAAAAGGGCGGCATTGCGGCCGGCCGGTTCGGGGGCGCGCCGCCAGCGTGCCCCACAGTGATGATCATGATGGGTAATCGTCTGAAAATAAAGGGAATAAAAGCATGCCCCGCAAGGGCTGTCTTGGGTTCGTCTATACAGGAGATTGCGCAGGGTGTCAATTCCAACTGGCCGGTTACGCCCTGCATCTCTTGCGCTGGGTGGGAGAGCATCGGTATTGCGGCCGCTGCGCGGCTCCCATGGACCTGGCCGAAGGTGATCGGGCCCTGGTTTGTCCGACCTGCCGCACCCCCCTCTACCCGCGCATCGCGCCGGCTGTCATCGTGGCGACCTATACCTGAAAACGGTCTTTCGGGATCGAAGTGTTTTTCATCCATGACGGCCGGGGGTAGATCCGGTGAATCGACGGGCGTCATTTCCCGTCGGCAATCTGCGGGTCGTCGTAGTCCAGGAAGCGGCCGCTCAGGTCCCTATGGGCGTTGAGCGCCAGCCAGGCGATCCTGCGGGCCGGGACCGCCGGATCGAGCAGCTCCCCGTCGGATTTGAGCCGCTTGAAATAGTCGGTTTTTTCCGATGTCATGGCGGCGGCGCCCTCTTCCCGGATCTGGGCCTGCATGCCCGTGTCGACCACCCCCGGCCGCAGGGCCACGGAGACGATGGCGGACTCCTCGGCGGCCAGCAGGCGGGTGAGATGGGTGACGGCGGCCTTGGCCACGCAATAGGCGCTCCAGCCCTCGATGGCTTTCACGGCGGCGCCCGAGCTGACGGTGACGATGCGTCCGTGGCTGGCGCGCAGGTGGGGGATCGCGGCCTGGGCCAGATGGAACGGCCCCAGCAGGTTCACGGCCAGGTTGTGCTCCCAGGCTTCGGGGGCGGCATCCGCCAGGCGGGCCACCGGACCCAGGATGCCGGCATTGTTGACCAGGGCGTCCAGGCGGCCGAAACGGGCCACCGTATCGTCCACCAGGCGGCGGCAGTCCGCTCCCCGGGAAACATCACCCGTCATCGGCCAAAAGCGGTCGCCGGATGCAGCGGCCATGGCCTCGAGAGGCGCCGGCGACCGCGCGGCGCCGGCCACACGGCAGCCCTTATCCAGCAGGTGTTGCACCGTGGCCGCACCGATGCCCCGGGAGGCCCCCGTCACTAGAATCACCGCCGATCCGGTCATGGCATGGTTTCCTTTCGAAGGGTTTCCGGGCCCGTGGCGTGCAGCGGCGCGGCGATGGTCCCGGTGTGGAGACCGAAGCGGCCCCGGGGCCGGTCCCGGAAGTAGTGCTCCAGGGTTTCCCGCATCACGGCAAAGGCCAGGGCCTCCCAGGGGATTTCGCTTTCCGCGAACAGGCGGCACTCCATGCTTTCAGCCCCGGCCTGCCAGGTGGCGGACGCCAGCGGCCCCCGGAAGATGAGATAGATCTGGTGGACGAAGGGCAGATCGAAGAGGGCGAAGGGCGCCAGGAGGCCCAGCTCGGCCCCGGCTTCTTCCCATGTTTCGCGTCGGGCCCCAGCCTGCATGGTTTCGCCGTTTTCGAGGTAGCCCGCCGGCAGGGTCCACAGGCCGGCGCGGGGCTCGATGGCGCGGCGGCAGAGCAGGATGCGGTCCTCCCGTTCGGGAATGGTGCCCACCACCATGCGGGGGTTTTCGTAGTGGATGGTACCGCATTGCTCACAGATGAACCGCGGCCGATCGTCGCCCGCGGGGATCTCCCGCCGGACGGGGGCGCCGCAGTTGGAACAGAAATTCATCCGGGCTCGCTTTCGATAAGATGCCGTTTAGGGATCGACGCTTAATTTTCAAGATAGGCCAGGGCCGAACGGTTTACAAGGGTGGCCGCCACCGCTATGATGCCGTGGTCCCATTTCCGTAAAGGAGATCGAATCCCATGAAATTTCTCGTCTGCGGCAAAGGCGGCAGCGGCAAGAGCACCATCGCGGTCCTGATGGCACGATCCTTCCAGCGCCTGGGACGGCGGGTGCTGCTGGTGGATGCCGACGAGTCCAATCTGGGGCTGCACCGTCTGGCCGGCGCCCCCTCGGCGGCGTCCCTGCTGGAAACCATGGGCGGCAAGGAGGGCCTGCGGGCCCGCAAACAGTCCCTGCTCGCGCCGGATGCCTGCCCGGCCTTTTACGAGGCGCCCTTCAGCTGGGAGGACATTCCCGAGCGCTGCGTTCCCGAGGCCGACGGCCTGCGTCTGATCAAGATCGGCAAAATCAAGACCTTCGGTGAAGGCTGTGCCTGCCCCATGGGCGGGGTGCTGCGCCCCTTCCTGGCCAACTTCCAGGCCGCTGCCGAGGACCGCGTGGTGGTCGACCTGGCCGCCGGGGTGGAACATTTCGGCCGCGGCGTGGACGCCCATGGGGACCGCCTGATCGGGGTCATCGACCCCTCCTTCGAATCCTTCAAGCTGGCCCGGATCCTGCGCGAGCTTTCGGAAGGTGCCGGGACCCCCATCGCTTTCGTCCTCAACAAGGCCGACACGCGCATGCGTGAAGCCATTGGCCAATACATCGATGCGAACCTGATCTGGGCCGAGTTGCGCGACCACGAGGCGCTCTTCACGGCCGGCCTCGAAGGGCGTTCCATCCGTTTCGAGGCCCCGGAAATCGACACCCTCTGTCGCCGCCTGGAAGCCGCCGGCCGCGCTGTCTGATGCCCATGTCCTCGAAGCCTGCGCCATGCCCCGCCGACGTTCTCGTCCGGCTGGAGAACGTGACCCTGCGGGTGGGGGGACGCTGGATCCTACCGGATACCTCCTGGACCATCCGCAAGGGCCAGAACTGGGCCGTCCTGGGCCCCAACGGTTCGGGCAAGAGCTCGCTCACCGCGGCCCTGGCCGGCGAGGTGCCGGTGGTGGCCGGCCGTCGCCGGCTGAACACCGACCGCCTGCGCGAGGAGGACATGGTGCGTCTCTCCTTCGAAACCCACCGGCGGCTGATCGCACGGGACGAAGCCCGGGACGAGGCCCGCGGGTTTGCCGGGATCGAGGAGGCCGGCCTGTCCGTGCGGGCCCTGCTCCAGGCCGCATCCCCAGAGGGGGAGGTGGCGTCGGTATCCGCCCTCCTGGCCCTGGATGCCGTGCTGGACCAGCCCCTGCGAAGCCTCTCCACGGGCGAGATGCGGCGCCTGCTCCTGGCCCGGGCCCTGTTGCGCGCCCCCCGTCTGCTGATCCTGGACGAGCCCTTCGACGGACTGGATCCCGCCATGCGGCAGCGCCTGGCCGACATGATCACGGGCCTGATGGCCGACGGTCAGCAAATTGTCCTGGTGACCCACCGGGCGGAAGAAATCCTGCCGGGCATGACCCATTATCTGGTGCTCGGGGAAAACCGCGTCCGCGAAAAGGGATCCCTGCCGGCCGAAATCGCTTGCGAACCCCCCGGTGAAGCGAGCTGTGCGGATTTGTCGGCGTTGACAGCCGACAAGGGGCATGAACTCCGGCCTGCCGCGCACACGACCCCCCTCATCCGCATGCGCGGCGTCTCGGTGTCCTATGGGGAGCGCCGGGTGCTGGACCGTCTGGCCTGGCGTGTCCAGCCCGGAGAAAACTGGCTCGTCAGCGGTCCCAACGGTGCCGGCAAGTCGACCCTGCTGGGTCTGGTCAGCGCCGATCATCTTCAGGCCTATGCCAATTGCATCGAGCTGTTCGGCCGCCGGCGCGGCAGTGGGGAGAGCGTCTGGGAGATCAAGCAGCGCATCGGGGTGGTGTCCGGCGAGTTCCAGGTGCGCTATCGCAAATCCATCAGCGGCTGCGCCGTGGTCCTCTCCGGCTTCTTCGATTCGGTGGGCTTATACCGCCAGGCCAGTCGGGAGCAGCGCCGGCACGCCCTGGAGTGGATGGCCCGGCTGGATCTGGAAGCGCTGGCCGAGACCGCCTTCGACCGCCTTTCCGGCGGCCAGCAGCGCATGGTCCTGATCGCCCGGGCCGTGGTCAAGGACCCCGATCTCCTCATCCTGGACGAGCCCTGTCAGGGGCTGGACACCGCCAACCGCAGGCGCGTGCTGGGGCTGATCGACCACATCGGCCGCAAGACGGCCACCAACCTCATCGTCACCACCCACCACGCCGACGAGCGCCCCGCCTGCACGACCCATGAGCTGCGGCTTTTCCCGGGCGGGCGATGGGACAGCCGCCGCCTGCAGGATTGAGAAAATGGTATGGCATCTCAAGCAGCTCGATGATGCTGCTCTCAATCGATCTGGCCGGTTGCTCGTCGGAAATTGGATCAAATCAACCGAGTTCGGGAGATCAACGGACTTAATGTGCCTCCTGGAAATCGATTCGAACGCTTGAAAGGCGACCGGGAGAATCAATACAGTATCCGCATCAATCAACGCTATCGAGTTTGTTTTCATGGGAGGAAGGCCATGCCTACGAGATCGAAATCACAGATTACCACTGATGTTGGGAGGCGGTTGCCCCAAAATCGTCCGCCGACACATCCGGGGGAGATGCTTTTCGAAGAATTCGTCAAGCCGCTGGGGCTTACACAAGCAGAACGCGCGCGTTGTCTGGGCGTTTCTTACCCTCGTCTTGACGAAATCATTAAAGGCCGACGCTCGGTAACTCCGGATACGGCATTGCGACTCTCTCGTGTTTTGGGTATGTCCGCGGATTTCTGGTTAGGCTTGCAGCAAGATTGGGATCTTTGGCATGCAATGAACAGCCCTGGTGCAAAACAGATTAATCGCCTGAAGCCAATCCACCAGGGTCCAGGCGGGGATGCCGAGTCGGCAAGGGCGCTCGACCTGGCCATGATCGACCGGACGGCACCCCTCAAAATTGCCGATATCGGCTGCGGCACCGGGGCTTTTACGCCAACCGGGGGCGGTGTATGATTCGCGTCATTGCCGCCGTCATCCAGAAAGACCGCAAATACCTGGCCTGCCGGCGCCCCGGCGGCAAACGTCACGGCGGGTTGTGGGAATTTCCGGGCGGCAAGGTGCACGAGGGGGAAAACGACCTCGAAGCGGCGCGCCGGGAATTGGCCGAGGAACTCAACGTGCGCGTCGTGGATGTGGGGCCCACCTTATTCGAAGTGCGCGATCCGGGCACCGACTTCCTGATCGTATTCAAGGAGGTTCGCATCATCGGGGAACCCCAGGCCCTGGAGCACGACGCCCTGTGCTGGGCCGCGCCCCTGGAACTGGTGGGTTTCCGCCTGGCCCCCGGCGACGAGATGTTCGTGCACCGCTATCTATTGTCCATCCAGAGATGGTAGATTTTGGTTCCGGCCAAGGCCGCAGCGATGTGGAAACCGGAGGCGTAGCTGGGCTGCGGCGAGGATTTCCACAAAGCGAGAACGCCGGCTTGCCCGCCAAAGGTGGCTTAGCCCACCGGCGGCGGAGCCGGGGCCGAAAGATGCCATCGCTGGATGGACACTGCGCAATTGAACCCCATCTGTCGCACCCGGCGTTCAACCAACGGAAAATGTCGGATGTCCTCCCGACACGCATCGAGAGCCGGCGGCTGGTGCCGGACGACCGGAGATCGTCTCAAAACGCCCAGAAGTTGTTGTCGTTCCAGATGCGTTCGGTGATTTCGCGGTCGACTTCCGCCAAAAACCGCAGGTGGGACTGCTCCCAGCGGCTGAGCCACTCGTAGAGGGCTTTTTCCGCCGGGTCGGCGGTGCCGGCGGCGCGGTCGGCGTAGAGGCGGACGGCGTTCTTCTCCATGGCCATGGCGGCGGAGATGGCGGCGGCCTCATAGTCGGCGGCGGCGATGGCATCGGCCAGATCGCGGGTGAGCACCTTGTCGGCAATGTCGCCGTCCGCCGGGGCATCGAAAGGGTTGAAGCGGGCATTGTCCCGGAAGGCCTTGAACTGCTCGGTCAAAATGGCGATATGCTGCGCTTCCTCGTCGGCCATCATTTCGAAAAAGCGCTTGACGTCGGGATGCGCGGCCTGCTCGGCGACCCGGCCATAGAAGGCCCGCCCCTTTTTTTCCAGCAGAATCGCATTTTTCAGGATGTCCAGCGTGGTTTCTGCAGCCATGGTGTCAATCTCCTGTGGTTGGAATGAAGGGTGAGGGGATGCACGGGTTGCCGATTCGGGGGCCATTGACGGCCTCCATTGCACCAGCGTCATCCAATCTAAACACCTTTCGGACGATCTCAAGGGGCCGGAGCGGCACCGTTCTTGCGGCTTTCTTTTTGTTTTATCCACGGCCGGTTAACCAGCCGTGGATAAAACAAAAAGTGATATTCCGTTTGACCTTTGGGCTGCTTCACGATATGGGCCAACCGCACCTTCGGGCGGTTTTCACGCCGAAGGCCGCCCCCCGGGGACGAGCGGCAATTGCGACCAAAGGACGGCAGGCATGTTTTTCAAGCGAAAAAAGAAAGCGGACAAAACCCTTCCTGGCGGGGGGGCCATGTCCGCCGGCCCGGCTGGAGAAACCGTTTTGGGGCCGGGGTGGCACTTTACCGGCCGGATCTATGGCAAGGGACAGGTGGTCATCCAGAGTGCCGTGGAGGGCGAACTGGATCTCCAGGGCACGGTGAGCATCGAGGGCCAGGGTAGGATCAAAGGCATGCTGCGCGCTGAGGAAGTTCGGCTGAGCGGTCGCTTCGAAGGCCGGATGGAGGCCGCGCGGCGGGTGGTGCTGGAAGCAACCGCGCGGATGGAGGGCGATGTGGTTGCGCGCCGTCTCCAAATGGCGGCGGGCGCCCGTCTCAACGGGCAGGTGGACATGCAAAGCTTGACCCAATCCTTCAAGGAGCACGCCACGTGAACACGACACGAAACGCTAAACCGGCGGCCGGTGAATCCCCGCCTGACAGCGCGTCTGCGGCCGCCGGAGAAAACGGCGTGGCACCGGCGGACGCCGCTGCCGCATCGGTGGTTCGTCCTGGCATTTGCCTGGAGGGTGAGTTGGAAGGGCGGGGGACCCTGATCGTCGAAGGCCGCGTCAAAGGCCGCATTCGGACCCGGGGTGATGTGATCGTTGCCCCCGGAGGCCAGGTGGAAGCCGTGATCGTGGCGCGCAATATCACGATCCAGGGGCGCGTGAACGGCAACATCGAAGCGCGGGAGGCCGTCGAGATCCAACAGGAGGGCGTTTTGATTGGAGATTGCCGTTCCCGCACGATCCAGATCCGCGAAGGGGCCCGCTTCGAGGGGCGTTCCGATATTCTCTAGTGTCCGTCCAGAAGGGGCATCTTTCGGCCCCCGGCGGCGTTCTCACCTCCGGTCGGTCCTCGGCGTAGCCGGGCTACGCCTGCGGGC
>CAYMQN010000064.1:0-16831 GCA_964392545.1 uncultured Desulfobacteraceae bacterium
CCTGGGAGGCTGCTGCGGCACCGGCGTCGATCACCTGCGCTACCTCGCCGAGCACCGCCGATGTCGTTTGCCGTAGGGGCGGACCGGTGTGTCCGCCCCTACGGCTTGAAGGCTTATTGATTTAAAGAAGGCCTCTAAAGATGCTAAGGAAAAACAACGTCTCCTTGTCCTGGAGGAGACTTTACGGCAATTGAACCAAGGATCGGACAAGGACGAATGATCACGGCAACAAAATCCACAAAAAAATCATAAGGGATCAATGCGTCATGATAGGTCATTTTATCCCTCCGCTGATTTGCACAGGAGTGGTCGATGAAACTTTCAGAGCAAGAGGTCAAACTTTTTTATCGGCTGATGTGGGCACTGCAATTCTATGTGAATCAAAAGCTAAAGATTCATGCGGTTGCGTCTATCGATGCGTATGCTGATCTGACCACCGATCAAAAGGCCCAAGTTCGAGATGCGCTTTACGACCATATAAAACTCATTGACGCCTTCATTCGAGAGAATCCACAAAATTTAGCAGAGGATGACCTGGCGATCATTTCAGAATGGAAGAAATATATCAGGGGTAGTTTTTACATTGAGCGGTTCTTGAAGAAATATGCCGTTTTCATTAAAGAAGATAACGTCTACGGCGTCTTGGGGCTTGCCACTAGTTTCGCTGAGTTGGCATATGATGCCGATCCGCCGTTATATGTCGAGACGGTTCTATTGCCATTTAAGGGTAAAATCATTTACGACGGTCTTATGCGGTTTCACCCCATCTTTTTCGGAGGCGGAATAAAGCGCAGCCTGAAAGAAACGTACCTGTGTGCCAAGCAAAATCGTCGCATCATCGACAGCCTGGAACAACCGCAGAATAAACCGCAGGACAACTCAGAAGCGAAAGCATCGGAGAACTGGAAACCCGAGTTGGAGGCGTTGGCCCGCAGGACGAAAAAGTTAAAGGGCTCGAGCACGTCGCCGGCGATTTACAGCCCTGCCTTCAGTTTGGTGAAGGCCAGCATTGAATTTGCGCGGCTGGTCGTTTCCGCTCCCAATGACCCCGAAGAACACTATAAGGCGTTGCGGAAAGTGCGTCGCGCGTTCAATAAAGCGAACACGGTGTTGTATCGGGAAGAATATTGAAAACGATAGGAGCGAAACAGTAATGCACACAACCGCTTATCCAATTCAATCGGATGAAAACCCCTCATCCCAGCCCATACGCGTACTGGGCATCGGCGGGAGCCCCCGCCGTAACGGCAATTCGGACGCTTTGCAGAAGCAGGTGCTCAAAGGGGTTGCCGGAAGCGACGTCAAAGCCCATGGCATCCACCTGCGCGACTATCAGTACCAGGGCTGCATCGGGTGCGAAAAATGCCGCCGGAGCGGCGTTTGCAAGGGCTTGAAAGACGGCATGGCCCTCATCTATCCGGACCTGCTCGCAGCCCAGGGACTCGTCCTGGTCTGCCCCACGCACAATTACAATGTCACGGCTTGGATGAAAGCCTTCATCGACCGCCTCTACTGTTTTTACCGGTTCGACGACCACCGGCCCCGGGGGTGGTCCAGCCGGCTGGCCGGCCAGGGCCGCAAAGCGGTTCTGACCGCCGTTTGCGAACAGGAGGATCGCGCCGACATGGGGTTTACCCTGGAGGCCATGCGGCATCCGATCGAGGCTCTGGGCTACGACATCGTGGGGGAGCTTCCGGTCTACGGCATCTTCGACAAAGCCAGGGTCAAGGAAGAAAAGGCGGTCATGGCCAAGGCCGAGCAACTGGGCCGCGATCTGGCCCGGGCGCTAAGGCAGGCGTGATGCATCCACGCCTGAGAATCGCCGCCGCCGCCACCCCGAGCCGGGGCGAGATGGTGCTCTACAAGCACGACCGGGACTATGCGATTCAGATCGACGGCCAGGATCTGATGCACAGCCGCCAGCATGCTTCCGAGCTGGCCCTGGCGCGGCTGGGCTGCGCGCACCTGGCGGACCGGAATGCGGCCCGCGTCCTCATCGGCGGCCTGGGGATGGGCTACACCCTGCGGCAGGCCCTGGACATGCTCGGGCCCGAGGCCCGCGTGGTGGTGGGGGAGTTGATGGCGGCCGTGGCCGAATGGAATCGGGCCTATTTCGGCGAACTCAACGGCCGGCCCCTGGAAGACCCGCGCGTGGCGCTGAAAATCGGCGACGTCGTCGACCTCATCCGGGCGGCGGCGGGCCGCTTTGATGCCATTCTGCTGGATGTGGACAACGGCCCCAGCGCCATGACCGATCCGGGCAACCGCCGCCTCTACGGCCTCGAAGGGATCCGGGCCTGTCGCCGGGCGCTGCGCGCCAAGGGGTGTCTGGCGGTGTGGTCGGCCGCCCCGAGCAAGCCCTTCGAGCAGCGCCTGATGGCCTGCCGCCTGCACGTGCGCCGCTTCAGGGTTCCCGCCTATCAGGGTGCCAAATCGCCGTCCCGGTTTGTGTGGGTGGCCTCGGAGGACCGGCAGTGTTTGCCCCCCGGCGGGGGTGAGCCGCGCATGCCCCGTGCGAAGGCGATCCCAAAGCGGTCCGCACGCCAAGGACGGGAATAGGGTTTGATTTAATGCGGGCGCAACGTCTATAAGGAAGGGGTAGGGACGTCGGCGGCAAAACGCCGGACCGCGTTTCATTCCATCCAAGAGATTTTCAGCCCGAGCATTCGCGACGTGAACCAGCCATGAAAGTATCTCCCATCAAATTAACGGATGCCGAGGGGCGCAGTCTGCGCCTCACCTTGGGGCGCACCTACGAAGTGCTGGGCATCGAAGCGGGGTCCTATCGGATTCTCTCGGATGCCGATGCCATGCCCCGGGGCAACGAACCGGGTCTCTACGCGTCGACCTGCTTTAGGGTCGTCGAGCCGAACGAGCCTGATTTCTGGGAGTGCGCGTACGGCGAAGCGGGCGAGCGCTACTGCTATCCTCCGGAGTGGAACGAACCCGGCTTCTTCGAGGCGTACCATCGGGGGGTCGCCGAAGTCCGGGAGCGATTCTGGAATACGCTGCAGGGGTATTACCCGGAAACATGGATCGAACGCAAAGGGACTTCGGATATCGGCTTCAAGCGTACGCCCGACGGCGGTTGCTGACACCGGCGGCAAGCTGGCCGGGGTGCTGGCCGTTTCCGGCCCGGCCCGAGGGCGGGACATGGCGGCAGTCGCAATCCCCTGCAGTCCAAGGGCTGCGTCGGGTGCGAAAAATTCCGCAGGGGTGAGGTCTGCGCCGGCGCGAAAGTCCGCATGCCGCGACCACCGCGCTAGGCCGGTCGTCTTGACCGGTTGGCCCACCGCATGATGCCCAACGCACTCAAACTGAGCAGGGCGAAGCCGCCGATCAGGGGCAAGGTCGTGTCGTTGTAAAGCCGCCCGATCAGCAAGGCGATCGGCACGGAGAGAAAGGTGGAAAGCGACCCCACGACAGCCGAGGCGGTGCCGGCGATGTGGCCCAGGGGGCCCATGGCGATGGCATTCAGGTTGCCGAACAGGAATCCGATGCAGAAAAAGGCCGCAAGAAAAAAGACCATGAGCATCCAGAAGGGTGAACGGCCGCCGAAGGCGGCAACCACGACGAAATAGGATGCGGAGAGGCCGGCGAGGGCCGCCATGGCCCGGCGGACCAGCTTGCGCATGCCCAGGCGCATGACGATCCGCGAATTGAGGAACAGGGCGCTGCCCAGGGAGAGGCCCAGGATCCCGAAAATGAGTGGAAACCAGAGGCCCATGCCATACAGCTCCTGAAGGATCGGCTGCACGGAATTCAGGTATCCCAGAAAGGCGCCCATGATGAACCCCGCGACGACGGTGTAGCCCAGCGCGACGGGATGGCGGCAGACCTCCGCCAGGGCCGCGGCGATTTTTCCGGGCGAGAAGGGCCGGCGGTTTTCAGCTGGGAGGGTTTCCGGGTGCCGCCAGCCGAACCAGACCAGAACGATGGTCGCCAGGACCAGCAGGGCGGCGAAAATGGCCCGCCAGCCGGCGAAAAGCAGGATCCCCTGGCCGAGAGCGGGGGCGAAAACCGGCATCATGATGAATATGGACATGATCGTCGACATGATCCGGGCCATGGCGCGGCCCTCGTACTGATCCCGCACCAGGGCCAGCACCACGGACCGCGGGCCGGCCGCGCCAAGACCCTGCAGAACCCTTCCCACCAGCATGATCGCGAAACTGGTGCTGAAAATGGACAGGGTGCATCCGCCGATGAACACCGCCATTCCGGCAAAGAGCACGGGTTTGCGTCCCAGGCTGTCCGATAGGGGGCCGTAGAAGATCAGACCGACGGACAAACCCAGGAACAGGGACGATAGGATCAGTTGGACGTCGTTGGCATGCCCCACCTTCAGATCGGCGCCCATATCCGGCAGGGCCGGCAGCATGGTGTCGACGGAAAGCGCCACCAGGGACATCATCAGGGCCATCAGGATCAGCGACTCGCCGAGTCCCATCGGCCGATGGCTTTCAGGATGGATTTTACGGTAATGCATCCTCACAAGCTCTTCTCGATCGTATTATTCCGGCAATAGAAAAGGCCGTGGGGCTTGCGTCCCACAGCTTGGGGTACAGCTTCGTTCATTTCCACCCCGATTTCAAGGGGAGATAGATACCATGTTTCATAAGGGGTTTTCGGCCAAACCGTTGACGCCCGCCCAGTGGGAAGATTTCACCACTCTCTTTGGCGAACGGGGGGCATGCGGCGGATGCTGGTGCATGCTGTGGCGGCTTCCCCCGAAGCAGTTCAAGGAACAGAAAGGGGAAGGCTACCCGGTGGAGCCCAAATCGGGGAAGGCCATAGCTTCGGCCTTTGCCTGGACCGGGCTGGCCTCGGCTTTCCTGCGGGCTGGGTTCCAGGAGGTGGCGCGCCGTTCGCCGACCCGTCCGATCATGCGCATCGAACATAATTGAGGCCTTGAAAAGCCGTTGTCGCAATCCCATTATAGGCGTGAAACTTGCCTGCGGTGAAATGCCGGTCCCAAGTCGATGGGCCCCTGGCTGAATTATCCACCGAATCGAATGCGGAGGTTTCCCACGCCATGCGGGAGGGGTTCTACCATCTGGTGGCGCCTTTGGGAGCGCCCTGAGATGTCGGCAGCTCGCTGTCGGCGGCAACTGCAGGAAACCGCGACCGAAACAAGTGAAAGGAGGTTCCATGAGTGTTAAAAAGATTCTGATGCTGGTGGGGGATTACGTGGAGGACTACGAGGTCATGGTGCCGTTCCAGGCCCTGCAGATGGTGGGCCACACGGTCCATGCGGTCTGCCCGGACAAAAAGGCCGGCGAGGCGGTGCGCACGGCCATCCACGATTTCGAGGGCGACCAGACCTACAGCGAAAAGCCCGGTCATAATTTCACTTTGAATGCCGCTTTTGCGGACATCGAGGCCAAAGACTACGACGCGCTGGTGATTCCCGGGGGGCGGGCCCCGGAATACATCCGCCTCAACCAGACGGTGCTCGACATCGTGCGCCATTTCGACGAGGCCGGCAAGCCCATCGCGGCCATCTGCCACGGTGCCCAGGTGCTGGCCGCCGCCGGGGTGGTCGAGGGCAAGCGCTGCTCCGCCTATCCGGCCGTGGGGCCCGATGTCACCCTGGCCGGCGGGACCTACAAGGACATTCCGGTGGACCAGGCCCACGTGGACGGCCATCTGGTCAGCGCCCCGGCCTGGCCGGCGCACCCGGACTGGCTGGCCAAGTTTCTCCAGGTGCTGGGGACGAAGATCGAACCCTGACACCATCGCCATGCGCCAATGCCGGAACCGGCCGGACAGCTTACGGGCAATTCCTCTCGGTCGGGCGATTCCGGAGTTGGAACCGTTGCCGCATCCGGCCCGCTGGGTTTTCGCTGGATGCGCCGGGCTTGAAAGTTACATAGGCAAAGAGGCTGCCCATGCCAAAATCCTCTTCCTCTATTGACGATCACCCGCAACCTTCCGCCATGCGGGCGCTGGAAGCCCGCTGCCGGGAGCTCGAAACGACCCTGGCGCAGATCGAGCAGCGCGACCGTCTCCTGGGCGACAGCGCCCCTTTCGGCATTTTGACCATTGCCCGCGACGGCCGCATCACCGGTCTCAACAGCAAGATGCGGACCCTCCTGGAGTGGCCGGAAGAGCAGATCCCCGAAGCGGCCAACGCCCTCGAACTGGCCATGTTCGTGGACGCCGGCGTCAGCGACGATCTGCGCCTGTGCCTGAAAACCGGCCGGTCCAGCATCAAGGCCCATCCCTGCGCCATCGGCCGGGACAAATGCCTGGAACTGCGCTTCCACATGAGCCCGGTCATCAACGACGACGGCGCCACCGAGGGCGTCATCGTCTTCGTGGAAGATTTCTCCCTCATGAAGGAAGCCGCGGAAGCCGTCCGCGAAAGCGATCATCGCTATCATGTGCTTTTCCATTCGGCCCCGGTGGCCATGATCGAGCGGGATGCCTCCAAGCTCAAGGCCTACATCGAGGAGCTGCGCGGTCGGGGGGTGGCGGATCTGGAAGCCTACCTGAACCGTCACCCGGAAGAGATCCGGCACTGCATGCAGCTCGTGCAGACCATCGATTTCAACCGGGCCTTCATGGAACTGGTGGAGGCCGACGACCGGCAGACCTTGTCTTTCGGGATGCCCTGGGGGGATCCACAGGAGTTCCGGGAGCTGGGCCGCGAGATGGTTCTCATGATCGACGGCGGGCATATCGGCCAGGAGCGGGAACGGGAGATCACCTCCCTCAAGGGCAACCGCAAGACGGTGCTGACCAAGGGCCTGGCGGTCACGGGCCACGAGGATACCCTGGCCCGGCTGGTTGTCACCCTGATCGACATAACCAAGCGCAAGGCGGCCGAGGAAGCGCTGCGCCGGAGCGAGGGCAAGTTCCGGGAAATGGCCCTGCGCGACACCCTGACCGGCCTTTACAACCGGCGCTACCTGTACCAGTCGCTGCCCGACCTGATCGCCTCCGGCCGCTACGAGCGCAGCGGCATCGCCCTCATCTTCATGGATCTGGACAATTTCAAGGGGATCGTGGACGCCCACGGCCACCTCCACGGCAGCCAGGTCATTCGGGAAGTGGCCGGCGTCATCCGGCAGGCCCTTAGCCCCCCGGCCTATGCCGTGGCCTATGCCGGAGACGAATTCGTGGTGGTGCTCCCCGGCCGCGATCTCGAGGGGGCCATGGCCACGGCCGCCCATATCCAGGACTGCATCCGGAAAGCCGTATTTCTGGAGGCGCAAGGCCTGCGGGTTTCCGTGAGGGCCAGCCAAGGGGTGGCGGCCTATCCGGACCAGGCGCGGGATGCCGAGGAGCTTTTGGCCTTTGCCGATCAGGCGTTGTTTGTGATGAAGGCCAGGGGCAAAAACGGTGTCCACGGCTTCGTAAAATGACCCATCCGCCGTCGGTGAAAACCTACCTATGGCGGACAAGTATCGGCGTTGTGCGGCGGCCCTCGTCGCTGCGGCGTACCGATGTACGCCTCTCTCCTCGGACCTTGCACGCCTTGATCTTGGTCCTTTTACAGCGCCGTCTAAGCGTGAAACGACCCAGCCACCTTTGGCGGACCAGCGCTCTTTCACGCCGGGGCGGGGAGGTTCAGGGCCTGGAGGCGGTAGCCGGAAGGGCGGACGTCGACGATGCTTAGCGTTCCGTAGGCCAGACCGATGGCGAAGAGGTTTCCCAGGGGCATGCCCAGCAGGCGGGATAGCAGCACGCGCATGACGCCGGCGTGGGTGACCAGGAGGCTGCGCGGCGGTCCCTGGCGGGCGGTGGTTTGGAAGAACGGCCAGACCCGTTGTTCGAGATCCCGGAAGGATTCCCCGGCCGGCGGGCGGTGGTCCGCGATGTGCTTGCCGCGCGCCTGGAAGGCTGCGGGATCGCGGGTTTTGACGGCGGCAAAGGTTTCCCCCTCCCATTCGCCCAGGGCGACTTCGCGCAATTCCGGACGCGGCTCGGGCTCCAGGGCGCAGCGGCGGCCGATGAGGCGGGCGGTTTCCCGGCAGCGGGCCAGATCGCTGCAGTAAAGCACATCCGGCCGGTCTTGCGCGAAATAGGCGGACCAGGCCCTGGCCTGTCGCAACCCCTCATCGTTCAGGGGCAGATCCTGCTGACCGATGTAGCGCCGCTCCCGGTCGGGGGCCTGGATCGCGCCGTGGCGCAGGAGATAGATGCGGCGGGACGGATTGCGCCCCGATCGATGGGAATGACCGGCGGCGTTCATGGGCTGCTTATCCGGGACGCCTCGGCCGCCATGGCGTTTACGGATCGACCGGTCAGGCGTTCCACCTTGTCCCGGGCGCGGCGGGCATTGTCCCGGCGTTGGGCGATGCGGGGGCCCACAGACGGGTCCCGGCCGTATTGGGCCATTTTGCGGGCGAAGCGCTCCTCCAGGTCCACCAGGCGGTCCCCCGCCACCAGCTTGTCGGCCAGAAAGACGACCTGGGCTTCGTCCGGCAGGGTGTCCGGGGCCACCGCCAAGTCCATGTGCTCGGCCACGATGGGCGCGAGCCGGGGAAAGCCGTGGCGTTCGAGCAGGCGGGCGCCGGCTGCGGCGTGGTCCTTGCGGGTGCGCGCGATATCGTGGAGCAGGGCCGCCCGCTCGGCCAGGACCACATCCATGGGCGTTCCTGCGGCTTCGAGCGCCTCGGCCAGGCGCCGGGCCACGGCGGCGACCGCCCGGCAGTGGGCCGCGAGGGGGCCCGGCAGGGCCTGGAGGGTGTCCATGAGCATGCGGCACTCCGCTTGGCTGGGGAGGTCGGCGTGGCGCAGGCGGGCCACCAGGCGGCGGTAGTCCTCCACCGTATCCATGTCCAGCAGGACGGCTTCGTCCGCCACGGGCAGCTCGCGGCTCCCAGCTGCGCGGCCTTGGAGAAAGGCCCGCAGGCCGCCCTCGCCGTGCCAGGCCAGGGTATCCGGCACGAGGTCGCGGCGGATCAGGGTCGGGTGCCCGCGCCGCCCCTCGAAGGTGGGATAGAGCACCAGGGGGCGGGTTTCGGTAAAGGCGGCGGCCATGCGTTCCACCGTCCGGGACCTCACCAGGGGGATATCCACCGGATGGATGAAAAAGGCTTCGGCATCGTTGGGCAGCGCGTTCAGGCCGGCCCGTACCGAGGAGAACATGCCCTGCCGATACGCCGTATTGACCACCGCCTGGGCCGGCAGTTCGGCCAGGACCGGCTGGAGTTCGCCGGCGCGGTGGCCCGTGATGACGATGAGCGTTTCGACCCCTCCGGCCCGAAAGGTCCGGACCACCCGTTCGAGGGCGCAGGCATCTCCCAGGGGCAGCATGGGCTTGAACCACCCCATGCGCGTGGACGTTCCGGCCGCCAGGATAACGGCGGCGATGCCGGCGGCACCGCTCATGGCCGCACCCCGGCCCGCGCGGCGATCAGCTCGCCCACGATGCTGACCGCAATCTCCTCCGGGGTTTCGGCGCCGATGGACAGTCCGATGGGGCAGTGCACCCGGTCGATGGCCTCCTGGGAAACCCCCTGATCGCGCAGGTTGCCGTAGATCGTGTTGCGCTTCTTGCGGCTGCCGATCATGCCGATGTAGCCGGCCGCGGTGCCCAGGGCGCCCGCCAGGACGTTCTGGTCGTGCAGGTGCCCGCGCGTCAGGATCACCACGAAGTCGTGCCCGTTCAGGGACAGCCCCTCGAAGCAGCCCGGAAAGCCGTCCAGCACCCGGACGGCATGGGCGTCGGGAAAGCGCTCGGAATTGGCGAACTCCCCGCGGTCGTCGTAGACCTGCACCTGGAAGCCCACCAGGGCGGCCAGATGGGCGGTGGGGCGGGCCACGTGGCCCGCGCCGAAGATATGGGCGCGGCACACCCGGGCCGCCGGTTCCATCAGCACGAAGCCCTCATCGAAGGTCAGGGTGCGGACCGTATCGGTGCCGGATGCCGCCACGACGGCCTCACGCGCCGCATCGGGAAACGGAAACGTGCCCTGCAAGTCCCCCGACGTTTCCACCACGGCATGGGTCACCTGGTCGATTCTGGCCTCCCGGGTCACCACCATGGTCAGGAAGCACCCTTTGCGATGATCGTCCAGCATTCGGCGCCAGGCCTCGAACGCCGTCTGGTTGGCCTCGCCGGGGAGCACGCAGTCCAGCAGCACCTCGGCCTGGCCGCCGCAGATCATGTCCATGGAGGCGATGGTCTCGTAGCCGAGATCGAAGGGCATCACGGCGGACTGCCCCAACGACACCAGTTCCACGGCCCGGGCCATGGCTTCGGCTTCCAGCAGCCCGCCGCCGATGGTGCCGATGCCCCGGCCGTCGGCCGTAACGAGCATCTTGCTGCCCGCGGTGCGCGGGGTGGATCCCCTGTGGCTTATGATGGTGGCCAGGACGAAGGTTTCCCCTTTTTGAAGGAGGTCGCAGGCGGTTTCGGAAATGATCTTCATCAGGGTTCGCGGTTCCTTTCCGATCTAGGGTGAATGCGCCGTTTGGCGGTTCCGGTGGAGGGCGGGCCTCCCCGGGTATCGGGTTCGACCGCCAGGTGCAGAAGACCCTCGCGGCTGGCTTTATCCAGGGCGGGGACGGCGAGGGCCTGCCTGCGCAGGCGTTCGGCCATGGCGTCGGACCATGCGCCGGGACAGGCCGTCACGAAAAGGGTCAGGCGATCGGCCCCGGCGCCCGCGGGATGGATTTCCCCACGGTAGTCGAGAACGTCCGGGACGCCGAAGAGCGCCTCGTCCAGGTGGCCGATAAAAAGCGTCTCCCGTGCCCCCGGCGCGATCCGGTCGCACCAGCGGCCCCGGATCGCGCCCAGGGTGCGCAGGGTCGTCCCGCAGGTGCACGGCGCCAGTCTAAACGCAGCCACGTCGCCGGTGCAATAGCGAATGAGGGGCATGCCTTCCCGGGTCAGCGTCGTAAAGACGATCTCCCCCGGGCGGCCGTCCGGAAGGGGTTGGCGCGTCCGGGGATCGACGATTTCCACCAGCAGGTCGGCTTCCCGGAAATGATAGCCCCGGCGGGCGGCGCATTCCACGGCCCCGCCGAGCCCCATCTCGGTCATCCCGTAATGCCGGAAGACCCGGCCGCCCCAGGCCCCTTCGATGGCTTCCACGATAGCCCCGGGGACATGATCCGTGGTCAGGAGCACGCTGCGGATCCGGCCGGCCAGGCGGGGGCCGTCAGCGTGGCGGGCCATGGCCAGTACCTGGACCGGGATGCCCACCAGCGCGTCGGCTTTTGCCGCTCGCGCCGCAGCGACGGCGGCGACCGGATCGCTGACCGGCCCGTGCACGATGCCTTCCACCGCCATGCGCGCCAGCCCTTTGGCCAGGAGGTCGCCCACGCTGTCCGGCAGGGCACCGGGCAGCAGGATCAACACCCGTTGTCCCGGTGCCACCAGGGTGGCCATGCCGTGGTGAAAGAAATCCACAGTCCGTTCGAGGTCCGCCATCGTGAAGAAAAGGCGCTTGGGAGGGCCGGTGGTGCCCGAGGTCTGCAGGGTGACGGCCCGGGCGATGCGGTCCCGGGACACGCACAGCAGCGCCATGGGATCCCGGCGCAGGTCGTCCATCGTGGTGAAGGGCAGGGCGGCCAAGGCGTCGAGGGTGGCAAGCCGGGGCGGCATGCCGTTCAGACGCTCGCGATAAAAGGGGCTGTTCTGCCGGGCGTGGGTCAGGGTGCGGTTTAAGGCCGCCAACTGGTAGGCGGCGAGGTCCCGCCGCGCGAGGGGGCGCCCTTCCGGAACGCCGATCCTGCGGCAGACCCATGGTTCCAGCGGGGTCAGCGTCGGTGCCGTCATGGGCGGTAGAGCCTCCGGCCCCCGCTGCCCGTCAGATTGTAGAGGCAGAAGGGCACCAGGCGCGTATCCGGCGCCATGACGTGGATGCAGCAGTCGCGCACCCGCTCCAGGTCCAGGTTCCAGACGTCCTGGAAGGCCATGGCCGACACGGCCAGGGTGTGGGTCCGGGCCCGCGCGAGAAAGGCATCCAGATTGAGGGACCCGTTGGCTTCCGGCGACGCCGTCTGGATGGCGCTTTCCGTGGCCTGGCAGGCGCAGGCTGCCGGTGCGGACCACTGCCGGGCCACGCAGCCGATGGCCTGGGCGGCCCCGATCTCGGCGGCCACGGGCGGGGGGCAGCAGCTGCCCGACCAGGGGGCGCCCAAGGGTTGGACGGAGCGGTCGGGCATCACCAGGAAATTGGCGCTGAAGCTGCAGAGGGCATTTTCGCAGCCGGGGGGCGAGAAATGGGCCGCCTTGAAGGCGCCGTCCGACTGGTCTTCGATGCGGCGCATCACCTCGGGCAGGGTGATCCGGTCCCCGTCGCGGGGGGCGTGGGGGAAGCGACCGAAATAGCTGACCGGTTGAAAATGCACCGAGCGCACCACCGGCGAACGCGCCACGGCCAGTTCCAGGATGCGGCCGAGGTCGTGGTCGTTGACGCCGGGCACCAGGGTGGGCACCAGGACGACCCCGATCCGGTTCTCGGCGCAGGCCGCGATGGCGGCCCGTTTGGCGGCCAAAAGTGCGCGGCCCCGCAGCCTGCGGTAGATGGCGTCGTCGGTGCCGTCGAATTGGAGAAAGACCGAGGCGAGGCCGGCGGCGCGCAGGTCCCGCACGAAAGCGGGATCCTCGGCCAGGCGCAGGCCGTTGGTGTTGACCTGGATGAACCCGAAGCCGGCCTCCCGGCCCATGGCCACGATGCGCGGCAGGTCGTCCCGCACGGTGGGCTCGCCGCCGGATAGCTGGATATTGCTGCCGGGCCCGGCCCTGCGGGCGGCGGCATACCAGCCGGCGATGGTTTCCAGGGAAGGGTCGGCCCTTGGCGCGCGGCCTGCGTCCGCGTAGCACACCGGACAGGCCAGGTTGCAGCGCTCGGTGACTTCCAGGATGATGGTGCAGGACCGTTGACGGTGATTTGGACAGAGGCCGCAGTCGAAGGGGCAGCCCTTGTTCACCGGCTGGCGGCAGTGGGGCGGCCGGGTGGGGATCTTGGGCCGCTGCCAGCCGGTCAAGACTGGTTCGCCGTCCCAGATGTGCGTCCTAAATGACCCATGGTCCGGACAGGTCTTCTCCAGGTAGACCGCCGATCCGCGCGCCACGCGGCGGGCGGGGAGCAGGGCCATACAGACCGGGCAGAGACTTTCGGTGGTTTGGGAAACCATCACGATGCCGATTCAGCGGGCGCGTAGGGGTCGAAGTCATTGGCCAGCAAAATTTCCAGGGCCTTGGCGAAGGTCTCGGCCACGATCCCGCCGCAGCGCCGGCGGGCGGCAGCGGGGCCCTCCTCCCCGGTGATGGTCTCGCAGGCGATGCCGCCGAAGCGTCCGCCCACCGCCTCTTCGAACCAGTCGGCCAGTTCGCTCAGCATGAGAAACAGGCGATCCGATTCGCGCTCCGTGCCGCTGCCCTTGGCCGCGTAGAGCGCCAGCAGGCAGCAGCCGCCGGTGAGGGCGCCGCAGGTGGCCCGCCCGCTGCCGCAGCCGTAGGCCGGGCCGGCCATGGCCCGCACCAGGGCGGGGTTTTCCTCGCCCCGGGCCTCCAGCGCCAGTTGCAGAAGGATCTGGGAGCAGTAGTAGCCTTCGGCGGCCAGCCGCATCATGCGGATCTGGAGATCATCCATTGTTTCGGCTCCTCTTGCGGGCCACGAGCAGGCCGTAGCCGGGCCGCCCGCTCCCACCGTATCCAGGACGGCAGGCCGCGCCCCAGACATCCTGCAGCCGGAGGCCGTCCCAGACCATTCGGGCGGCCAGCATTTTGAGATGCGGCGAGTGGTCCTCCCAGAGGCACAGGTCGAAGCCGGCAGCCGCCACGCGGGTTTCCAGCCGCCTGCGGGGAAGCGCCCCGGCCAGGCAGCCGCGACTTTCGGGCCTGGCCGGCCTGTCCGGCAGACCTTCCGATCGCCAATACAGGTCGGCGACGACCAGGTGCCCGCCCGAACGCAGCACACGGCGGCATTCCGCCAGGGCCTTTCGCTGGTCGGCCATCAGGGACAGTGCGCACTCGCAAAACACCGCGCCGAAGCATCCCGCGGCCAACGGAAGCGATGTCCCGTCGCCCCGGACCAGGGGCAGCGCCGCATGGACCTTTCGGGCGTCCGTCAACAGCAGCGCCGAGGAATCGATCCCGACCGCGGTCACCTGAAAACGCTCCTGCAGAAAGGCCGCCGTGGCGCCGGCGCCGCAGCCCACATCCAGGACCCGCTCCCCGACGCCAAGCCCGCACAAGCGCGCCGCCCGTTCCGTCAGCGCGAGCCCCCCGGGACGAATCGTCTCCCCCGTGACGGCCCGCACACCCGGCGATTCGTATGGCGGGGAGCGGTGAACGATCAATTGATCCTCCTGGACAACGGTCCGCAAGTGGGGGTGGTTCCATCTAAATAAATGCGGATCCGCATTTATTTATCTTCGAGAATCTGCTCCACCTCGGCCATCTTCCCGGTGGCCACGGCTTCGGTGATGAGGACCGTCCGGCAGCCCGGGCAGTAGGGCAGATCCGTGGTGAAGCGGTTGTTCATGTAGCTCACCGACACCTGCCCCACCACCAGGCTGCACCGGCAGCGGTCGCAGCGCCATTTCAGATCTTCGGGACGCACGTGGTCGCTGTTCATGGACCGAGCACCTCCATGCGGTGGGCATAGGCGTTGTGCACCCGGAACCCGCCCTCCGCCAGTGAGTATTCCACCCAGAAGGCGGCCTGGTAGGGCCGGTGGCAGGCCAGCCAACGGCCCGTGTCCGGGTGCTGAAAGCGGTGGCCGCCGGCCTCGGCCTGGCCGATGACCTTGCGGAGGTCCTCCTCGAGGATGCGCCGGGATTCGAGCAGGGCTTCCACCCCGGGCGCCAGGTGCAGGACGATGGCTTCCGTCGCGCTGTCTTCCTCGGGGGCTTCATCCCATAGCGTGCGGCCCAGTTCGGCCCTGAGGCGCAGACGGTTTTCCCGCCGCCGGGACCAGCCCGGCCGCGGGCGGGCGGCCGGGTCGGGCACATCCGGGTCGGGAAACAGAAGATCCAGCAGGTGCAGCGACCGCTTGCCCACCAGGGCCAGGTTGTCGCGGCACATGGCGCAGTAGGCCAGAAAATCCCGGGGGCTGCGCTGCCCGCGCCGCTCGGCCACTTCCCGGGCCAGGGCGGGGTTGGCATTCTGCATGAGTCCGCCGAAACCGCAGCATTCGGTATGCTCCCGCCCCAGGGTCAATTCTTCGATGGCCACCCCCAGGCGGTTTGCAATGCGCCGCACGGCCCCCTGGACCTCCGCCTCGCCCCGGGTGGTACAGGGATCGTGGATGGCCAGCGCCCGGTCGAATGAGGGCACGGCCGATTCGGGGAGGTCGGCGCTTTCCAGGATTTCCCACAAGGAAACGGGATCGGCTTCCGGCATGTGGTCCTTGAAGACCCGCAGGCAGGTGGCGCAGGCCAGGATGGGCCGGGGGCGCCCCAGCGCCTCCCAGCTTTCCTTCCAGCGCGCCAGTTCGGCGGCAAAGCGCTCCTGCCGGCCGGCCCAGCGGGCCGGCGCCCCGCAGCAGCCCAGCATGAGGGCCACCCCGTCGCTGAGTGAGGTTCCCAGATGGCCATAGATCCGGGCGACCTGCCCGGGGGCGGAAGCGCACAACTGGCAGCCCGGGAAGAAGAGCCAGCGGCTTGCGGAGCGGCCGGGTGCGTGGCGGGCCAGCCGGAACCCCTCGTTCTGGGAAAAATCCATGTCCTGGAGGGCGAAATCATGGGCCGAGGGCGGCATCTTGCCCCGGGCCACCATGCTTTGGCGGGCGGTTAGGCAGAGATCCTGCATGGCGAAGTCATGGGGGCAGACCGCCTCGCACAGCCCGCACAAGCTGCACGAATTGATCAGGCGGTTGGCCTTGCGTTCGCCCATCACCAGGGCTTCGTTGTTGTAGATTTCCCGCACGTAGCGCCTGGGATAGCTGCCGAACCGTTCCAGGTAGGTGCAGACCTTGACGCACTCCAGGCACTGGCACTGAAGGCAACGTTCGGCCTCGGCCAGGGCTTCGGTTTCGCTGTAGCCCGCGGCGGGGTCCGCCACGGCCACGGCGGGCAAGGGGGGGATGCCCTCCAGATTGGTGTAGAGCCGGGTTTCCCGGGGGCCCTCCTTTTCCCGGCCGGCGGTGAGGGACACCTTCTGCATGCTGCGGTCCAGGGAGGTGGCGGCCCAACGACCATGGGCCGCCTGCCAGACGGGGGAGGCGTGATCCCCGCCGGCAAACAGGCCGTCTTGTTCGGTGGTGCCGGCGGCGCCTCCCGGTTCGGTGGCTGCGCTGGCAATTTGCCAGGGGCCGGGATTGACCGCGTCCAGCCCGACATAGACGGCGTCATGGCCCGCACGACAGCTTTGGCAGGCTTCGGGGGTGTCGAAGGCACGGCCGGTTTCGAAGCGCACGCCCAGGGCGGTCAGCACTTCGACCTCCCGCTCGACTACCTCGGGCGAGAGGCGTTCCGGGTATTCCCGCAGGAGTCGGGCGCCCACCGCCGCTTCCGATGTGGTGACCGTTACCGTGTAGCCTTTGCGGGCCAGGTCCCAGGCGGCGGTCAGGCTGCTCAGGCCGCTGCCCGCCACCGCTATCTTGAAATCTTTTGCCGGCAGGGGCATCACTCGGCGGCTGTCGTCGACCCGGCTGACGCAGGCGTGTTCCAGATCCCCGATCCGGATGGCTTCCCCCGCATCCTTGCGGTTGCAGGCGCGGCGGCAGGGGGCATCGCAGATGCGGCCCAGGATACCGGGCAGGGGCATGGTTTTGTGGAGCGTCTTGAGGGCCTCCGCCCATCGGCCGGCCTGCAGGTGGCCGATGAAGGCCCGGGCATCGACATGCAGCGGGCAGGCCGCCGTGCAGGGGGGCGGCTCTTCCTGGATGCAGCGCTGCTCCCACTCTCTCAGTTCGGTCTG
>CAYMQN010000065.1:0-1518 GCA_964392545.1 uncultured Desulfobacteraceae bacterium
CCCGGCTTCCGAGGCTGTGTCGCAATTGGTGCAGAAGGCGCTTGCCTTAGGTCGTCATTCCGGCGAAAGCCGGAATCTCCTGTATCTTCATGCCGTTGCCCCAACCAGATGCCGGCTTTCGCCGGCATGACAGGCCTAAATGGAACGTTATATAGAATTGCGACACAGCCTCTTCCGCCGGCATGACGGGCAAAAATGGAATACTTTATCGGATAGCGACCCGCTTGGGTTATTGTTTTTCAGGGCCGCAATTGCCCGGCGTGCACGGATGCTCCCCGCTGTCGCCGTGGCATTTGGCGATCTGCTCCGGGCTGCAGTTTTCAGGTTTGTCTTTCAATTCCTCGGGTTTTTGACAGCAGTTCTGACACATTGCCGCCTCCTTGGATGGCATGTTGCCGGCCGGCCGATCACCGATCCGCCAGCAGACGGTTTCATGGGAATGTTCGGTCGCGGCCAGCGCGTTCAATTCGGCCGCGATCCGCTGCAGGGCCAACCGATCCACTTCATAGTGGGTCCAGTAGCCGCGCTTCTCGCCCTTGACCAGACCGGCCTTGCGCAACACCTGCAGGTGCTGGGACACCGCCGGTTTGGAAATGCCCAGGTGATGGGCCAGGGCGCCGACGCACAGATCGCTGGTGAGAAGGATCCGCAGGATCTGCAGCCGATTCTTGTGGGCCAGGCATTTCAAAGTGTTGAGGAGGGTCATAGGCCTATTCAATTAAGTTGATACTTATTCAGATAACGAATATTGAATATTTTTGTCAACCGGGAAATGAATTTGGCTTCATGCGATCTTTAAACTGGCAAGCCCGCGGCAAAGCCTGGGCATGCCGGCCGTCAATCTGCTTCCGAGGGGTGCATCGGGACCACGAACACGGGGATGGAGCTATGGGTGACGACGTTGCGGGAGGTGCTGCCCAGCACGGCTTCCTTCACCAGACCGTGGCCGCGGGTGCCCATCACGATGGCGTCGTAGCCTCCGGTTTCGGCATGATGCAGGATGCGCTCGGCGGGCTTGCCCGGCTCCACCAGCACATCGTGCAGCATGAAGCGGCAGGCCGGCACCCGGTCGGCAACCTCGCTGCAAAACTGCTCGATGCGCGCCTTGATCTGCGCTTTTCGTTCGCTTTCGCTGTTTTGCCGCAGTTCCGCGATATCGCCGTATCCCAGATAGGCCGCCAGCAGCACCTCGGCGTTGGGGGTCAGCTTTTCCATGACGTACAAGATGCTGATCCGGGCCCCGTGGGCCTCCGCCATGCTGACGGCGTAGCCGAAGGCTTTCTCGGCGTTTTGGGAAAGGTCCGTGGCAAACAGGATTTTGGCAATGCGTCGTTGGGGGATCATCGTGTTCCTCCCGGGCGGCTGTTGCGAAATGGGGACGATATAAGGCGGCCTCAGCCGGGAATGCCGGCGACGGTCACCTCGATCGTCCGGCGCCGGGGCCGGTTGTCGTGATTGATGGCCACGACCTGCTGCCAGGTGCCCAGGCGCAGGCGGCCGTCCCGCACCGGCAGGTGC
>CAYMQN010000065.1:1618-16776 GCA_964392545.1 uncultured Desulfobacteraceae bacterium
CAGGTGCGCCGTGTGCTGAACCAATGTGCTCATGGGGGTCCTCCTTTTCAAGCGTAGCCCAGGTCCTCCAGCTGCGCCTCGCTCAAGCCCAGGTAGTGCGCCACTTCATGCACCACCGTGATGGCGATCTCCTCCTCGAGTTCGTCCAGGGTGCGGCAGGCGGCCATCAACGGATCCCGGAAGACCAGGATCTCATCGGGGTAGAGCGGCGGTTCGCTGGCCGAACGCTCGGGCAGCGCAACACCGATGAAGACCCCGAAGAGGGTCTCGTCGGGAGGGAGCCCCATCTCCTCCAGAAGATCGGCGGAAGGCCGGTCCTCGACGGCGATCGCGATGTTGGTCAACTGCGCCCGAAACATCTCGGGAATCGATTCGATGGCCCGTTCCACGGCGTCTTCGAATGCCTTGCGGTTGATGTGCATGGTGTCCTGTCTTTCGTCGTCGCTACTTGACGCCAAAACGTCTGAACGTTATAATGTCATATCGATTATGGAGGTGTTATCATGGCAACAACCGCCAAGCGCGCGACAATCTATTTCGACCCGACGATCCACAAAGCCCTGAAGCTGAAATCCATCGAGACATCGAAATCCATTTCCCAACTCGTCAACCAGGCCGTCAAGGAAGCCCTGGCTCAGGATGCGGCGGACATCACCGCTTTCGAGGAGAGGTTGCACGAACCCCTGATCAGCTTCTCCGAAATGGTGAAGAGGCTTAAACAAGATGGCCGCATATGAAATCCTCTTCAAGGAGTCGGTCTGGAAAGACCTGCGAAAAATTCCCAAAACCCATCTGAAAAAAATCCTGTCGCGAATCGAAAACCTGGCAAACGACCCCCGCCCAGCGGGCTGCGAAAAGCTCACCGGAGAGGAGCTCTACCGCGTGCGGCAAGGATCCTATCGGATTGTCTATTCCATCCAGGACAATGAACTCACCGTGTGGGTCATCACCGTCGGCCAACGCAAAGAGGTCTATCGCTGATCCGATGTTTCGTTTTGGTTGTCCGTCATGCGCCATTCTATGAGCGTCATCGGTCATTGGTTAAAAATCGGAAGTAACGCCAAACGATCACGACAACCTTCAAGACGGCTTCGTAAAACGCTCAAGATCAAGGCGTGCAAGTGCTGAGGAGTGAGGCGTACATCGGTACGCCGCAGCGACGAAGCAGGCCGCACAACGCAGATATTGAGTGTTTTACGAAGCCGTCACTTGAGGCCGAGGTTCCAGTTCCAGAGCCCCGGCCGGTCCTTGAGCTTCACCGTTCTCGGCACCGGCTCTTCCAGGTGCGCCAGGATCCGGTAGCCGGCCTTTTCGAGCTGCCGGCGCTGGCGTGCAAGGTTCAGCTCCCAGTTGGGGAAAAGCCACACCGTATCCCCGTGACGCTGCACCCAGGCCTGTTCCCCACGGGGGCTGGTGAAGGGCCGCGCCGTGTCGATGGCGTCCGAGATGACGCGGGCCAGGCACAACGGCCACATGCCGCTCACCACCACACCGAGGGGCAGCGGGCTGAGGGCCGGCAGGGCCAGGAAGGCCTCCTTGCCCAGTTCCGGGCTTACGAAGGCACCGGCAAATCCCGCCTGCTTCAATTCCTCCAGCGCCAGGGGATTGGCCAGATTGCAGAACGGTCCGGCCCACAGCTGGAGCGATTTGCTCCGCGCCAGGAGCCCGGACTGCCAGGGCGCGTTGAGCACGAAGCGACGGGCGCCGCCCTTCACCAGACGCACCGTCATGGACGCGATTTCGGCCTCGGAAGAGGGCCAGATCACCGGCGGCAGCCACCACCAGATCCCGGCCATGCTTTTGGCGGAGGCCCGGTCGACGCTGTCGGCACTGACCCACACGCCCTGGATCGTTTCCCTCTGCGGCTTCTTCGGGGAAGTCCGCGCGACGTGCATCGCCTGCGCCGGAGGCCGGGTACGGGTAGCGGGGGACGGCAACCGCACCTTCGACGACGAGCCTTCGCTGAAGGACGCTGCGATGGTGTCCAGTTCCGCCTTAAGCTCCGCTAACGCCTTGACGAGAGCGGGCTCGCGCCGATCCGTGAGAAAGACCGGCGTCGGGCGGGACACCGGCCCGCCCCGTCCGCCCCGGAAAGGCAACCGTCCGCTGCGCGGCACGGGATTGCGGACCCGCACCACGGCATGGCCGGCATCGTCCTCGTACCCTACCCGCAGGACGTCGCCGGCCAGCAGCGGCTGCCGGGGGACGATATAGGGGGATTTGGCCGGGCCTTTGACCGTGCCCACCAACAGTCCGGAGCCGGTGGGGGTGCCCGGCTGGAGGGGCGTCTGGGGGCGCTGGGGCAGGAACCGGTAGTGGGTCGCCGGCCGGCCCAGGGCCTGTTCCAGGAGTTCCAGGGCTTCCCGCTTCTTCTGCGGGTCCTGCCCCTCGTCGCGCAGCAGGCGGTAGGCCCGCACCGTGTAGTAGACGTAGTGGGGTCCCTTCTTGCGCCCCTCGATCTTCCAGGTGCGCACGGCCGGAACCGTGCGCAGCACCTTGACCAGCACGTCGAGACTGAGATCCATGCAGGAGAAATGGCGCCCGGGCTCGTTCTGCTGCCGGTACAGGCGCCGGCAGGGCTGCACGCAGCGCCCCCGCAGGCCGCTCTTGCCGCCCAGGAAGCTGCTCCAGTAGCAGCGCCCCGAGACCCCGTAGCAAAGGGCCCCGTGCACGAAGACTTCCAGCCCCAATCCCGGGGGGCAGGCGGCTCCCATGGCCCGGATTTCATCGATATCCAGCTCCCGCGGGATGACCACCTGGTCCACGCCCAGATACTGTCGGATCCAGGTCAGCGCACGGGGGAACCCGGCATTGGCCAGGGTGGAAAGATGGATCTCGCCCTGGTAGCCCGACTGCCGCGCCAGGGGGATCATGGCCAGGTCCTGGACGATGAGGGCGTCCGGCTTGACGCCGGCGACCAGATCCCGCGTAAGTCCGGCGGCCCGCTCCAGGTCCCCCGGGGTGAGCATCGCGTTGAAGGCGGTATGCACCCGCATCCCCTTGCGATGGGCCAATTCGGTCAGGCCCGCCAGTTCCGCCAGGGTGAAATTCTTGGCCTCGGCCCGGGCCGAATACTGCTTCAGGCCGCAGTAGACCGCATCGGCCCCGGCCGCCAGGGCGGCCAAGAACGCATCCCGGCTGCCGGCAGGGGCCAGAATCAGCGGTTTTTCGCCCGGTGCGCAAGGGTGATGGTTATCGATCATAAGGCCATGTCCTGATCGTACCGCCTATCATGTTCTGACGTGGCATCCGGGCCGAAGCGGTAACAGGCCGGGATATATCACAATTTCAAACTGTTAGCCCCACGGGATGCCGGCTTCCGCCGGCATGACGGGCAAAAACGGTTAACTTCATCGGATTGCGGCACAGCCTCTTTCGCCGGGATGACGGTCTCCCATCGCCGGCAGGTAGTTGTCGTTCCCGTTCCGCATTGGATAGTGGACGTCTGCCCTTCAATGGAATCCTGTAAGGGAGTTCCGAGCAAAGGTCAAGCCGTTCGCACCGATGGCTCCGAGGGATGGACACCGGCCCATGCTGTGTTATATTGCAGACCAGCGGCGCACAGCGGCTGCCGACGGAACCGAAAGGACACAGAATGAAAATTGCGGTTAGTGGTAAAGGCGGTGTGGGCAAGACGACCTTCTCTTCGCTTCTCATCCACTCCTTCAATGAACAGGGCAAGCACGTGCTGGCCATCGACGCCGACCCGGACGCCAACCTGGCGGCCGCCCTCGGCATCGACGGGGCCGACAAGATCACCCCGATCTCTGAAATGAAAGACCTGGTGTACGAGCGCACCGAATCGCGTCCCGGTACGGTGGGCGGTTTTTTCAAGCTCAACCCCAAGGTCGACGATCTGCCCGAAGCCCTTTCGGCGCGGCTGGAGAACATCAAGCTGATGCGCCTGGGCGGCGTCAAGAAAGGCGGCGCGGGCTGCATCTGCCCCGAGAGCACCCTGCTGCGGGCCCTCATCACCCACGTGGTGCTCGCCCGCGACGAAGTGGTGGTCATGGACATGGAAGCGGGCATCGAACACCTGGGGCGCGCCACGGCCCAGTCCGTGGACAAGCTGATCGTGGTGGTGGAACCCGGGCGCCGCAGCCTGGACACGGCCCGCAACATCCAGCGCCTGGCTTCGGAGATCAACCTCAGCGCGATCGGGATCGTGGGCAACAAGGTCCGCGGCGAGGCCGACCGGGCCTTTCTCGCCGAACATCTCTCCGAATTCGACATTCTCGGTTTTCTGCCCTACGACGACCTGCTGATCGAAGCCGACCTCGCCGATCGTTCGCCCTTCGACACCCTGTCGCCGGCCGTCGACGAAGTCAAAGCCATCATCGCAAAGCTCTGATGCGCAGAGGACCCTACCCCCGGCGCCGGCGGCCCCCGCAGTCCCGCCGCGAGACCGAACCCGAAGTCACCATACGCCCCGGTGCGGACCGGCGCCTGAAGCCCGTTTTCGCCCGCATCGGGGTTCCCGAGGAAGCCCCCTTCGTGCCGGACCCCTTCCAGGTGGAAGCCGTCGCCGCCGTCGAAAAGACCGACTGCCTGGTCACGGCACCCACCGGAGCCGGCAAGACCTGGATTGCCGAGCAGGCCATCCGCCGGGTCTTCGAAGGCGGCGGCCGGGCCTGGTACGCCTGTCCGCTGAAAGCGTTGAGCAACGCCAAGTTCAAGGAATTCGGCGACATCTTCGGCGCGGCGAACGTGGGCATCCTCACGGGCGACCGCCGCGAGCAGCCCGATGCGGCCATCATCGTCGGCACCACCGAAATCCTGCGCAACCAGCTCTACGACGCCATGTACGAAGGGGTCGAGCTGGAGACCGATTTCGTGGTGCTGGACGAAGCCCATTTCCTGGGGGATTACGACCGGGGCGTGGTCTGGGAGGAAATCATGATCTACCTTCCGGCCCGCATCCCGCTGCTGCTGCTTTCGGCCACCATCGGCAACGCCGGGGAGATCGCGGAATGGCTCTCGGCCATCCGGCGCAAGCCCTGCCGCCTGATCCAGGAAAAAGAGCGCCCCGTACCGCTTTTCCCGCTGTATTTCGCCCCCTCGGGCACCCTGCTGCCGTTGGTCACGACCACCCCGAAGGGCAAGACGCGCCTCGACAAGAAGGTCGGCGCCCTGGTCAACCAAAAGAAAAGCCCCTCCCTGGGACCGCCCTGGGGCCTGCCCCCCTTCGGCGACATGCTGCATGTGCTCAGGACCTACGATCTCCTGCCGGCCATCTTTTTTCTCAAGTCCCGGGCCGACTGCGGCAACGCTCTCAACCGCTGCAAGCGCAACCGCATCCAGGACGATGAGCGGCGCGCGGCCCTGGCCCGGCGCACGGACGACCTCCTGGCCGCAAGCCCGCACCTCCAGAACCACAAACAGCTATGGCACCTCAAGAACCTGGGGGTGGCCGCCCACCACAGCGGCCAACTGCCGGCCTGGAAGCTGCTTCTGGAAACCCTCATGAGCGAAGGGCTGCTGGATGCGGTCTTCGCCACCTCCACCGTGGCCGCGGGGGTCAATTTCCCGGCCCGCACCATTCTCTTCCTCAATTCGGACCGCTTCAACGGCGAGGCCTTCGCGCCCTTGACCCCCACCGAATTCCACCAGATGACCGGGCGCGCGGGACGGCGCGGCAAGGACAAGATCGGCTTCGCCGTGGCCGTGCCCAGCCGCTTCATGGATGCCCGCCTGGCGGCCCGTCTGGTCAATGCCCCGGCCTCGGCGGTGGCCAGCCAGATCCGTATCAATTTCTCCATGGTGCTCAACCTGCTGCTCTCCCATCTGCCCGGGCAGGTCGAAGATCTCTTGAAACGCAGCTTCGCCACCTTTCAACTGATGCGCTCCTTCGGGCCCAAGGCGCCCAGTCACATGATCGAGCGCAGCTATCGCCACCTGTGGGAGGATTTCCGCCGCCATCTGGAGTTTCTGCAGGAACACGGCTACGTGAACGCCGACGGACGTCTGACCGAGGTCGGCATCTGGACCTCGCAACTGCGTGTCGACCAGCCCCTGTTGATCGCGGAGGGCTTCCGCCGGGAGGCCTTTCCGGAAAAGAGCCCGGCGCTCCTGGCGGGAATCGTGGCCGCCTTTGTCAACGAAAGGGAATGCGACGACCGCTTGCCCAAAGCCCTCCTGCCCCGCCCGCTGCGGTCCTCCTACCAGCAGGTGCGCCGGGCATTGGCTCCTTTTGCCCGCCAGATGCATGCCGAAGGGTTTCCCTACCGGCCCCTTTATCTGCGGCCGGCGGCCGTGCTCTACCACTGGGCCGGTGGCATGGACTGGGACAAGGTGGTCGCGCTCTCCGACCTCGAGGAGGGCAATCTGGCCATGCTGATTCTGCGCACCGCCGACAACCTGCGTCATATCCGCACCCTGACCCGGGTCTTCCCGGAGGCCGCCGAATCCGCGGGCGCCGCCGTGGAAGCCATCCTGCGCGATCCCGTGATCACCGACCTCTGACAGGCCATGGACAAACGGCGCCTCGGGCCGAAATGCGGTTTACGAAACCGTCAAAATGGCTATAATAGCCCGTCGAATCGGCTCTTCCATCCGTCCGTCGACATCCAGCCAAGAAAGGGCGAGCCCATGCGTGCCGCTATCTATGAAGCGTTCGAAGGCCCCATCGCCGTCCGGGATCTGCCGGATCCGGCCCCGGCCCCCGACGCCGCCATCGTCCGCGTCGAAGCCGCGGGGATCGGCCGCAGCGACTGGCAGGGCTGGATGGGCCAGCACCCCGCCATCCGTCCGCCCCACATCCCCGGCCATGAGGTGGCCGGCGTGGTCGAAGCGGTGGGCACCCATGTCACCGAGTGGTTCACTGGAGACCGGGTCATCGTGCCCTTCACCGGCGGCTGCGGCCGTTGCGCCCACTGCCGGCAGGGCGATCACCAGATCTGTGACCATCCCTTTCAACTGGGCCTCACGCATTGGGGTGCCTTTGCCGAACGCGTGTCCGTGCGCTACGCCGACGTCAATCTGGTGCGGGTGCCCCAGGGGGTGGATTTCGTGACCGCCGCCATCCTGGGCGGCCGGTTCGCCGCAGCCTACCGTGCCGTGGTCTCCCGGGGGCGGATCAGCCCCGGGGAATGGCTGGCGGTGCACGGCTGCGGCGGGCTGGGGCTTGCCGCCATCATGGTCGCAAATGCCGTCGGGGCGCGGGTGGTGGGTATCGACATCACCAAGGAGCATCTCAACAAAGCGCGCTCGGTAGGCGCCCGGGCCGTGATCGATGCCTCGAAGGTGAACGATGTGGTCCAGGCTGTTCGGGACATCACCCATGGCGGGGCCCACCTGGCCATCGATGCCCTGGGCAGTCCGGCCACCTGTTGCAATGCCCTTGCCGGGCTGCGCAAACGCGGCCGCCACGTTCAGGTGGGGTGCATACCGACCGATCAGCACCAAATGCCGCTGCCCATGGACCAGATTATGGCCAACGAGCTCTCCCTCCTGGGCGGCCACGGCATGCCGGCCCACGCCTACCCCGAGATGCTGGCCATGATCGCCGCCGGCAGGCTGCAGCCGGGCCACCTCGTCACCAGGACGGTGGACCTGGAACAAAGCATTCACGAACTGCAGTCCATGAATCGCTTCGAGGGGGTGGGCATTACGGTCATCGACCGGTTTTAAGGCGGAAAACAAGATGCCCGAAGGTGGCGGGGAGATGCAAGGAGGGATGCTAACCACACACAAGTTGGGGCGCCAGGATTCATTGGCCGGATCCTGCTCTGCTCGCAACCTTTTACACTGAAACGAAGTCGATGCCAAACACCCTGCAGGAAACCCCCATGCCGCTGACCCGTTTGAAACCCGCCGTTCCCAAACACTGGCTGCTCGCCATTGCCGGGGGGGTCTGGCTGGCGGCCGGCATCGTGCTGTGCCGCTTGGCCTGGCAATGGCTGCAGGCCATGCCGCTCCCGACCGCGGTCGCTGTGTTGCTTGGAGGGGCCCTGTTGGCCGTGGGGTTTCACCGCTACCTGCTGGTCCGCATCGTGCGGCGGAACATGACGCGCATCGCCCGCTATGCCGACAAGGGCTGCCTGTTCGCCTTTCAGGCCTGGCGCAGTTATCTCCTCATCCTCGTGATGATCGTGATGGGCGCCTTTTTGCGCCATACCCCCCTGCCGCGGGAAATCCTGGCCGTTCTTTACGCGGCCATGGGCGGCGCCCTGGCCCTCTCGAGTCTGTCCTATTTTGTCGGCTTGCGGCGCCGCGGCAGGCCTCCCCCGAGGGCCTCTTCGGATACAGACAAACCTTCCATCTGACACCTTCTTCCCGCAAGGATCATCGACCATGCCCTTTAGCCACGCCGTTATCGTTTATAGTTCACCTGCGGGCACCACCCGCCGGATAGCCCACGCCATGCGCGACCAGTGCCGGGAACTGGGGACGGCAACCCGGGAAGTGGATCTGGGGGCGCGACCGGACCTGGACGCTCTCCTGGCGGTCCACTCCATGATGTGGCGCTCCGCAGACCCCATCGGAGAGGGGCATCCCGACGCCGAGGACCAGCGCCTGGTGAAGAACCTTGTAAAGCGGCTCCACGAGCAGATCGACCGCGATGCGTTGTCCGCAATCCCCCTGGACCCCCTGTGCCCCTATTCTGAAGAGCGCCGTGCCGAAATGGCCAAGACGACCCTGGCCAAGGCCGCCGCCCACATGCCCGCCCGGGAGGTGGTCGAAGACCGTTGCACCGCATGCGGTCTGTGTGCCGAAGGCTGCCCCACCGATGCCATCACCCTGGATCCCCTGCCGGTCTTCGGGGAAAGCTGCATCTACTGCTACCGTTGTGTGCGCGAGTGCCCGGAGGAGGCCCTCCGGGCCGATCTTTCCGTGGTCGAGGAAAGGATTCGGGAACGGGCCCGCACATTCGACGAGCAGCCCCTGAGCCAGGTCTTCTACGTCTCCGACGAAGCCGATGTTTAGCCCATGCAGTGTTTGCAGAGACCGTCGACCCGCACTTCCACTTTGTCGATCCGTCCTGGAAAGGTTTTCCAGAGGATGTCGCCGGAGAGCGTCAGACTGCCGGGCTCGAGGCATTCCATCCGGCCGCAGCGCGTGCAATAGAAGTGGGGATGCGGGGCGTGGTGTTCGTTGGGGGCCAGGCCGAAGTAGGCGGCCCGGCCGCCGGTGCTGATGCGGTCCACCAGGCCGCGATCCACCAGCAGATCGAGAATACGGTAGACCGTGACCCGGTTGATGGCACTGGAGCGCTGCAGGGTCTGGAAGATCTCGGCCGCCGAGAGCGGGTAGCGGTTGTTGCCGATCACCTCCAGCACCCCCAGGCGGTTTTCCGTGGGCTCCAGGCGGGCCTTTGCCAAAAGGCTTGCATAGTCGCATTGCTGGCACATGGTTCGATCTCTGCTACGTGGAATGGGGTGTTGCCCTTGACGATGGGCGGCTCACGTGCTGGTCTTCGACCCGCGTTTGAGCCCCAACCGTTCTGCGAGCTGCACCGCGAAAAAAGCCGCGCCGGCCACCAGGATGATGGTGGCCCCCGAGGTGAGGTCGTAGGCATAGGAAAGCCACAGGCCGCCCACCGTAAAAACCGCCCCCAGCAAGCTGGCGCCCACCATCATCCAGGCCAGCGAGCGGGCATACTTCTCCACGATGAACGGCGGGATGGTGAGCAGGGCGATCACCAGGATCAGGCCCACGACCTGGATCACCATGACGATGGCCACGGCCAGCAGGCCGATCTGGGTGAAATAGAGCGCGTTGACCGGCACGCCCCGAATGCGGGCAAACTCCTCGTCGTAGGACAGGGTCAGAAGATCCTGGTAGAAAAACGCCACGAACCCGGTCACGGCCAGGCCGGTGCCCAGCATGATCCACAGGTCGGGGACCGGAACGGTCAGGATGCTGCCGAAGAGGTAGCTCATGAGATCCACATTGTAGCCCGGCGTGAAATCGATCAGGATGATTCCGATGGCCATGCCCACGGCCCAGATGACGCCGATGATGGTGTCGGCCCGGTGGCGGGCCCGCAGTGTCACGGCCGCCATGACCATGGCCGCCGCCAGGGAAAAGCCGATGGTGCCGACGAGATAGGGCCACCCCAGGAAGAAGGCCAGCCCGATGCCGCCGTAGGCGGCGTGGGCAATACCGCCGGAGAGGAAAACGATACGGTTGGCCACCACCATGGTGCCCATGACCCCGCAGATGACACTGGCCAGAAGGCCGGCGGCCAGGGCATGGCGCATGAATTCGAATTGCAGGGCCTCGAGCATGGACTCAATCCTCGTGGTGTTTGAGCACCCGGTGGGGCACACCGTGGGCCACCAGTTCCACCGGGCAGACCTCCTCCACGGTGCAGGGGTACATGGTTTCCATCATGTCGCCGGTAATTTCCGCGTGATGGTGGAAATGGAGACGCTTGTTCACGCAGGCCACGGACTTGATATAGGTGGAGACCACCAGCAAATCGTGGCTCACCACCATGATGGTCACCTCCCGGTTGAGTTTCTCGAGCATCCGGAAGAAATCCGCCTGGCCCTTGGTGTCGATGCTGGCCGTGGGTTCGTCCAGCAGCAGCAGCCGGGGCCTGGACACCAGGGCCCGGGCGATGAACACCCGCTGGCGCTGCCCCCCGGAAAGCTCGCCGATGCGACGCTCGGCAAAGGCCGCCATCTCCATGCGCTCCAGGGTTTCCAAGGCCTCGCGGCGGTCCTCGGCGCTGCGGCGCGCCCAGCGCCGCCGGGGATCGCGTTTGCCCATCAGGACCACGTCCAGGGCCGTGATGGGAAAGCTGCGGTTGATGTGAACGTCCTGGCGCACATAGCCGATATGCTGGGAGGCCTCTCCGGGGGGCGCGCCCAGAACCCGAATGCGCCCGGAACGGGGCTTGATCAGCCCCAGCAGCAATTTGAGCAGTGTGGTTTTGCCGCCGCCGTTGGGGCCGATCACGGCCACGAAATCGCCCTCGGGGACGGCCAGGTCGACGTCCTGCAGCACCGGTTGGCCGTTGTACGTAAACGAGACGTTTTCCATTTCGACGACGATCGGTTCTTCCATCACACCCACCTGACAGGCTGAGGCGCCGTTTATCCCCAGCCTGCTATGCGATTAGCGTAAAGCCGCCGCCACCTGCGCGGCCACTGCTTTCAAATTGGCGGCCCAGTCGGCGGCCAGCGGATCCGCGAAGACCACCCGGCCGCCAATCTCCCGCGCCAGAAGTTCGGCGCTGCGCGTGGAAAACTGCGGCTGCACGAAAATAACGCGGATCCCCCGCTCCCGGGCATGTTCGATCAGGGCCTGAAGTTGGGCCGGTTTGGGATTTTTGCCCTCGATTTCCACGGTGACCTGCTCCAGGTCGTAGGCCTCGGCAAAATACCCCCAACTGGGATGAAAAACCATGAACTGCTGCCCGGCCTTGTCCGCGAACATCACACGCAACGCGCGGTCCAGGGCCGCGAGGTCCGCCGCAAAGCGTCGCAGATTGGCGGCATACTCGGCGCTGTGAGCCGGGTCCGCGGCCTGGAGGGCCTCGCAAATGGTTTGCGCCTGATGCTCGATCAGAGGCGGGGCAAGCCAGATATGGGGGTCCGGGATGCCGTGGTCATGGTCGGGATCGTCGTGGCCGTGCGGTTCGGATGCACCGTGCCGATGAGCGGCCATGGGCCGTTTGCGGATACCGCGGTCCGTATGGATCACTTGCATCGCGGGATTGGCCGCGGCGATTTTGTCCAGCCAGGCCGTCTCGAAGGGAACACCGATGGCGAAGTACAGGCGGGCTTCGTTCAAAGCGGCCATCTGGCGCGGCTTGGGTTCATAGGTGGCCGGACTGGCGCCGGGGGCCACCATGACCTCCACCGCCACGTGCTCGCCGCCGATTTGCTGCACGAAATACTGTTGGGGCTGGATGCTCACGAAAACCGGCAGCGGCGCTGCCCCCGCTGGCCCTGAAAGCACCGTCAACACCAGCAGCCAAAAGCCCGTTATCCATCGCCGATACCGTATCATTGCTTCCTTTCCGGCGTCAAAACATGCATTGAGGACCAGATCCAAGGCATGCAAATTTATTGCATGGGACCACGTTTGGCAAGGTCCGCCCGAAAAAAGGGGGGCAAAACCGCCGGCCGATACCCGGAAGGTGGGCCAATAGCCATTTTGGGGCAACGAGGGGCGGCGGCAGGGTTCAGCTTCGTCCGGGGCGCCGACCGCTCTTCGGCGCGATGATCAGCAGATCGCCGTCATAGGTCAGGATACCCAGCATGATGGCGCAAACCAGGCGGTAAATATTCACGGCGTAATGCTGGCCGTCGGCCAGCGGGTTGGGAAGAAAGGGGTCGGCCACCCGCACGCTCCGTGAAGCCCGGTCGTAGCCGGCCAGGATCACGAAATGCCCCACGGATTCACCGCGCACGTCGTCGTAGACCACCCGGTCGTGATCTTCGTATTCCCGCGCCGAATCGTAGAGGTAGGTGGCGCTCAACCCGGTCAGGATCGGAATGCCGCGGTTGAGGTATTTGCGGATCAGGGCCGCGGTGAGAACCGCGAAATACAGGCGTCCTCCAAGACCGAGGTACTCGAGATAGGCCTCGGTGACCTGCCCCAATCCCGGCAGATCCCGTTTTACGGCGCGCTGCCGACGCAGTTTGTCGGCAATCGCCGCGCTGGGGACATGGGCCCAGGTCGGGTCGAAGATCTGCAGGTTGTAGGGGATGATGGTGGCGCGGTAGCCGCGGCGCAGGGCATGGGTGGCCAGATAGACCGCAAGGGTCCCGCCGCCTTCGATGGTGGGCACTTCAGCCACCACCTGGGGCAGGGCGATGGCATCGTCGAAATAGCGGTAGACGGCGTGCAGGCAGGTGGGCCCGCAGGTGGTGTTGTCCGGTTGGGGCCAGATGTCGAAGCGCAAGCTCGTCATGGCGGATGATATGACCGTTTCAGCCGGTCGGGTCAACCTGTCCCGTCAAATGGTATGGGTCTTGGGCAGGGGTTTGATGAAATCCTGCCGCAAACTGTAGGTGTAGGCCCCTTGGGCCGGAATCATGAGGATGTCCCCCACCCGGATGTCCTCGCCGAAATACGTATACCCCCAAACGTCGTGGGGCGTGCACAGGGCGCCCAGAATGTGGCAGGGCCGCTCCACCAGGGACGGACGGCTCAGGTTGAGCACCGGGCAGTAGTCGGTCTCGAAGCGTTCCCAGCCCACGGCATTGGTGCCGGCATCCGTGATCACCAGGTCCGGCGCCTTGCGGTCCACCACCGTTAAAAAAAGCTGCACCGCATCGTTGCAGATCCAGCGGCCGGGCTCCAGGCCGATGCGGCAGTCCACGGCCGACCGCAGGTGTTGCCGGACGGCCGTGCCCAATCCTTCGGCAAAGGCCTCGATGGAAACGGCGGGCCGGTGATAATGCGCCCCCGGGACCCCGGCCGCCCGTCCCCTGGCCTCACGCCACTTGCCCTCGGGGGTGCCGGCGGCCTGGAGCCATTCCCCCTGTTCGGGCCAGTATCCGCCCCCGATATCGACAAACCCGATGCGGTTTCGATGGGCCGCCGGCAGCTCCCGCAGGGCCTTGCCCAGCGCATCCATGAAGGCGGCCTGGGGCGCCGGGGACAAATTCCAACTGGTGTGAAACTGGAGGCCGGACAGCGTCAGGCCGGGATAGCGGTCGGCGGCCGCCATGAAGGCCGGCAGATCTTCCAGCGCAATCCCGAATTTGCGCCACAAACCGCGGGGGTCCACCGTCAGGCGCACCCCGCAGCGCAGGGGGGCTGTGTCCCTTCCGGCGACCATGGCGCCCAAACGCTCCAGTTCCCCGAAACTGTCCATCAGTACCGTCACCCTCTCGGCGTTGGCCACCGCCAGGCGCAGTTCGTCCGCGGTCTTGCCCGGCCCGCTGAAGACAATCTCCGCTGCGCCGAGCTCGAGCGCCATGGCGAGTTCCAGCCCGCTGGAGACATCCAGACCGAAGCCGACATCGATCAGGGTGCCGGCCACATGGGGGTGGTTGTTGCTCTTGACGGCGAAGTAAAAGGACACGGCCTCCAGCCGGTCTTCGAAAGTCCGTCGCATCCGTTCCGCACGCTGCCGCAGGACGTCGGACTCGATGAGGTAAAGGGGGGCGGGGTGTCTTGCGAGGATCGCGAGATAGCTCTCGCGCCGATCCAGGTAGGCCCGCACGAAATCCTCGATCAGCGCCCGGGCCAGCCGGGGCGTTGACGGTGGTTGCCGTGATGAAGGGACGGCAGTCATGGATCAGGCCACCTCGCACACCAGTTTTTCGCGGATTTCCCGGCACTGCAAGCCCATGTCGCGGCCGGCATCGGGTGCAAAGAGAACGTGGCCCAGCAGCCAGGCCTCGTAATCGGCCGGGGGGCGTTTGATTGCATGGCCCGGCTTGCGGGTCAGGTGGATCTCACGCACACGGGAATCCTTCCGCAGCAGATGGTCATCGATGCGGGCCAGTCGGCCCTCGCGGCCGGCATGCAGGCGAAGGCCCACCAGGGGCGCATGCGTCGCGGGCGAAGGCCACGCGATGGACTGCCGGCGACTGAAATCCAGCATCCGCACCAGGATATCCAGCCCATAGCAGCACCGCACGAGGGCCGGAATACAGTCGCCCCCGGGCCTCGGCGCCAGCTCGAGCAGCACCATGTGGCCCCGGTCGAGGATGAAATCCAACATGCAGACCGCCCGCTCGATGCCGAGCGCCCGGGCGCTGCGGCGAAGCGTGTCCTCGAAGACAGCCCGGTCGATTGCGTCCGGCCAGCTCCCGGGCAGGATATAGGCGTTGGCGGTGCCGAACGGCTCGCGGGCGAAAAGCAGCTTGCGGGTCAGCCGGACCAGGGACACCCGGCCTTCCTCCAGAACGAAATCGCAACTGTATTCCGCGCCGTCGGTAAGGGCTTCGGCCAGAATTCGAGGCGCATCCCCGGCAAAGCCGCGGTAAAGCCGGAGGCCCTGGCACTGCCGCAGCCCTTCTGTGATCCAGCCGTAGTGCCGCTCGCAGTCCCCTGTGCTGTCGCAGCGGAAGACGAACGCGCTGCCGCTGCCGCTCGAGGGTTTCAGCACGATGGGCCCGTCCGTTTCGAGGAAAAAGGCCACCGCCGCCGAAGGGGAACCGACGATGCGCGCGGTTGGGGTGTCGAGCCCTTCGCGGCGCCACAGAATCTTGGCGCGGTGCTTGTCCCGGCAGTTCTCGATGGCCCGC
>CAYMQN010000066.1:0-16771 GCA_964392545.1 uncultured Desulfobacteraceae bacterium
GAAAAAAAACGCAAAGGGATCGTCATCGGGCATTTCCGTGGAGAAAAGGTCCCCCAGACGGCCATAAACGAGCGCGCGTATGCGCGGACTGTCCCCATTGAAGGATTCGTATAGCGCGATAAATTTTTCCCATTGCTCGAGGATGCAGCCATCGCAATCCTCATGATCTTCACTATACAGGGATAGGGACCGCTGGGCCCACAGTTGCGCGGCATCGGAGCCGGACCTTCCGTCGAAAGCCGCACGCAAGAGATGCTCGACATATTTTCGCGCCGATTTGGGCGGCATTTCGAAACAGGCATTGTAATACAGGGCGGACAGCGAGCGTGCCAGCCCTGTGGACCAGGTCGGAAAATCATCGAGCGTGCGCCGCAGGTGGATGTGGGAATCCCGAAAGCGTTTCACGGTCCAAAGATAGGCGGCTCTGGCCAGGTCCTCGGCCACCGCGCCATAACCGGTGACCATGCAAGCGCCAGCCGTCAAATGCGTGTCCTTGGACTCGGCTTCCTGCCAAGGCGTTCTTTGCAGCAAACGCCGGTAAGGCGCCGCGGCCTCCGCCGCCGCGCTGCCATCGGGAATCTTGCCGAAAGCGACCAGCGCCTTCTCGTCTTCCTTGCCGTAAAAAGCGCACAGCCCCTTGATGAACAACTTCCAGGGAGCGAAAATCGAGCGGGTGCCGATGGGTTTGATCTTGTCCAGGGCCTCTTGCCTTTGTTCCTCGGTAACGCTTGCAAGGGCCTGGCGAATCCGGTCGAGATCGCTCCGAATCTCGGGCGGCAAGGTTTTTTCCGCAGGTACCGGATCGAAGACCGCCACCAGCACGTCCGCTGCCTGCTGCGCTGCTTCGGTGGAAAAGCGGTCCGGGGCGCTCAGGACACCGGCCGCGATATGGGCGGCTTGGGGAAAATCCCGGCTCCTAAGGTATAATCCGAGGCGTTCGCTGAAAGCCGGCTCACCGGATAGTGCTTCAACCTGGGCGATTACCATGGCCGCCTCCTCCAGCAGCCCTTTTTCAGCCCGTTGCCGGTAGAGCCCTTCATAAGCGGCTTTCAGGGCGGGCCGGTAGCCGTCCTGATCGGTCTTGTACAGCACCTTGTAAGCGTCGACGGCTTGTCGAAATCGACCTGCCGCTAGATGCTCAGCGGCCTTCCGGGCCAGATTTGGCGGGGGACCGGGTGTTTTTCGAGACCGATTTTTCTTTTTCTTCTTTCCCACAGCCGATGCTTCCTGATCCTGGTCCCCACCGCGGCACCCTAGTACGAGCAGACGCGCGGGCGACCCCGCATGCCATGTGCATCCCCGAACCGACAACTGTCGAGAATGAACGGTTTCGCATGGACATAGAAGGATCTTCCTCCTACCAGATAGACTGTTTTTGTCAACCGATACAGCCGCCAGCAGGACCAACCCAGCCCTTGTATATTTAGTCAACTACGTTAGATTAGTAGTTGATGGACGAACGCAAACCGCACTACCAACGATGGAGGATGTGGAGCGGGCCTTCGCGTCCCTGCGCCACATGGAAAAAGTGCGTGGGGAAAAACAGGGGCAACGCGTTGTTTGGCGTTTATGGTAGGGGGGCGAAAAACCATGCAGCGAGCAGCCGTTTTCGATGAGATCTATGCCGACTATCTGGCCGAGGTGGCGGCCGTCGACCTTGACCGCGCGGCCGCAAGCCTAGGTCTGGACCGCGACGGGGATGATGTGGTGATCCCCTTCTACGGAAATCCATTCCGGGTTTCCGGCAAGGGGGTGGCCGACGTGCAGGGCTATCGGCCGAGCCACGCCGTGAGCGTGATTCTCTGCAAATATCTTCTGCTTTGCCCGAAGGAAAAACCGCCTTCCAAGACGGAATGGGTGCGCTACAGCACTTTCAAGGATGCACTGCCCTTTGCGGCAGGCTTCCGCAACACGGCCGAGCAGCCCATCGGCAAAACCTTTGCCGGCCGGCTGGAAGACCTCCGCCATGCCGCAGCCGCGCTGGGCGGCGGCCCGACGGAGGCCCCCTTCGCCTGCGATTTGGCCATGCGTCTGCCGGCGCTGCCCACCGTGCCGCTGCTCATGATGTTCGACGACCGGGACGAGGAGTTTCCGGCCCAGTGCACGCTGCTCTTCGAAGACCGGGCGTCGGCCTACCTGGACATGGAGTGCCTGGCCATGCTCGGCATGGTGCTGGCATCATGGCTCAAAGGCAAGCCGACCCCCGGCGCAGACGACCCGCCGGACGACTTTGCATGATGGGCCATATCTTTGGCCTCGTCGATGTCTTTGCCTGCCGTAATGCAACCCGGGAAATCCGGAAAAGACACCCCGAAATCGCTCTCGGCTTCTTTATGGTTTGTCAATCTGCGGGGCGAGGATTCCGCTATCTTCCTACCAGCCGTAGATGCTAACCACAGCCCGCTGGAGCAACAGGCGCAGGGTGGCCGCATCGGTGTCGCTGAGGGGGCATTGGGTTTTCTTGTCGCCTCTGCTCAGGGACATGAAATAGCCGAACCGCTCGCCCGGACGCAATTGCAGGCGGCTTTTCGGCAGGCTGCCGTCGCTGTCGCCGCTCCGGGCCTTGTTGGGATCGTGGACGATCTGGCAGGTCTGGCCCTCCAATCCGGCCAGGATGTGCTGGATGTCCGTGTCGGAGAGCTTCATCACGACCTTGCCGGCCCAGTCATAGGCGAGGTTGCCCGGGCGGTCCGGGTGCTCGACGGCGTTGGCCATCTCGACCATCAGGTGTCCTTTTTTGAGGACTTGGACCTCCCCTCCCCGGGTGGCGAAGGTCTCACCGTCGAAATGGGCCGGTTTCAGGGTGAACTGCACCGATCCGGTGCGATTGTGGATCTTGAATTGCGGAAACTGTACCTGGGGCTGTTGGTCGCTCATGGGTCGATCCTCCTTTAGGGGCGCCCATCCATTTCGGGACGGGCACTTATGGGGGTTTGGATGGCGACCCGCACCGCAGCAATTTTCGTACCTTAAAGCGGTTGGCCCGGCCAAGATTGGCCGGGCCAACCGCTTTATTTTGATAACACCTTGTTACCACAGTCATTTTTCTTGCATGAGGTCGTTCACGTCATAGCATTATTAGGCGCGGTCTGGTATGGGTATAGCGTTGCATTGCCTTGATTTCAGGGCGGTACCGCCCATTTTCAAGGGAATCTTTGACCGGCGCCTACTTTCCCTTCTTTGTGGCGGACGTAACCGATATCGATTTCTCTCACGACTGAGGAGCAGCGCCTGCCATGCATCGACGCGATCTGATCCCGTTCTTCGCGATGACCTTCCTGATCTGCTGGGGCATCCTCGCGCTCTACATCTTTTTCCCGGAGCCCATGGCCCGCTGGCTCGGCAGCCTAACGGGTGCGCATCCCCTGTTCTATGTCGCGGTCTACGCGCCGGCCATTGCGGCCCTCCTCCTGACGCTTTACCGGCACGGCTTCGACGGGACGCGGCGTTTTCTGGCCCGGCTGCTGCTCTGGCGGGCGCCCCTCGCCTGGTACGGCCTGGTGCTGGTCGGGGTGCCGGTGGTGTTCTATGCCGCGGCCCTGTTCAAGGCCGGCGCCTACGACACCCTGTTTCCCTTCGCATCGGTGCCGGCCTACCTGTCGGCGTTGTTTTTCATGGCCGTCAAGGGGCCCGTCGAGGAAATCGGCTGGCGCGGCCTGGCCCTGCCGCTGCTCCAGCGCCGCATGGCCCCCATCTGGGCCGGGCTGGTGCTCGGTGCCGTCTGGGGGCTCTGGCACCTCCCGGCCTTTCTGCTGAGCGGCACCCCCCAAAGCGCCTGGTCGCTGACCCCCTTTTTCGGGGGGACCGTCGCCCTCAGCGTCATTGTGACGCCGCTGTTCAATCGCTCGAACGGCAGCATCCTGCTGCCGGCGCTGTTCCACCTGCAGTTGATCAATCCCCTCTGGCCGGATGCCCAGCCCTACGACAGTGGGCTGTTCGTGGTGGTGGCCGTCGTGGTGGTGTGGCTGAACCGCGGTGCCATGTTCACCCGCAAGGGTTCCGCAACGGAAGTGGTGCCGGGTTCTAACGGTGCCGCCGTTAGTCCCTAGCGGATGATCGTCGATCGCACGCCGACCGCCGTCAGAAGCGAAAGCAGGCCCGCACCCAAAAAGGTGGCCTCGGCGCCGAAGTGATCCAGCGTAAGACCCGCCACCCCGGGGCCGACAATGCTTCCGGCGGCCAGGGCCAGAATTGCTCCTGTAAAGCCCGTAGCGGGCAGATGCGGGAAAATCCGCAAACTCCAGAATGCGAAAATCGCGCTGATGGTCATGACGCATCCGCCCTGCAAACCGGCCGACATCAAGACCCCGGGCCAAGAATTGGGCATCCGCGCAACCAGGGCGAGGGAAAGCGCCGAGCACAGGAAAATGCCGCGCAGCAGGCGAACCAAGCCCATGCGCTCCTCAAGTCGGCCGGCGATCAAACCCACCAGGCCGATGAGGCCATAGGCGATAAAAATGGCCGGCGACGAGGCTCTGGGGGGAAGCCCCGTTAGGCCACCGGCCGCGGTGACCCTGTCCGCCGCAAAGGACAGATAAATCGCGCTCGTGGCCCCAAAGGAAAGCGCCAATGCAAAAAGGGGGATCGCCTTGGGCTCGAATAGGCCTTTGAAACCGGCTTCGGATGGACCGGTGGCCGTATCCGCCGCACGCGCCCCGAGACGGTCGGCGTCATTTCGAAGGACAAAAAAATTGAAGATCGTCATCAAGATCGCGCAAGCCGCGAATGCACCCCAGGCAAGGCGCCAGCTATGGTTGGAAAACGCAATGAGCGCTGCCAATCCACCCGCGGCCGTAACACCGATGGTCGTGCCGGTACTTATCGCTGAAAGAACGTGATGGCGAAGATCGGCAGCAGCCATCTTGGGGGCTGCATTGTTGTAGGGGGTCCAGCAAAACCCCGGGCTCGAACCGGCCACGGCGATTCCCGCGGCGAGCATCACCCCATTCAAGGATGCGGCCACCAGCGCCATCCCGGAAAACGCCAACAGACCACCGACGAGAATCGGCGCCCTGGGTCCACGCCGGGCGGTAAGGCTCGCGGCGACAGGCAGCGCCAACAGAAAGCCAAGAAAAGCGGTGCTGGCGATAAAACCTGCCGTCCCGGTCGATAAGGCGAATTCCCCGCGGAATTCCGGCAGGAAAAGGCCAAAGCCCATGCGGGCCGGTCCATAGGTGACGGCTGTGGCAAAAAAGCCCGCCAGAGAAAAGGTCAGGGCTTGTTTCCATCCGCTGGGCTTTTTCATAGATCACTATTCGAAGGAACTTGCAGATCACGCAAATTGCACGGCGCAAAACGCCTTTAATGAACATAACCTGATGAAGAAACGGGTAGGGGGCCCCGGTCGAGGGATAGGGATGCCAAGATGGTTTCTAGCGACCGGTTCTAACGGCCGGGGGTCATCCTGAGCAGGCGGCCGCCGCGTTCGTCCTCGAGCACAAATAAAGCCCCCTCGGGTCCCTGTTCGACCTCGCGGACGCGCTTACCCCATTCGAAGCGCTCCACCTCTTCGGCCGTGTCCCCGTTTAACGCAACGTGAATCAGGGCGCGGGAGACGAGGCCGCCGATCAGCGCATCGCCTTGCCAGGCGTTGAACAGGTCGCCGTCGTAGATGACCAGGCCGGCCGGAGCGATGGAGGGCACCCAATATGCCCGGGGGGCTTCGAACTCGGGGCGGGTGTCATGATCGGGGATCGGGATGCCCGAGTAGTGGTCGCCGTTGGATACGATGGGCCAGCCGTAGTTTCGGCCGGCAACGATCAGGTTCAGTTCGTCGCCGTGGCGCGGCCCCATCTCGTGGACCCACAGGCGGCCGGCGGCGTCGAAGGCGATGCCCAGCATGTTGCGGTGGCCCATGGTCCAGAACTGCCGGGCAATCGCGCCGCGGTTCTGCCAGGGATTGTCAGCGGGCACGCTTCCGTCGTCGTTCAAGCGCAGCACCTTGCCGAGATGGCCGTCGAAATCCTGGGCCGGGTCCAACTTCTGGCGGTCGCCGGAGGTGATGAACATTTTCCCGTCGGGGCCGAAGGCAATGCGATGGCTGTAGTGGCCCCTTCCGGTGACTTTGGGCTCCTGAACCCACAGTCTTTCCACGGACGCCAGCCTGAGCGGACGGCCGTTCAGGTCGAGGGTGGCGCGAACCACCACCGCGCCGCGGGTGCCCTTATCCTCCCCGCTTTCGGCATAGGATAAATAGACCCAGCCATTGCGCTCGAAATCCGGATGCAGCACCACGTCGCCCAGGCCCCCCTGGCCGCCGTAGGCTACGTCCCACAAGCCCTGCACTTCGGTCTTCGATCCGTCTCCGGCCATATGCCACAGCACCCCCCGCTTCTCGGTCACCAGAAGGGTGCCGTCGGGCAGGAAGGTCATGGCCCAGGGCTCGTTGAAGGTGGCGACGTGTGCAGCGGCCAGTTCGGTGCCCTGGGTGCCCTCGATCTGGAAGGCACCGGCGGCTGCCGGTACCGCAAGTGTCGCTAGCGTCAGCAAGAGCATCGTCAAACGCATGGGGTTGAATCCTTTTTCCGTTTTGGTTTCCGATTATAAGAACAAAATGCAAGGGACCCCGGCTTACGCCGGGATGACGTACGATGATTGGCACGCTTCTTTGCCGCATCCATACCAACGAAAACTAGGGTTTCGGAGGGCCGTTGTCAAAGATAGGGGGCGTTGATGATTGCCCGGCGGTTATCCAGGTTGACGACCCCTGCCTCTTGACCATCGGCGATTTCAGTCAAAGGTTCCTTGATGTGTCAGCAAAACAATTCATACCGCGTCCTACGGATCGATCAACCGGCAGGACGGTGAACACGACCCGTGATGGCGCAAACGGCGGTTTCAGCTGCACTGGCACCGCTGGAGTTTGGTTTGGCATGCGGGCCATACGCTTTGCAAGATAGGCGGGAGAATTCGATGACGTCCAGCCGCAGACCCAACCGCCCGGACGCCGGGTGGAATTTCAACAACACCTACACGGATTTGCCGGAGGCTTTCCTTGTCCGGCTGAACCCCGTACCGGTGCGCGCGCCGGAACTGGTGGTTTTCAATGAAGCGCTGGCCCAGGCGTTGGGGCTCGCCCCCGCCGCTTTCAAGGGGGATGCAGGTGCCGCCGTTTTGGCGGGCAACACGATCCCCGAGGGGGCGGAGCCGCTCGCCCAGGCCTATGCGGGGCATCAATTCGGCCATTTCACCATGCTCGGCGACGGTCGGGCCATTTTGCTGGGCGAGCAGGTCACACCGCAGGGCGAGCGCCGCGACGTTCAGTTCAAGGGGTCCGGCAAGACGCCGTTTTCGCGCATGGGGGACGGGCGGGCAGCCCTGGGGCCGATGCTGCGGGAATACATCATCAGCGAAGCCCTGCACGCTCTGGGCATCCCCACCACTCGCAGCCTGGCAGTGGTGACCACGGGGGAGCCGGTGTTCCGGGAAAGCGTCCTGCAGGGGGCGATTCTCACCCGCACGGCGGCCAGCCACATTCGCGTGGGCACATTCGAGTATGCGGCCTCGAGGGGCAAGCCCGACGAAATCCGAGCCCTGGCCGACTACACGATTCGGCGCCACTTCCCCGACCCGGCCGCAGCCGAAAATCCCTATCTTGCCCTGCTCAGCGCTGCCATGGAGCGGCAGGCATCCCTCGTGGCCGGCTGGCTTCTGGTGGGCTTCATCCACGGCGTCATGAACACGGACAACATGGCCCTGAGCGGTGAAACCATCGACTACGGTCCCTGCGCCTTCATGGATGCCTACGACCCGGATACCGTCTTCAGTTCCATCGATCGCCATGGCCGCTATGCCTACGGCCGACAACCGCAGATCGCCCAGTGGAATCTGGCCCGGTTTGCCGAGACGCTGCTGCCGCTCCTTCACGAGGACCAGGCGGAGGCGATCGCCATGGCCAACGAGGCCATCGCAGGCTTTCCGGACACCTTTCGCCATTTCTGGCTGGAGGGCATGCGCGCCAAGCTGGGACTGTCGAACCAGGAAACGGATGACGCCACTCTGGTGGAGGACCTGCTCGACGGCCTGCACCGCCACGGGGCGGATTTCACCAACACCTTCCGCGAACTGGCATCCGGTTCCCTGCCCGAGGCTTCCGTGTTCCAGGCCCCGGATCTCAAGCAGTGGTATGCGCGCTGGCAGGCCCGGCTGGAGCGGCAACCCGATTCCGGGGAGACCCCCCTGGATCTGATGAACGCCCACAACCCGGCGGTCATCCCCCGCAACCATCGTGTGGAGGAGGCCCTGGCGGCGGCCGTGGAGCGGGCCGACTTTACGGTCATGGAAAAGCTGCTGGAAGTTCTCTCCCACCCCTACCAGGATCCGCCGGAGGAGGGCGGCTATCATCTGCCGCCGCCCCCTTCGGCGCAGCCCTACCGGACTTTCTGCGGCACGTAACCGGCTGGGAAGAAGCGGCGTCTCGGACCGAAATGCGCCGTTCAGGGCAGGCTCAGACCGCCTCGGGGACGATGCTTGCCGGCAACGGCTGGCGCCTGGGCCCTTCGCCACTCCCGGCGCTCATCACGAAGGCCACAGTAAGTATTGACAGGACCGACGGTCTCAAATATTCATAGAGACCATCGTTTTTCCCTACCCATCATCCTTAGCGCGGGAGAACCATCCATGGCAGACTATCTGATCAACATTTTTTTGGACGACCAAAAACGCAGTCAAATCGAAGCGGCGGGACTCACCGACCAGATCGTTGAGATCGACGGCAAGGAAGCTGTCCAGGTGGCGCTGAGCGCCAAGGAGCAAAAAAAACTGGCCAAGGGTTTCCCCGATCTCACCTTCGACGCGTCCAACGCCTGCGTGCTGCCTGCCGAGGCGGAAGCCACCCTGGTCGGGATCATTGCCGAAATGAAAACCCTGGATGTCATGAAATTCGCCATTATGAAACTTTACAATCCGCTGGCCGGCAAGGCGCCGCGGGCTGCAATGCGCTGACGAATGCCGCCGGGGCGGCATTTTGAGGCAAGGAACACCCGGCTGCAAGGGTGTTCCTTGCTTCACACGCTTCATCGTTTCTTTTTCATGCCTTTGATTTTCAAAGCGACTTCTTTCCAGCGCTCCTTTTCCACCCGGTCGGCACTTTTGTGCTTGCGCTGGGCCAGGTAATCCAGTTCCCGTTTCATCTTGCGGTAGTTCTCCAGCCTCTCCCCAGGGATTTCACCGTCAGCGACGGCTTCGAGGACCCGGCAGCCGGGCTCGTGGATGTGGCTGCAGTCGGCAAACCGGCATCCCCGGCCAAGGGCCTCGATCTCGGAAAACGCCGCTTCGATCCCGCCGTCCGCCTCCCAGAAGGCAATCTCCCGGATGCCGGGGTTGTCGATCACCATCCCCCCCTGGGGCATCATGATCAGATCCCGGGCGGTGGTCGTGTGTCTTCCCTTGCCCACATGCGTACTGACGGAGCCGGTACGCTGAACGGGTTTACCGTATAGCCGGTTGACCAGGGTGGATTTGCCCGCACCGGAAGACCCCACCATGGTGGTGGTCCTTCCCAAGGACAGGTAGGGTTCCAGCGCGCGCAGACCGGTGTCGTCCGCAGCCGAAACCAGGTGGATGGGAACGCCGAAGGCCACCGCCTCCATGTCACGAACAAACGGCTCCGGATCCGGGTGAAGATCGGCTTTGGTCAGAAGGATGGCCGGCGTCAGGCCGCAGTTGTAGACCAGGGTCAGGTAGCGCTCGATGCGGCGCAGGTTGAAATCCCGGTCGAGACCGCAAACGATGAATACGGTGTCGAGGTTTGCGGCGATGACCTGCCCTTTTCGGGGCTGGGCCTCCAGCTTGGTATGCATGCCGGAAGCGCCTCGGGATAGGGCATTCCTTCGCGCCAGCACCCTGGAAATCACGGTGTCGGTCATGAGGACCCAATCGCCTGTGACCGGGTACAAGCCGTCGGCGTCCTGGAGGAGTCTCCCGGCCGGGGTGGCCAGCCACTCGTTTTTTCCGTCGCTTGTGCGAAAGCGGTTTTTGCTTACGCCGACCACACGGGCCGGGACAAGCCCTTTGCCGGCCAGGTCGTCCAACTGGCCTTGAAAATGGGACGTCCATCCCATCCGGGAAAGGGGATCACGATTGTCGTTTTTATACGCATTTTGCTCACTGTTCATTGTTATGGTCACCCTGTCTTTTCTTGAATGGCGGTTCACGCGTGAAACCACAGGGGCCGAGCCTTGCAGCCCCCGGCGCGCTCGACGGTCTATTTTGATGGCAGTGGTGTTGCTGAAAGGGTGCACCGCTGGGGGTAGATTCTCGATCCGAGATCTGCGGGGGAAACAGACGAGCAGAATTCAATCTGCCGCTAAAACGGAACCGCGTTTTAGGGATACGGCAGAGCGATGATCAATCAGCCACCGGCGGGATGAGCCCCCTGTCGGCAACGATTGACACACGATCTTTGGATTGCATAAACAAACCTCTTCGATTGGCCTTGGGCACAGACGCCTCCTAATCGATAACTTGATACGTTGTCAAGCAGTGATGCGTTCGTAAAAATCACCGGAAGACCGGTTTATCATCTCCGCGAATGCGGCGATTCCGCAAACGAAAAATCCATTGATCGAACCGGCCTGGAAGTGTTATGAGTATATGCACATATAAAGGCGCTTTAGAGGACTCCACCATGGATAAATTCGATCAGTTTGTGAATGATCTGCAGGAACGTATTTTTGACGAGGCCCGGGAGGCGTACGGGGAGAAGGGCTTTGATCGCTGGCGCAACCCCCGCTGCAATGGCCGGATGACGTCGGCCGACAGTATGGCCCGTGTCACCGGCGACTGCGGCGACAGTATCGAAATCTATCTGAAAATCGCAAACGGCCGGATCGAAGACGCCGCCTATGTTACGGACGGATGCGGAACCAGCAGCATCTGCGGTTCTTTTGCCGCCGAACTGGCCATCGGAAGGGATCTGGAGGCCGTGACCGATATCGACGGCGAGGCCGTCCTAAATGCCATCGGACGCCTTCCGGAAGAGGATCGGCATTGCGCGGATCTGGCCGCCGCCGCCCTTCAAGAGGCGCTGAGCCGATACATGCAGCGCTGGGCTTCCGGTAAAGGGCCGTCCGAACCATAACCGCCGCGAAAGGAGCGCGACATGACCAACGTGGCCATTATCCGTTGCGAAAAAAACGAGGCGCGATGCCCCCTGACGAGTTGCTTCAAGTGCCTGATGTCGGCGACGGAAGGGTTTGCCGGCTATCAGGACACCATGCCCGCCGGCGTGTTTACCTGCCGCTGCCCGGGGGACAATGTGGCGCGTCTGGGGAAGATCCTCAAATCCAAGGGCGCTGACGCCATCCATTTTTGCACCTGTACGTTTGCCGGAAAGAGCGAAACCGGCTGGAAAATGGAGAATGGTGGGTTCTGCAGTCATATCGACACACTGATGGAACAGGTTCACCAGGCCACCGGGCTGCCCTGTGTGAAAGGGACCGCCCACCTGCCGGAAGGGTATGTCCCGGACAAGCTTTGACAGGCTGTGACGAAGCTGCGCGGCACCCCCTGCGGTTGCCGCGCCTTTCCCATCGGACGGCGCCTTGCCCTTCGACCTGAGGCTTGCTGCTCCAGCGCCGGACAATCCCTTTCGACGTCCCCACAAAGATGCTCCCCTCCCATGACAGCACCTCACCCGTTTTCCGGCAACGCCGGTTTCCACGCCATTCGTGCGCGGAATTGAAATGGACCCAGAGGTGATTATGCTCCTTAAACGGCCTGATAGGGGATGGCCGCAACACCCAACCATCCAAGGAGGGAAACCGACATGGCGACGTCAAACGGAAAACAATTGGCGCAAGGTATTCGCGAGAAGGTCGGCGAATTGGCGAAGGGGTGCGAGGGGGTCGACGAACGCACTGCGGCGCGGGCGCCCAAGGAGCGCTGGTCCCCCAAGGAAATCCTCTCCCACCTGGCCGGACCCGAGGGGTCGGGCCACCTGCCGATCCTGCAGGCCTTCCTCGACCAGGACACCCCCCGGCTCGACCTGGAGGCCGAAGTCACCTTTCTTTCCGAAACGCGCGCCCGGATGACCTTTACCGAGCTCCTCGCCGAGGTCCGGAAGGAATACGAGCGCATTGCCGGGTTCGCCGCCGGGCTTTCCGCGGATCAACTCGAACGCAAGGCCCACATCCCCATGCTCAAGGAATCGGGACTGGGCGAGTATCCCACCCTCGGAGGGCTGATCGGGGGGTTAGGGTCCTATCACGTTCAATTTCACACGGACCATATGCGCGAAATTCTGGAGGCACTGAGGCACGGATGATCCGGACCTTTTATTTCTCATCAGGTGTAGGTGCTGCGTTTAGCAGTTTATGGCCCCTTGGCAGCTACCAGCAGAACGTTGTTGAAAGTGCCGAAACAATTGGTGCACTGATGCAGATTCTGCGGATCCGTCCGCCACTGGCCATCCACGACAAACTTGTATTCGTATTCCCCGGGTGGCAACATCATGATTTTCTGCCAGCAGCCCCCCTCTTTTGGGTTCATCGGGTGGGAAGATGGGTCCCATGCATTGAAGTCGCCGGAAACGACAACCTCTCTGGCCTGTGAGTCCTTGTAGGTGAAAATGACACGGCGGCGTTTGACAGAATTGCCTTGATGACTGAGCTTCATATTGGATTCCTTTTCTGATAAGGATCAATAAAGAACGGTCATTGAGGAAAAATGTTGGGGTTGAAGAACAACCCGTTTGCGTCAATAACCGATATTGCGTGTGGAAAAAGTTTGCGGAATGTTAGATTTCGACAAATTGATTTACAGCATCGTCCCGGACCTTGAACCGGTAGATCGATCCCCCACATGCGGTGACCTCGAGGGGGTGGATCCTGCGTTCGGTTTTCCTGGCTAGCGCCGCTTTTCATACAGACCTGCATCTCATCGGGCCATATGCCGGCTCCCTCGCGCATCGAGCTGTCCAAAGGTGTTGGATATGGATGCAACCGTAAGACCCTTGCATACCCGGGTTCCAGGTAGGGCTCGATTCCGGGTACCCCACCTTTACCAAGCGGCCGAGGCTGCCCGACGTTTGGAAGATGACCTGCGCCGACGGCCCGGCATCCTCCGGGTCAGGGCAAACCCGACAACGACGTCCGTGCTAGTCTTTTTCGATACGACCCTGGTCTGGCAGGGTGTCGCCGCAATGCTGCGACAGGCCGTGACATCGCCGCCCCGCGGCGATGCCAAAGCTTCACCATTGGGCCTTGGCGTCGATGAAGACCAAACGGCCGTCTGGCACCGACTTACCGCAACCCAGGTTTTGCAGCGGGTGGATTCGGCTCTCGAACAGGGTCTCGATCCTGAAACCGCAGCGCAGCGCAGCCGGATCCATGGCGCCAATGTGATCCACGATCCCCCACTGCGCGGTCGCGGCGAGGTCCTGAAAGAGCAGTTTCTCGTGCTGCCCACCGCGTTGCTGTGCGCCGAGGTCGTAGCGATTGTTCTTGGCGGGGCCGCCATCGAAGCCACCCTGCTCGCGTTCACCCTGGCCGCCAATGCTCTGGTGGGGTATGCCATCGATCGGCGCACCGAGAAGACCATCGCCGTTTCCAAGCGTCGACCACTTCCCCCGGCCCGCGTGCTGCGGGGCGGATCGTGGGGCGTCGTGCCGGGCGAAGCGCTGGCAGTGGGCGACATCGTCGCATTGGCGCCGGGCGCCTATGTGAGCGCCGATTGCCGAATCTTGCAGGCCGCCCACCTCAAAATCGACGAGTCGCTCCTGACGGGCGAGAGCACCCCCGTCGAGAAAATCAGCGGCGCCGTTCCCGACAAGGCCACGCATATCTTCGAGCGGCGCAACATGGCCTTCATGGGCACGCTGGTGGTGGGCGGCGAGGGGCGCGGCGTGGTCGTGGCCGTCGGCAATCAGACCGCCTACGGCAATTTAAACGCCCTGTATCGCGAAACCTTGCCGCCGCAAGCCCCGGTGATGGCCAAGATCAACACCCTTTCCCAGTCCCTTCTGAAAACCGCGCTGGCCATAAGCGGCGGTGTACTGGCACTCGGCCTGCTGCGGGGGCGCAGTCTGATGCGGGCCATGGCGCCCGCCCTTGCCATTGCCGCCGCCGGCATGCCCGCGGGCCTGCCTTCGGCGGCGAATGTCAACGTGGCGCTGGGTTTCCGGCGGCTGCAGCGCAAACGTGTCGCCCTCCGGCGGGTCTATTCCCTGGAGAGTCTGAGTGCCGTTCAGGTGATCGGCTTCGACAAAACCGGCACCCTGACCCGGACACGGATCAACGTGCAACAGATCCATACGGCTGGGAAAGCAATCCGGCTGGAGCAGCGCGCCTTTTGGAGCGAGCGGGAGCGTTTGACGCCCCTCGAGGACCGGGATTTGCATCGTTTGCTGCTGGTCTGCGCCCTGTGCACCGAAGCCCGGGTTCATGATGAGGGGATCTCCGGCAGCCGGCGGATCAGCGGCTCGCCCACCGAGGTGGCCCTGCTGCACCTGGCCTTGTTGGCGGGACTCGATCCCCAAAAGCTCGCACGCCGCTATAAACTGCAAAAAGTAAAGCATCGGGGCGATCTCGACCGCATCATGATCACGATCCACACGGCGCCGGGGGGGCGGTACATGATTTCCGCCAAAGGCGATCCCGCCGAAGTGCTCGAAAAGTGTGCGTGGCAATTGCGCGGCGGGCGGCGCATCAAATTGACGGAGGCGGCCCGGAACCGCATCGAAAGCCAAAATCAGCGCATGGCGGGCAGCGCCCTGCGGGTGCTGGGCTTGGCGTACACGACCTCGAAACCCCTACCGGACGACCCCGCCCGGGACGAGACCATGACCTGGATCGGCCTCGTGGGCATGGCCGAGCCCATTCGCGAGGGCGTGGCGGCGCTCATGACACGGCTGCATCAGGCCGGTATCCAGACCGTCATGATCACGGGCGACCAGAGCTCGACGGCCGAGGGCGTGGCCCGCCAGATCGGGCTTGGCGAGGGATCCGAGCTCAAGATCGTCGATTCGTCGCGCTTCGACGCCTTGACCCCCGAGCTGGCCTCGGCCCTCATCCGCGACGTGAAGGTGTTTGCCCGCGTCAATCCGGCCCAGAAACTCCAGATCATCCAGGCGTATCAGCGCCAGGGGAAAGTGGTCGCCATGACCGGAGACGGCATCAACGACGGGCCCGCCCTGAGGGCCGCCGACGTTGGCATCGCCATGGGGCTCAGCGGCACCGACGCCGCCCGCGAAGTGGCCGACATGGTGCTCGAACGCGACAATATCACCTCCGTGTCCACCGCCATCGTCGAAGGCCGGGCGGCGTATCGCAACCTCAAGCGCGCCCTGCGCTACTTCATCGCCATTCATTTCAGCGAGGTGCTGCTGACCGCCGGCGGCGCCGTCATGGCCCCCGCAGCGGCTCTGGCGGGCTTGCGCCCGGTGCAGGTCAGTCCCTTGACCCATCTGGCCCCCGGGTTGGCACTGCTCGGCGAGCCGGCCAAGGCCGGCATCGGCCTCGAACGGCCGCGGGACCGGGGGGAGCCGCTTTTTTCGCGACGTGATCTGCAGGATTTGTTGATCGAGTCGGCGGTATTGACCGGGGGAGGGTTGACGGCCCTGGTCTACGGGCTGGCGCGCTACGGGCCGGCGGCCCGGACGGCCACGCTGGCCTACGAATCGCTTTCCGCGGCCAAGGTGCTCCACGCCCTGACCTGCCGGCCCTGGTCCTCCGACGGGGCGTCATCTGACAAACGGCCCCCCAATCCCGTGTTGAAAGCAGCGCTGGTCCTGGTGCTGGCGGCGCAGGTCGGGGTTCATCGGCTGCCGGGCCTTCGCCGCCTGCTCAAGATTGCCCCGCTCACGGCCGTGGATCTGGCCGTGGCGGGCCTTGCGGCATGGTCCACGCGCCTTTTGAACCGGAAAATCCGCGACCTGCGGCAGACGCCTCCCCAGGATCACCCGGCGCCGCCATGAGCACCGGGCGCTTCAGCGTCCTGCCGTTTCTCGCACGGCAATGGCCCGGCCGCCGTCGTACGGTGCCTGGCCGCTCCAGCCTTCGCCCCCGTAGCTGAAGCCGAAAAGCCATCGATCGGCGCTATCCGGCGACTGTCCGGCCCAAAGCCAGTACCCTGAATTGGCCAAAAGCGGTGTAATGTGGCGCACCCCGTCTCCAATGCGGAAGAGGGATTGCAGCTCGGTGCGCGTCGGCATCCGCCAACCGCCCCCCAGCACATCGAGCCCGACCACCCACTGCCGGGCCTCCGCCCAGCTCATGCCCCGATCCGGCCCCGGGTACCAGTCCAACCCGGACACTGGATCCTGCACCAATCCTGTGTCGTATTGCACCAGGGTCCCGTCGCGGGCAATGATTTCGGCGCCGCGGCAGGGAGGGTTCAGGACCCCTGCCGCCAGAACGACAAGCCCCACGGTCAGGATGATCATGCGTCGTCTCATACGCTATCAGCGGTCTTTCTGAGCAGGGCTTCCCTTGCGTTCATAGGGAAAGCCGACGCCGTAGAGGACGGGAGGACCACCGCAATCGGTTTTTGAAACGTCCATTGCGTGAATCAGGGGCCCGCTCCGATACGCGTCGTTTGGTGGTTCTGGAAGGGCGCACGAGGCCTTGGGGCAAGGCCCCCGGCTGTGCACAGCATCTTAAGCATTGGGGCTGCGATAGGGAAGGCGGCGAGCAGAATTGAAATTGGGCGGTTTCTTTATGGAGCCGGATGGCGACGACGGCCCGCCCGGAAGCCGGTCCCGGGCGTGAACCGTCTCCCCTCCCTTATTCAGGCCTTTGCCGGCGCCGCTTTTTTCTTGGCCGGTTTGCTTTCC
>CAYMQN010000067.1:0-13685 GCA_964392545.1 uncultured Desulfobacteraceae bacterium
GTCCACGAGAACCTGCTGCTGGGCCAGCAGCTCGGCGCTCTTGCGGTTCACCATATCCTCCAGGTGATCCCGGTAGGCCCTGTTTTCCTCGATGAGGCGGGCCTTTTCCAGCACCCGCTCGATGGCCAGGCGCAGGATCGACATTTCCTCGATGGGCTTGTAGATGTAATCCCAGGCCCCCAGCCGCAGGGCCTGGATCGCATCCCGCAGCTCCCCCTGGCCGGACATGATGATGACCGGCAGGGTGGCGTGGGTCCGACGAACCGCCTGCAGCAGCTCGAAACCGTCTCCTTCGGGCATGTAAAGATCGGTAAGCACCACGTCGGGGGCCGAGGATTGAACGACATCGATCCCCAAGTGTCCGTTTGCGGCCGTGCTCACCGTATACCCCCAGGTGGACAGCCGTTTTTCGAGGAACCGCAGCAGGTTCAGATCGTCGTCGACGATCAATACGGTGTGAGCGTTTTCCATTTCCGATTCCATCATGATGGCCGCATGGAATAGCGTAAAGCGGATGGAGAATCAAGCCCCGCCGGCCGCCGCGGGGCTTGATAATAAACGGCGTTGATTTTAGCGTGCCTCAAAAAAGCGGGGCCAGAGCGGCCCCGCTTGAGAGGAAGGAGTGGTGATGGGGATCTGGGCGATCCAACTCCCGGGTACGCCTTGCGGACCCGCAAAACACCACTTAAGTTACCCTAAGAATGCTGGCAATGATGTCAAGACGCTGCACAGAGCCCAATCTATACGTAAGGGTAGACCTAAAAGCGGACCCAATGTCGCCGGCCATCCAAGCGTAGGATTGCCCCGACGGCGGTCCGGCCGTAGTGCGCCACGGAGAACGGCGCAGTCCTGGGTGGGTCTGCCACTTCACAAAAGGATGCCCTGTCGTGCCATCCCCGAAATTTCAGCCTGCTTATCTCAAAACCTATGAAGAGGGGCTGCTGGAAGAGCGCATTGCAACAGCCATGGCGCTGCTGGAATCGTGCACCGTCTGCCCCCGGCAATGCCGCTGCAACCGGGCGGAGGGTGAAAAGGGATTCTGCCGGGCGGGCCTTCTGCCCGAGATATCCTCCTACGGCCCGCACTTCGGGGAAGAGCGACCGCTGGTGGGGCGGGGCGGTTCCGGAACGATTTTCATGACCCACTGCAACCTCGGCTGCATTTTCTGCCAGAACGACGAAATCAGTCGATGGGGAAGAGGGGAAGCCATTCGGCCCGAAGATTTCAGCCGCATCATGATCGCCCTCCAGGAAAGGGGCTGCCACAACATCAATTTCGTCAGCCCGTCACACTTCGTGCCCCAGATCCTGCAGGCACTGCCCAAGGCCATCGAGGCCGGCCTCCGCCTGCCGCTGGTCTACAACACCGGGGGCTACGACGCCCTGGAAACCCTCGCGCTGCTCGACGGGGTGGTCGACATCTACATGCCCGATTTCAAATATACCGAACCCGACACCGCCCGCATCTACTCCGAGGCGCCGGACTACCCCCAGACGGCAAAGGCCGCGTTGAAGGAAATGCACCGCCAGACGGGCGACCTTGTCATGGACGCGCGCGGCATCGCCCTGCGGGGCCTTCTCGTCCGGCACCTCGTCCTGCCCCAAGGCCTGGCCGGAACCCGCGAAGCCATGCGCTTTCTGGCCATGCAAATCTCCACGGACACCTATGTCAATATCATGGACCAGTACCACCCCTGCGGCGAGATCCAAAATGGGGATCCCCTGTCCCGGCGCATCACCCACGCTGAGTTCGAGGAGGCAGTGGCCATGGCCAAAAACGAAGGCCTCCGGCGTATCGACAGCGAGCTTTGACCATCAGGCTTGGGCACGAAACCTGACCCCGTATCAAGGCGATCCGGGTTTGGGAAAACGGGGATGATAGGGCTTTTTGTCTTCCTCGCTCATCTGCTCCATTTCCCGGTCGCAGCACTTGAGCTGGCCGCCCTTGCCGGCTTCCATCAGGTAAACGATGCGCTGGCAATTGCCGCACTTGTACATCTGATGTTGCTCTTCGGATGCCATGGGGATCTCCTTTCGTGTGGGAGTGTTGGTCAAGGACACGGGTGGAGGTGCTTCGGGCAACAGCCGCAACCCGTGGCAAGGTCTCCGGGGCAAGACTTCACGTGACGTGGCCGCCGGCCAGAAAAACGACCTTCCTTCCCGCTTGATTGGTACCTGGGCCTAAAGTGCGACGAAATCAATACGGCCCGGAAGGTATTGAAGCGGCCGAAGCAGTGTATTTCGACCACCAGGGGGACGGGGTTGAAAAGTTGCGTTCGGCACCTACACCAAGGAGATCGACAACGCTGCTGCCAGGGGTTCCCCACGCGCAACCGCCCTACTGATCGCTGATTTACTCACGCCCAGTCGTTTGCCGACATCGGTTCCTGGCATGCCCAATTGCCTGACCGCCAGATAAGCGACCAGGCTGCGGGCTTTCACACGCTCAGGCTGTTTGCCGGGTGACAGAATAGCTTCGGCAGGAAACCCCAACCGCTCTCCGACGCGTGCGACAATTGTATCAAAGGTGCAGCCTGAGGCGGTTAATGCAAAATGACTTTCGTAACGCTCGTGGGCCGCATGGAGCACCTGCTGCACAAAGCCGCTGTCCCCCAGAATACGCTCGTCACCTTTAAGGTGGCTATTCATGCGACGCATTGATTTTAGGACACCCCAGCCACCAACGCTACGCACAAGGCCGCCACCGGTGAACTCGGGGATTTTGCCCATCCCTGCCCCTTTTTGAAGAAATCGGCGATAGTGTCCAATAGACGCCGGTTTCTCGTCACCAAAAAGGGCCAGGACATCGTCCACTTCCTGCCAACCGTCTGTGATGCGCCCCATCAATCGGCTATGGCCACAAAAGCGGTACGTGTCGAGGGTCTCGAGATCTACCACGAGACCCGCGCGCAAGGGATTCAAATGAATGTAGCGAATTAATGCCAACAGGTAGCGATCCTGCTGGCATAAGATGGATTTATAACGATTCTGAAACAACTGGCCATGACGTTGATGGCGTTTATTGAAGACAAGCGCATATCCCGTCAGTAACCGTAGCATAACTGTTGCAATTGGTACGTTACCCGTTTGCAAGAGAAGGTGGAAATGGTTGGACACCAAAGCCCAAGCAAGACATCGGGTTCCGCTTTCGCTGACAATGCGGGATAGTCGTTCGACAAAATCGCTTTGGTCTAAATCATCAATGAAGATATACCGCTTATCCATGCCACGGCCGATGATGTGGTGTAGGGCGCCAGGGGCGTCAATTCTTGCTTTTCTCGGCATATGTCACAATTCGGTTTCTATACCGCGTTAGAAACGCAACTTTTCAACCCCGTCCCCTTGGATCCTGACTCTTAGAAAGCACGGAAATCGGGGAATGCCCGACGCATAAAAACCATAATACTTGAAGGTGACGAGGGACCCGATGGGCGGCGGATTTTGCCGGTCGGCGTCGGAAAAGCCGGTACCGATTTTAAACTGCAGCTTGCGTTCCGGCAGGGTCACCAGCAAGGAACCCAATCGGCCGGCATTCCTTCCCTTTCCTGGAAGATGGGCGATCACCACGGCCTCCATATCGTCATAGCTTTTGACTTTCAGGATGTCCCGGCTTCGTCCGGGGATATAGGGGGATCCACATCTTCTGAGGATGATCCCCTCCCCACCAAGTTTTTCGATCCGCTTCAGTTCGTGGTCCAAATGCTTTGGACTCACCGCAGGACGGTGTTCGATGACAAAGGCAAATTTGGACGGGTGCTCTGCAAACCATTCGGCCGCTTGGCTCAGTCGTGCTTCAAATCCACCGGGGGCTTTTGGAACATCGAAGATGGCGAAGTGTAATTCCAACCACCCCGCGTGGGGCCCTTCCTGCTTGACGATGCCGATGGTCTTTTCGAAGGTGTTGCGTCCGCCCCAAATTTCGCCCTCGATTGCAAAATCCGGGAAATTGCGGGTAAACGCCGGAGGCGGTTCGAAGGGCGTTCCATTTTTGGACAACAGCCGACAACCGTCCCAATACCCCCTCACCCCGTCGAGCTTCTCGCTCATCAGCCAGTTGGATAGATCGAGGTCGCCTTCATATACAAGCGGCAACATGACTTCGCCGCCTTGCACACCAGGTCCTGTGAGACCTAAGAGGAAAACAATCATCAAAGCGACGAGTTGTTTCGAAATGAAATGATTCATTCATTCCACCAATGTTCACGATGAGGGCGTTCTCGCCTTCTGTCGGTCATCGGCGCACCCTGGGCTAAACCTCCGGGCTGGACGGGCTGGGGAGGGGGATGAAATTATGCGTTTCTTCTAGTGTGAAGAAATCGCCAACTCAGCCGCCAGCTTTTCTCCGTTCAATGCCGCGGCCGATGATGTGGTATGGTGCCCCCGACGCGTCGATTCTGGCTATTCTTGGCATTTTCACTCTCTACCGATACATCTTCATGATAGAAACGCACAATTTCAACACCGTCCCCGATCTTCGACGGGGGTAAATAGGTTGCGATTTCGATGCCCATTGGCTTGACCGACGCGGCATTTTTGGTTGGCTCGTCTCTATGATCTCTTGGCGGCAGGATGCTTTCGATATCCACCCCGTAGACGCGGGCCAGATGGTGAGCGACATCCGTCATGGGCAGGCCGGCATCCACGGCGGCCAGGTAGGCCTCCACGGCCGCGTTGGCATCGCCCCGGCGTTCGTGGAGCTGCCCTAAAACGATCAGAGCCTCCTGCTTTACACGGCCATCGGCTTCGCTGACGGTGCTGCCGATCAGGGCCGCCGCGAGGTCGTCGTCCGTCTGTCCGTAGAAGAGCAGGTAGCCGGCAAAAAGGCGAAAGCGCAAGCTTCCCATAGTCGGATCAGCCGTTGCCGCGATCTTTTGCTGCATCTCGCCCAATCGGCCCGGGGTGATGCCCATGGTGTCGCCGGACAGCAATCGAAGAGGGAAATCCTGGGCCAGGATCGCCTCCACCTCCGAGCGTCGATCCGCCATGAGCAAAGGGTAGAGCTGGCCGAGGCTGACCCCGGCTTGCCGCAGGGGTGCGCGCGCCCTGTGGGCCAGGGCAACCAGGATGAAGGGCTGCAGGACGGGCTCTAATTCCGAATCCGCGGCAACGGCATCCTGGTAATGCGTCAAAGCGGCCGGGTAGTCTTCGCGGATCAGGGCCAAGTGGCCCAGGGCGGCATGGGCCGGGCCGTAGTCCGGATCCATTGCGGCCACGGCTTCAAAGCCCGTCCCGGCGGCCGTATAGTCGCCTTGCTGATATAGCTTGCAGGCACCCTTGTAGCGGTAGAGGGTCTCTTCGCGATAAAGTTCGGTGCGCAGGCCACCGCAGGCCTGGATAAATAGGAGCAGAAGCATCACCCATAAGGATTCTCTGAAGTTCATTGCTGCCCTTCCAATCGATAGAATTGCTGAAACGGTTGGGTTTCAAAACCGCAACGCCACCCCCACCTCCACCTGCTTTTCAAAATCGAAGGCCGAACGGCTGCCCAGGGAGGCGTAGGTAACCCATTGATAGCGGTGCAGGAACTCCCGGCGGTATTCCACCCGGCCGAAGACATTGGTAGCACGATCGTCTTCCCTCTCGCTGTAGCGGGTCTGCAACTGCACGCCCCAGCGCGGACTGGCCCAGTCCAGTCGCAAGCTGGTCTCCTCGAAGGGCGATAGGGTCGACGCGTCGATGGTACGGCGGATATATTCCACCGCAACCCGGGCGGTCCGCGCCTCCCTCCGGTAGACGGTATCCAGCGTGAAGCGCCAGGTGCCGCTTTCCTCCGCGTCGATGCGGTTCACTTGCAGGCTGGAGGACCAGCGGGGGTTCCAGCGGTGGGTGGCGGTTCCCAAGAAGGTGTGGGTGGTGCCGTTTTCATCCTCCTGGCCGTACCAGTTGAGAAAGAAGGAATCCCGCCCACCGGCTGCAAAGCGCAGGGAGGCGTCCACCTCGCGCAGGGCTTCGTCATTGCTGTGGCGTTTGAGATCGAAGAACCGCACCGTAACAATGGGGTTCTTAAAAAAGGGCCCGGGAGTCGGCACGACGAGGTCGGCACTGGCCTCCAGGCCCCTGGCATCGCTGGCGATTCCGTGCAAAGGATCGGCGAAGTCGGCGGCGAAGTCTTGGCCCAGATCGATGTAGCCCGCCGACAAGCGCAGCCGGCCCTGGTCCCAGGCCGCAAGGGCGGTATAGCCGTTGTCGCTGCTCTTCTCGGTATCCTCGGTGTGAATGAATTCGCAAAGCAGGGTCAGCGGCGCGATGATGGGCACCTGCAGGTCGGCCGCCATGGCCTGGTTGCGGTAACGGTCATCGCGGTCGCCGGGCAACCGGGCCTCCCGGTGGGTGAAACCCGTCCCGATCCGCCAGCCGTCTTCTTCCCCGAATCGCAGGCGGGCCGCCGCCCCGGAGGCTTCCGCGTCCACATCGCCTTCGGTGGTGAAGGCCAGGCCGGTGGCCTCGAGCCTCCCGATCTCCTGGTCCACCCGGAAACCGAACTTCTGGCGCTCGCTCTTGAAATCGCTGAAAAGCTTGACCGGGTCGTCAAAGGCGCCCAATCCCTCCCGGAAGACCCCCCGTATCTGACCGGCCCGCCAACGCTGCTCCACAAAGCCCTGGCTGGCATCCCAGTTGGTATCGCCGCCGGGGTAGGTGTCGATGAACGCCAGCACGCCCTCGGCCCGGCGGGTATCGTCCGCGTAGGAAAAGAGGGTCCGCGCCCGCACCTGCCCCGTGCCCTCATGATTTTCCCCGTCATGGCGCCAGATGGACGACACCGAACCGCTGATCTTATGGCGGTGTCTTTGCGGCGGGAGAAGTTCCGGTGCCGGAGCGTCCGGAAGGGGCGCCATCTGTGCTATGCGTACTGCGACCGTGCCGCCGCCGGTGCTCCCGTCCTTGAAACGCGCCTCAAAGACCAGTTCGTAATTGCCCTCAGGCAACCGATCGCCATTGGCATCCCGCCCGTCCCAGGCAAGGACGTGGTCCCCGGCCAGGAGCTCGATCAAGCGTTCCTGCCGCACCACCTGGCCCCGCTTGTCCCTTATACGGACGCTCACCTCTTCTGCGTCTTTCAACAGGGTGTAACGGATGGCGAGGGGCCCCTGATCGGGATCGAAAACGCCGGCATCATTGAGCGGGATCCGCAGATCGTCCTGGGCCACCCCGGGCGCCGCCCAGCAAACACACAGCCCGATCAGGACGACAAAGGCAGCGGCTTGGCGGCCGCCTTCCCTTGCGCGATCTCGCCAATGAGGCCTCATCAGCTGCAGCTTTCCACAAAAATCGTCAGGGTATCCACCGCCTCGGCGCCGTCGCTCGTTCTTATGACGGCCTCGATGTCGTAGTGGCCCCGTGGACCGTAGAGAACATTGCCGCATTCGACCGTAAAATGGGCGTCGTCGATGATCGTAACCGGGCAGCTGCCCCCTGCCCAGGGAGCGTCAACCCTGATTTCGCCGAGACTCCCGCTGCCGGTGCGGTACGTACCGGTGACCCTCAAGTCGTTGCACTGGTAGCGGTCCCCACTGCCGGGCGAGGTGATGGTTATGGACGGCGGCCTGAAAGATACGGTCCGATAGATGAAGCCCGATGCCGCCCCCCGCATGCCCGCGCCGTCCACTCCGGTCGCTTCGATGGTGTTGGCGCCCTCGGCGAGGTTGACATCCGCGGTAAACCGTCCCCCCTCCCGATCGAAGGAGACCGCTCCCTGCAAAACACCGTTTACCCGTATCTCCATCCAGTCGATCATCGAAGTGCTGCTGGCAACCGTACCTTCCACGCGGTAGGTGCCCGCGGTGGTGGTGGGCGGCAGGCGGTCCAGGGTAAGGGTCATACCGCCAGACCCCGGGATCGTCGGCGTAAAAATCGGGAGGGCCAGGGGCAGCACCCGTTCCGGATCCGGCGCGCAGGTCACGCGCAGGTTGAAATAGGCTTCGTAGGGATCGCTGATGGTCTTCTCCAGGACATCGCGGCCGATCCGCACATCGAATCCCCTCGCCGAAGCCATTGCATCCAAGCCGATCGCATCGAAGCGAAGTTCTCCGGTTTCGACGACGATGTCCACGTCTTCGCTGGAAAGGCGCCCGGAGCAGGGAGACGTTTGATCCGCCCCGTTGTGCAGCGTGATAAAGAGGCGCACCAGCTCGCCGGGGTTGGCCCGCCCGTCGCCGTTGTGATCTTCGAGCTCCATCAGTGTTAGGCTGTCGATGGCGAGAACCTGCCCGTCCATCCGCGAAAATGCGCTGATGTCTGAAGCCCGGGTAAAGCGCAGGGCATCCTCGGCCCGGTTTCCCCGGCTGTCCGTTGCGGTGACCGCCGCCACATGCTGGCCGTCCGAGAGGGCCAGGGGTCCTTCGACGGCAAAATACCCGCTGTCCGGGTCGTAGTAGAGCATGGACGTATCCACCGCCTCTCCGTCGATGGTCAGCGCCAGCCCGTCGACGTCCAGATCCCCCCCCAGATCGAGGATCATGGCGGTCAGGGCCGGACCGCCGCTGTTCTGCACCGCATCCGGCAAGACCTTGAAGTTGTAGATGAAGGGCGCCAGCTCGAAGTCGAAGGGCGCCGTGGTTTCAGCCCGGAGGCCCAACGCATCCGTGGCGCGAAAACGGGCTAGATGCGCGCCTTCTTCCAGGCCGGATAGATAAAGCGCATTGAAGTGAAACCGGTCATTCCAGGAGGTGTCTGCCAAATGGGAATAGCGGTAGAAGGGGGCGAGCACCTGGCCGTCCAGCCAGAGGGTCGTTTGCTCCGGAACAATCCCGGAGTCGTCCCGGGCTTCCGCCGTCAGATAGACGGAGGCTTCCTCGCCGCCGCGGCTGGACACCTGATGGGGCTGCCGGGTCTCGACCGCGAGGCTGACCTCGGGGGGCTCACGGGGCACCACCACGTCGATGAGCACATGACTGCGGTTGCCGGCCTTGTCCTCTGCACCGAGCCGAAGAACAAAGAATTCCCCCTGGTCAGGCGGCGGCGTAAACCGGCTTGCGAACACCCCGTTGCGAAACGTAAACGGCGGCCGTCCCCCTTCGGTGTTCCGCGCATAGCCCGCCCCCCAAACCACATCGCTTCGGGACGTATCGCTTCGGGCGGTGAAATCCACCTCGAGCTGGGACAAGGGCATGCCGTGGTCGTGGATGGCGGCATTCAGCAGGCCGCTACCCGCGTCATAGGCCGCATCGATGACCGGCGGCAGGATGTCCCGCTCCTCCACGCGGCACTCCTTGACGGCCTGGTAGGAAAAACCCATCCCATAACTGCAGGCATCGGTGATCGGGATACGCCGGCTGCCCTTTTGCGCCATCACCAGCAGGTACAACCTCAGCGTCGCATCGCTGGTGCCATAACCGCCGGTAACGGTCAAGGAAGTGACGCCGCGGCCCGATGGCAGGGGCGCATACAATGCATGGTCGTAGTGCGTTCCCAGGACTTCCACCCGAAGGGGCAAATCTTCGGAAAGCGCCCGGCCTATAGTATAGACTTGCTCGGCATCCAGCGGACGCACCTGAACCAGTCGCATGGACCGGGCCCCCCTGCCGAGGGGGACAAACGCACCCTCCGCATGATAGCCCCACTGCATGACGTCCTCGCAAACCTGCACCAGGGCCTTGCCGGCGGCCGTGGTCCCCAAAATCTGTTCGACATCCTTCATGTAATAGGATCGGGGGGACGTGTAGGGGCCCCGGACGGCGGTACGCGGATGGTTTGCCATCTCGGTTGCCGAGGTGTCGCTATCGTCTTCTTTTTCCGCATCTCCGAAAATCGTACAGGCTTCCCGGGTCGTCTGCCCGGCCAGGTCGGTGACCGCCACCGTGGCCGTCAGCACCGACACCGGTGTAAACGAAAGGTCGGCCGTCAATTCCCCGGTGCGCGGATCAAAGGTCGTCTCCGGCCGAAACCCGACGATTTCCAACTGGATGGACAGCTCGTCCAGCGCCGTACCCTCATCACTTATGGAGGCCCGCAAGCTATTGGTCTGCCGGTCGTAGCGAAACCCCTCGATCCGCGGCGGATCCAGACAGACGACGATGTCCCCTTCCGTCCTCAATGCGGGGCTGGCGTCCCCGACTTCAGGATCGAGAAATTCAGCGATCCTGTGGGCCACACCGACCTCGTAATGAATCGTTCCCTCCCGCGCCGGCCCTTTGGCCACGCAGGCGTCCCCCTGACGTTCGAACCAATAGGTATCTCCCTGAAACGCGAACCAGGAAGCGGCGGTATCCATCAATTCTATGGGGGAGAGCCGCACGCGCGCGGTGAGCTGATCGTCTTCCTGTTCCACCATCAGGGCAAACGGTTGGGCAGCCGTTTCCAGGTAGACCGGCACGGTGATCGTCTCGAAGGTGAAGACAAATGCATCTTCCGGGATATGGTCGTAGGTGTTGTCCTCACTATCGTACCGGTCCCTTTGCTGCTGGGCTTCACAAAAGTCGACCTTCGACGGATCGATGTGGAAGGATACGGGGACCGTTACCAGCAAGTCGCTGACCTGGTCACCCATCATGGCAGGCTTGTTCTGACGAATCGAAAAGGAAACGCGGCTGTCTTTGAAATCGCGGTCTTCCAATTTGTGGACCGTTAGGATGTCGGATGTGCTTTGAATCTCCACGCGTTCCCCGACAATTTTTTGAAAAAAGGTATTCAGAGAGACCACTTCGGCCTCGGTTGCGCGATCGACGCCTTCCCAGCGGCGCATGAGTTCACGCACTTTGTCGGGATAGACATAGTCTTTGCCGAAGCTGCCGCGGGTAACCACGTCGAGCTGTCTATCGGTTCCGGCGGTCAGGGCCATGGCGCTGAAAACGGGCTCCACAAGGAATTCCCCCTCCGTTTCGATGTAGGTTTCCAGCCCCTTGCACGCATATATCGTGAAAACCGGAGGCGTCGGGCTTCTGACCTGGAAGGTCTCGGTGGCGCGGCCCACATTGCCGGCCCGATCCTGCACGGCCACCGTCACGCTGAAGCTCGCATCGTGTGGCGCAGCCCCTTTGGGAAACGCCAGGAAAACGCCGAGGCTGAGCACGTTTTTGTCGTAGGACAGGCATGTATCCTGGAGCGCGGCCCCCTGCACCACGACATTGAGGCCGCAGGCCGCGGGATCGACGGCAACACCCGAACCATCCCCGGGATCGGTAATGTGAAAGCGAACCGCACCTGCCCCACGGGGAAAAAGATCGCCCTCCGGTGCCACCCGCTCGATCGTCGGAGGCTGGGAATCCACCATGATCAGGAGCTGCTTGCGGTCCTTGCGGGGGCCATCCGGCGTCAGGGTTGTCACGGTGCCCCTGTGCCGCCCATCCGTCAGACCGGGCAGGGTGCCGTTCACCTCCACCGCCCCATCCTGGCCGGCTGCCAGTTGAACGGCGACCGGCTTGCGATTGGCGGTGGCCTCCACCAGGGCCGGATCCCGGGGCACCGATCCCGATGCGGGGTCGGGTACCAGGGTCGCCGTAAAAGCATCCCGGCCCGATCGGATATAGACGATCGTGTCCTCCTGTTGCGCTTCAGCGTCAACGGGTGAGAAAAGACAACCGCATCCCGGGGACACGGCCAGAATCATCCAGAAGCAAGCGGCAGAGGTCGCCAAGCCGGAAGCAATTGTCTTCAGGATGTTCGGCAATCCGGCGTATCGCATGGGGCGCATAGGGACAACATCCTCCAGGTTTGGTTGACGGTGATCGGAAACGGCCAATGGCAGGCTCCACCATGGCAAAAGAAATGCCAGGAAGGGCGAAACGTGCCGGATTTCGCTCCCCAGCCCATGCATGAAGCTCCCGAGACAGGGCGTACGATAGGCGGCCTATAATGATAAAACTAAATTATTTCAGAATTTTAAAATGAAGATAGATTTTGCGGAGAGATATCGCCAGGGTGAGGGAAGGGACGAAATAAAATGGGTCATCAATGGGTTAGACCCCTAGCACGCTGGCCTAAACCATGACCAAAACGCCCACGTAGCTGGGCAGTATGCCCTGTCTTCAGGGCGGTGCGACCGAATACGCCGGATCGTCGGATCGCGTCGCTTCAGGAAAAAGGACCTTCCGTGCCCAGACCCGGCCGGCGCAGAAACCAAAACCACCCACACAAAACAGAAGACCTAAAACAATCAGCAGAATACCGCCGGGCATGCGCCAGACGTGCGGCCCCGCGAGAGAATCGCCAGCGGCCATAAGTACGCCGACGACCATCAACAAAATCGCGTTGTATCCCGTGAACAATGTCACGGCGATCCTACCGACCTGACGCCATAACAAAACATTTCCATTCTTTTTCATGATGCATCTCGCGTTTTCCGGTGAAAATGGCAGCCGTATTGTTTTTGGGGAAAAAAGCTGGAAAATATTTTCTCGACCGGGCCTATAATTATGAAATGAAAAAGTGGAAGTTGGAGAGCCAAGAACCAACCTTCACGCCGATGCACAAAAAATTAGGGGGCAAGACCCCATGTCTTGCCCCCTAGCGCAAAGGAGGGTGAAATGAAACGTTTGACGGCAATCAGGGGGTCTTGAGCGTCAGAAGCAAGTGGTCCGTATTACCAGGCAGAATGAGCGTGAGATATTTTTCGACCCCGTGATTGCCTCTTGCCGGACAAACACAGCAATCTTCGTACCAAACCCCATCAAAACATATTTTTGTATTGATTTCAAGCATATGAAAAAAAGGTGGAAAATCATAAAGGCGGCCGGTTGACGATATTTGTCAATACGCATGCCGCATTTTGTCAGTCCCCACGTCTGGCCAAAATACCCTCCGGTGCAACCTTCGACCTCATTCCGTCAGCCCTCGGCCGCTGCTGTCGTCCTTGAGGGAAGGGATGCGGCTTCCCTGCCGGCGATGCGCCCGAAAACGAGCCCCTCCGTCAAGGCACAGCTTCCCAGACGGCTGGCGCCATGCACCCCGCCGCAGACTTCCCCGGCGGCGTAGAGACGCGGGATGGGCTTGCCGTCGAGATCCAGAACCTGCGTTCTTGAATTGATCGCCACCCCGCCTGGGGTATAGTGCACCTTGGGCCAGAGACGAATGGCATGGAATGGGGGCACGGCAACCTTGACAGCCGATGGGGTCAGCGGCTTGCCGAATGGGTCGGGGCGACCATCTTCAATGGCGCCGTTGTAAGCTTCCACAGTGTCCCGAAGCGGTTGGGCCGGAATGTCAAAAGCCGCGGCGAGATCGGCAAGTGTTTGGAAAGCCCCGATGCGGCCGGATTTGAGGCCGTGCTCCAAGCTGTCGCGGTCCGCCTCGGCACCGATTGCATCCACGATACCCAGACAGGGATGGCCGACCCGGATCATGGCCTGGGAACGTATCCGACGGTCGGCCCATTCGTCGACCACCCGCCGCCCGGTGGCCGGATCGATCAGAATGCCGGCCGGGAAAACGGCATAGGCGGCAAAGCGACCGCCCCGGCCATAGCCTTTTTCGTCGGGACAGCCCCAGGGGCCCAACTGGATCCGGGAAAGATGAACCGGAAAAGCGCCGATGCGCAAGGCAGCCACAAGCCCTTCGGCTGTAGCCCCTTTGTGGTTGGTGGTTTGGAGGGCCTCACTCAGTTGAGGCTGGAGCAACGCGCGAAACCTGACATCGTTGGCGAAGCCCCCCGTGGCCAATACCACGGCGCGATCGGCACGAACGCGCATTATCCGTCCGGCGCTATCGGTCACGGCGCTGCCGTCCCCATCGATTTCCACCCCGCCGATCGCG
>CAYMQN010000067.1:13785-16651 GCA_964392545.1 uncultured Desulfobacteraceae bacterium
GCCGATCGCGATAGCGCACACCGAGCGTCTCCCGCGTCCAGTCGATGGCCGCGGCTGCCTGCTCCGCCAGCGTCCGCACCAGTTCGGGATGGTTCAACCCCAGCCCGGCCCGCATCAGGTCGTCGATGAATTGCTGGGGCGAGTCGGCGATACGCCGTTTGCGCTGCAGGAAATTGTCGGGCGCCGCTAGACCACCGTCGCTGATGCGGGTATTGCCGCCGGTCAGCTTCATTTTTTCGAAAACCACCACGCGGCATCCGGCCCGGTGGGCCTCGATCGCAGCTGAAAGGCCTGCCAATCCACTTCCGATAACGATCACGTCGGTATTGTCATGCCATGTCTGCATGGATCGGCCCTCGTCAGGCTGTGGCCAAGCGGCGCCTCATCGCGAGGCCGCCGTTGATCGGACGTGACCGTTGGGCGAGTCTTACGCACCGCGTCACAGGGAAATCGGCCCCATCCTACACGTTCAGGTAAAATGTTTCCTGCAGCTGCGCGGCCCGGTCGTCCCGTGAGGTCCGGTTCAATTCCTCCCGGTCGCGACTGACCGTGTTTTGCAACTCGGGGAAATAGGGCTTCTTGGCGGGGGCGGCAGCCAGCTTCCGGCGCCAGTTAATGAAGGCCTCCACGTTGTTGAGGGTGTGGTCGGCATTCTTGGGACCGCCCTTCTGGGCGATTTCGCGGATGCCCCGGACCACCTGGCGATCTTCGGGTACGTAGAGCGGTACCACGAAATCGTGGCGGGCCTTCAGCCAGGCCTTGCGGGCTTCCCGTTCACGCTGGCAGTCGGCAATGAATTTTTCCAGGCTGAAGTAATTGAGACTACCCAGGGCGCCCATGGCGTGGCGCAGAATATGGACGCCGTATTCGCGCAACGTGTTGCGGCTGAGCTCGGATTCCTGGACCGCCGCCGGAACGTCGTCGATGATGCTGGTGCTGCCGCCGGACTGGGCCGAGGGGAAACCCGTGATCCAGATATTCAAACGGGCCATGGCCGAATTGATGATGGGCTGCCCGGGGTCGCTGTAGCTCAAATCGCCGCCGATCCCGAGGACATCGGGGATGCCCCCGTGCACGCAGGTCAGACCGGGGTTGAGGGTCTGGGCCAACACCATCATGAACAGCACCTGGGCGTGAACCTGGGTCAGCAAAGCCTCCGGGCTCATGGGACCGGTGGATCCGGCAATGGTCAGGTCCAACAGCAAAAGATTGTTGCCCGTGCGTACCGACCGCAGGAAAGGAGCAACCATGGACGGCATGAAGCCGAGGGCCGTGATCAGGCTCGTGCCGTCCAGCCAGTCGTCGCGTCCGCCGAAAAAGGCCGTTTCCTTATCGGTCATGTTGCGGGTGTGGGTCATCTTGAGATCGGGAAACCGATCCATCAACCGGGCGCATTCAAAATCGGAGATGGTTCTGTCCGTGGCCACCGGAATGCTGAAAATCCCCAGGCTGTCCGTGAATTGACAGGCCGCATCGACGATGGCCTCGAATTCCGCCCGACTGGCCGGCGCAAGGTCCTCCCGCCCGGGGCGGAGCAGAAACGGCGGCGTGGCACCGGTGCCGAAGGCGTTTTCCCCCGGGTCGGCTTCCATGTCGGTGGGGACCTGGTCCAGGCAATATTCCAGGTAGTCTTCCTTCAGGGGGATGAACAGCGCCGCCTCGCTGTCCAGATCAATGGCCTCGGCCTCCATCAATATTTCCATCAGCTCGGGACTGGCGCTGATATCGATGCCGATTTCGGTCAAAATCCGTTTGGCATTGCGGTCGATCCGGCGGTAGAGCCGCTTTTCCTGGCTGAGCGCATCCATGTCCTCGATACGCTCCCGCGCAATTTCCGCTTCCGGGCTGTCCGGAAAAAGGGAAGCGATCTTTTTATAGTAGTGTTTCGCATTCTGAAATTCGTATTTCTTTTCCGCCCCGACGGCCTCGTCGAAGAGCATCAGAATCTTTTTCATCCGTTTGCGCATGGATGGAAACCTCCTTTGAGACGCATGACATGTAAGGGATATGCGAGGTGGACCTTCTTTTGAAACCGTAAGGATGCAAGCACCATAGGCAAACACCGTTTACCTTTCACAGGCAGAAGGGCATGGAGGGATGTTCCACGACGTTTCCCATTCCATCGGGGGTTTGTCAATAGTGGCAGGCTGTTGCCGGCAAGCGCCTCACGCGACAATGCGCTGTTTGAACTGTCGATGAAGCGTTCTGGAGAAGGGCAGGCGGATGTAGCGCGGAAGCCGCGTGTGTTCCTTCTTGAAGGTCAGAAAGACCCATTTGTGCTCCAGAAAGTTGAACGCGGCCCCGATGTCCCAGAGGGGCGGCAGGATATAGTGAACGTCTTGCCCGACACGCCGCAATTCCCGGTCGAAACGCTCGGGGCTGTCCACGTGTTCGAGGGTGTGGGAGCAGAGCACACGCTTGAGTTGCTTGTTTTGGAAGGGAAGATGGTAAATGTCGTCAAGGAGCAGGAAATTGGGCAGGCCCTCGCTGTGCTTGACGATATCGGCATTGATCCCTCCGCCGTCCGTCCTGCCGCAGCAGATGTTGAGATCCCAAGGCCCCCGGGCAAAAATTCTGAATTTCAGGAAATCATAGCTCAGCCTGTTGAGAAGAAGAGTTGATACAACCGCTGAAAAGGCAACGATGCAAACGGCAAACATGGGAAGCGTCGTCCTTGCGTAAGGGTTTGGTTATAAGGGACGGGACATCGAGGTCCTGTGGTGGCCGTATCCTGGGCGGCGATCGTTAGCGTAAGATGAGCTTTGCATAACCTGATCGGCGGCTAAAACGGCCCCACCACCGGATTGACCAATTCGCCGATGGTGTCGATGCGGCAGGTGACCACGTTGCCGGCCTTGAGCGTGAT
>CAYMQN010000068.1:0-16472 GCA_964392545.1 uncultured Desulfobacteraceae bacterium
CTTTGTCCCGCGCCGAGCATCGGCGATGCGGCCGGATCAAAGCCCGCGGACCTGTTTGTCCGCCGAAGGCACGCCGTAGGCGGGTCTGAGCCCCGCTGAAAGCGGGGCGAGTTTCCGCGGGCTCCGGCCGTATCGACGACGCGCAGGATACGCGGGACACGGGCGTTTTCTTTTGGTTCGTTTTCTTTCACGGGAAAGAAAATGAACAATCCATTGAAAAACAATGCGCCGAATCGTTGAAATTTCTGCGAATACATCGGATAGCCCGTCCCTGGAAACCGTGCCCACAGGCCGCCACACTCCCCATCCGCGTCTACCCTCTCAAACAGGGCTTGCGGGCAGCCGTGGTTTCATCCATGCGCCGCACCTTGGGCTTGTGGGGCGCTTCCTTGAGCAGGGTTGCATCCTCCCCGGCCTCTTCCGCGATCCGCCGCATGGCGGCGATGAACTGGTCGAGGGTCTCCCGGGATTCGGACTCGGTGGGCTCGACCATGATGGCACCGTGGACCACCAGCGGAAAGTAGATCGTGGGCGGATGGAACCCGTAGTCGATCAGCCGCTTGGCAACGTCCAGGGTGGTCACCTTGTAGGGCTCCAGATGTTTGTCGCTAAAGACGCATTCGTGCATGCAGGGCACGTCGAAGGGCAGATGATAGACGTCCTTGAGCTTCTCCTTGATGTAGTTGGCATTCAGGACGGCGTGTTGGCTGACCGTCTTGAGCTGCGGCCCCATGGAGCGGATGTAGCTGTAAGCCCGCACCATGATGCCGAAATTGCCGTAAAAGGCGTGCAGCTTGCCGATGCTCCGGGGAAAGTCTTCGGCAAGGCGGTATCCCTCGCCGGTTTTCACCACCCGCGGCGTCGGCAGGAAGGGGCTCAGATGTTCGGCCACGCAGACCGGGCCCGACCCCGGCCCCCCGCCGCCGTGGGGGGTCGAAAACGTCTTGTGCAGGTTGATGTGCAGCACGTCGACCCCGGCCCGGCCGAAGTCCACCACCCCCATGACCGCGTTCAGGTTGGCGCCGTCCGCATAGACGAGACCGCCCTTGGCGTGCACGATAGCGGCGATGGCCTGAATGTGGGTTTCGAAGAGGCCCAGGGTGTTGGGGTTGGTGACCATGATGCCGGCCGTGTCCTCGTCCATGAGGGCCGCCACCGTTTCGGGCACCAGCACGCCGTCCTGGCCGGTTTCCACCGGGACGGCCTTGAAGCCGCACAGGGCCGCACTGGCCGGATTGGTGCCGTGGGCCGTGTCGGGAATCAGGATTTTCGATCGCGGCCGATCCCGGTCCCGGTGGTAGGCCGCAAAGATCAGCATGCCCGCCAATTCCCCCTGGGCGCCGGCCGAAGGCTGCACCGAGGCCGCGTGGAGCCCGGCAATATGGGCCAGGTCGTGTTCCAGCTCGTAGATCACCTGCAGGGCGCCCTGGCAGAGCGCACTCGGCACCAGGGGATGGGCGCCGCTGAAGCCGGGAAGCGATGCCTGCCGCTCGTTGGTTTTGGGGTTGTATTTCATGGTGCACGACCCCAGGGGGTACATGCCCGAGTCGACGCCGTAGTTCCAGGTGGAAAGCCGGGTGTAGTGGCGCACCAGCTCCACCTCGCTCAGATCGGGGAAATCCGGCCCTTTACCGGCAAGCCCTTCCGGCAGGGGCGCCGGTTCCACGTCCCGCCGGGGCAGCGAGAAGCCGGTGCGGCCTTTGCCGCCGCGCTCCCAGAGAAAGGGCTCGTTCAACACCAGACCGCGTGTGCCGATGGTTTCCGTCATGATCGCACCTCCTCGACGAGCGCATCCATGTCGCCCTTGCTTCGGGTTTCGGTGACGCAGAGCAGATAATGGCCGGCCAGCTCCGGGTAGTAGCAGACCAGGGGGATGCCGGCGAGAATCTTCTTCTCCAGCAGGGCCTGCCACTTGGCGTCGAACCCTTCCGGAAAACGCACCACGAACTCGTTGAAGGTGGGGGCGCCGAAGGGCAGCGCCAGCCCGGCCGCCGCTAGAGCCGCTTTGAGATATTCGGCCTTGTCGCGGTTCAGGGCCGCCAGCTCGCGGAAGCCGGTGCCCCCCAGGGCCGCCATGTACATGCCGGCCGCCATGGCGCACAGGCTCTGGTTGGAACAGATGTTGGAGGTGGCCTTTTCCCGCCGGATATGCTGCTCCCGGGTGGAGAGGGTCAGCACGAACCCCCGGCGCCCGTCGGCATCCCGGGTCTGTCCCACCAGGCGGCCGGGCAGGTTGCGCAGATACTGCTGCTTGGCGGCGAAGATGCCCAGGCCCGGGCCGCCGAAGGACTGGGGAAGCCCCAGGCTCTGACCCTCGCCGCAAACGATGTCGGCGTCCAGCTCCCCCGGTGATTTGAGCAGCCCGTAGGCCAGCGGTTCGCTGAAACAGGTGATGAAAAGCGCCTCCCGGTCGTGGATGGCTTTGCCGGCCGCGGCCAGATCCTCGATGCCGCCGAAGAAATTGGGCGACTGCACGGCCACGCCGGCCAGGTCGTCGATCCCGTCCAGGACGGAGAGATCGGTGGTGCCGTCCTCGCGGTAGGGAAGCCACACGACATTGAACTCGGTGGGGGCCAGGTAGGTCTCCACCACCTTGCGGTAATGGGGGTTCACCAGGGAGGAGACCGCCACGGTCTTCTTGCGGCGGCCGATGCGGATGGCCATCAGGAGCGCCTCGGCCAACGCCATGGCCCCGTCGTAGAGGGACGCGTTGGCCACTTCCATGCCGAGCAGGCGGCAGATCAGGGTCTGGTATTCGAAGATGCCCTGCAGCGTGCCCTGGCTGATCTCCGGCTGGTAGGGGGTGTAGGCCGTCACGAACTCCGAACGGCTCAAGAGATAGCGTGTGGCCTCGGGGATGTAGTGGTGGTAACTGCCGGCGCCGGCAAAGATCTTGTAGTCGGCCCAGGAGACCATCCGGTCGGCCAGGTCCGCCATGTGATCGTTGAGCTCCCATTCGGTCAGTTGGGGGAGATCGAGGGGCCCGGCACGCCTGCAGGCCTCCGGAATGGGCGCGAATAGCCCGTCCAGGTCCGGCACCCCCACCACCTCCAGCATGGACGCGAGGTCTTCGGGTGTGTGGGACAGATATCTCATTCTTCTAATCCTTTCAGCATGTCGAGGTAGGCGTCACGGTCCATCAACCGGTCGAAGGCCGCCGGATCGGAGGCTTTGATCTCGAGCATCCAGCCATCCGTGTAGGGGGCGTTGTTGACCAGCTCGGGGGAATCTTCCAGGGCCTCGTTGACCGCCGCGACTTCCCCGGCCAGGGGCATGAACAGCTCCGAAACCGCCTTGACCGATTCCACCGTGCCGAATTCGTCGCCTTCCTCGAAGCGGTCGCCCTTAGCCGGCAATTCCACGAAGACGATATCCCCCAGCTGATCCTGGGCAAAATCGCTGATGCCGATCTGAAAGGCCTCCCCTTTCTTGCGGGCCCATTCGTGATCCTTGGTGTAGCGGACGTCTTCGGGCAAATTGAGTTCGCTGAGTTCTTTCATGGATTAGGCCTCCTTTGGTGAAAAAATAGTTTTAGCGGTTGGCGGGCCGTGCGTGCCGGCCGGATCCCACGGACCACCGCGACGTGGATCCGTCGGTGATTGTCTTCCTGGGACGGGCGGGGCCGGGTACCAGAGGGATCATGCGCGCGCCTCACGGGCGAAATTGATCGAACCATTAAATTCGTTATTCAATTTTTATGAATTAATCAACCAATTTTTTATTTTTAATCCGATTGGATATTTGTAACCCAAAAGTGCGGGATCCACCACGGGGTGGCATCGCCGGTTAGAAGGGTACCGGTGGGCGGGAAAAATGAAAAGGTCCGCCGTTTCCGGCGGACCTGTCCGAGGGAGGTGAGGCGGTATGGCATGGCAAACCGACATACCGACCGACGGTATGTCGGGAGAACCCTAAACGAAACGATACTACGGGCCGTCCGGACCCCGATCCGGCGCCCGCAACGGTGATGGCCTAAGAACCTGCGGCATGCCCCGTTGAAGTATCAGGCACAGCGGCGATATTCCATGTGGCCGATCAAGAATCGATTGTCGTCGGCGTAGTCCACAGCCTGGCAGATGCTGATCTCCCGCCGGCTGAATTGCATGCGTCGGATCTCGGCCAGCTTTTCGCAATTGTCGATGCAGTTATCCTTGGACAAGTGCCTTTTCTCACAATTACGGCAGGGCGATGAAATCATGGCTCACCTCATTGGCGAAGAAGGTGACACGGCACACGCGATATGCCGCTTGAAACAATGAATCTCGCTCAGAGAATTTAGCAAATTACATGCCCAAAGCGCCCCTCTCTCTTTGGAAATGGATTAAATATGCAAAAAACCGGTTATTTCAAACGCTTGTCGGCAGGGCACATCAAAGGCAATCATGGTGCACCACCCACAAGATGGTGCGGCGGGGAGATCTTGGATGTCAAAATGTTGGCGTCGGGCAAGGGCGGCGGGGCGAGCGTGCCTTATCGGCAGGGCAACCGCGCAAGGTCAAAAAAAAATGGGGCGTAGGTGACCCGCGCAACCGTCCCACAAACAACAAGACCTTAAAAAGATTGCAAAGAATGAAATTTTTTAATGCAAACCGTTAAATCATTTTATACCTTGTAACCGGCCCCTTCAAAAAACGGCACAAGATGATCGCGGCTTTGTTGCCCCGCCTCGTCCGGGGTGTCGACATAGGGATAGAGTTCCAGGCTGATGTCGCCGTCATAGCCCAGGCGGGCCATGGTCTGAAAAACCGCTTCGAAATCAATGGCTCCCAGGCCGGCGATCAGGTGCTGATGTTTGCGGGAGGCCGCGATGTCTTCCACATGCATGTGTCCCACCCATTCGAAGAGCTCTTCCAGGGCCACGGCCGGGTCCTCGCCGGCGCAGAAGAAATGGCCGATATCGAAATTGAGGCCGATCATGGGGGATTGAACGTCCTGGATGAAAGGCTTGAACTCCGCGGTGTTCTCCATCAGAAGATCCGGCTCGGGCTCCACCAGCACCTTGATGGAGAGTTCTTCCGCTCTGGGCAAAACCTGCTCCAGGCCGTCGAAAAAAAGACGGAAGGCTTCCCGGCGGGTCATGTTCCCCTCCAGCGGTCCCCCCGGCGGCACCGAGATGCTGCGGGCACCCAGGGCGTGGGCCACGTCGAGACACGACAGGGTGTGCGCGATCCGGATGGCCCGTCGCTCGGCGTCCGGCTCGATCCAGGACGGAAGATAGGTGTCGCCCACGGCAAACAGGGTGAAACTGTTGAGATTGGTGACGGCCAGGCCGTGGGCGTCCAGGAGGGCTTTCAACGCCGCCCGTTCGACCGCATCGAAGTCCGGGGGATAGAGATGGGGCCGGTCGCACATGATCTCCACCCCGTTGAATCCAAGCGCGGCGATGCGTTGCAGACTTTCCTGAACCGTGTAATGGACATAGGCATTGGTACTGTAGCCGAAAACCATTCGCTTCTCCTTGGGAGGCCATTGACGCACCGGGAGACCGCCCCGATGCTCGGGCGATCTCCTTCAAGCCGACAGCGCCCGCCGGCATTGCGTTTCGAGCCGTTGCAGGTCGCGCAGTTGATCTTCGTAGGTCACCGAGGGGTTGGGCCCTTCCGGCTTTTTAAAAAAGAAGCCCAGTTCCGGAACCGGGCCGCCGCGGCCCACGGCCTTGAGCAACACGGCCCAGCGGGCCAGATCCAGGGCCATGGGGGCGGCCAGGATGGAGTCGCGGCCCTGCAAATTGACGCGGATGCTCATGGGAAGCCCGAAGAGGCCCTGGATGTCGATCACGTCCCAGGCTTCCTTGGCATCGCCCCGCGGCGGGTAGTAGTCGATATGCACTTTGTGGGCGCTTTCCCCGTAGGCCTCCCCCACCCGGTAGCCCAGGACCTCGTCCAGCAATTCGGTCTTGTTGGCCAGCTTCCCCCTGGCGCACTCCGGGTCCATCAGGTTGCGGCCGTCCGCGTTGCCGAGAATGTTCAGGCTGTACCACCCGTCGACTTTGAGCCGGCGCGCCTTGAGGGCCGAGGCCAGCACCACCTTGAAATAGGTCTGGCCGGTTTTGCCGTCCCGTCCCACCAGGGGCACCTTCCGCTCCGCGGCCTCGGCCCGCAGCGCTTCGCCGAGATCGTTGGGCGTAAAGTTGACCACCGGGATGCGGGCCTGGAGCGCCGCCCGCACATAGGCCATGTCCGGAAAGCGTGTCTCCCCGACCGGAGTGTTCCCAGCGGAAACATCACACGGGGGACAGGCGGGCAAAAGATTGAGGAGCACCGGCTGGGATTCCGGGTTGGCTTTGCGGTGGTCCTCGATGTCGCCGGCCAGTTGCGCAACCTGCTCCGGCAGGGAAAGGCCGGCGTCCGGCGCGGGCGCCACCGGGATGGCATCCAGGGCGTGCCCCACCTCCCGCCACAGGGCTTCGGACACCACCCCCTGCCGGCCCAGGACTTCCGTCATGGCCTTGGGGTTTAGGTCCCAACCGGCCACAGCCATCTTCGGAGCGGACCCGGCGGCCTCCCACCAGGCGGCCGTCGTCAGATAAGGGGCGATGCGTTCCGGTTGATGCCGCATAATGAGGCTGGCCGCGGCCAGGGTCGAGCCGATGGCCCCCTGGGCCCCGGCGATCAGCAGCAGAAGCGGCCGCGAAGTGATCGATTCCAGCGTGCCCATAGTGTTCCTGTCTTGCATCGTCCCAAAAGTGGTGGTGTCGTTTGGATAGCCGGGGCCTGCGCAGGGCGCCCCCTGGCCAGATCATATCCCCGCTCGGCGCTACAAAAGGTTCCAATTATAGAGGATTAGGGCGGGCGGGTCAACGAAGAGCTGGCCCCTGCGGCCCCCTTTTGAAAACAGGCCAGATAGTTGACGGCCGTGCTGCGGATCAGGGTGGCCCGGCGCAAAAAGGGCAGATACAGCATGCCCTCGAAGACGCCGTCCCGAAGATTGCTCTGTTGCGCCCAGAGGGCCAGCTCACGCGGTGCAATGAACCGGGCGTAGTGGTGGGTGCCTGCGGGGACGATGCGCAGAACGCCCTCGGCCATGACGATCGCCAGCAGAAAGGCCAGGGGGGTGCGGTTGAGGGTGGCAAAGAAGACCCGCCCGCCGGGGCGCACCAGGCGGGCGCAGGCTTTGACGAGGGAGGCCGGATCGGGAACATGTTCCAGCAGTTCCATGCATACGGCAAAATCGAAGACCCCGGGGGTGGCTTGGGCCTGGGACTCGGCATCGATGCGACGGTAGCGGATGTCGAGACCGGCCGCCCGGCGGTGGGCATCGGCCGCGGCCAGGGCCTCCCGGCCCAGGTCGATGCCGGTCATGGCGGCGCCGGCGGCGGCGAGCGCTTCGGTCAGGATGCCGCCCCCGCAGCCCACATCCACCCCGTTGCGGCCCGCCGGCGGCAGGTGTTTGCGGATAAAGGCCAGGCGCAGCGGATTGATGTCGTGAAGGGCCTGGAAAGCCTTGCCGTTGGACCACCAACCCGCAGCCGCCGCTTCGAATTTGGCCAGCTCCGCCGCATCCGCATTCAAGGGAGGTTTGTTCGCCATCTATGAGGGCCCCCTACCCGGCATTTTGAAACGCTTCCCAGCATCTTCCGATCAACCGCCTGCGGCCTTGTGTACCAGATCCGGGGCTGTCGATCCAGACGTCCCCTCCTGGGCGGGCCGGTTCTGGTGCGCGATCAACAACAGGGTATTGCCGGTCACGCTGAGGCTGCTCAGCAGCATGGCCCCCACCGCCACCAGGGGCGACAGCCAACCGGCCATGGCGATGGGGATGCTCACCAGATTATAGACCAGGGACCCCCACAGATTCTGATGAATCTTGCGGTTGACCGCCTGCGCAAAGTCCAGAAAAGCATCGAACTGGAGCGGATCCCCCTGCATCAGGGTCACCGCCTGGGCTTCCTCGCCGAGCTGCCGGCCGGCGAAGACCGCCACGCTCAGGTCGGCGGCGGCCAGTGCCGGCGCATCGTTGATCCCGTCCCCGACCATGGCCACCGATCGTCCCTCGCGCCGCAGGCGTTCGATGTAGTGCGCCTTGTCCATGGGCAACTGATCCCCCTGCACGGCGGCAATGCCCAGTCGGGCCCCCAGCCGCCGGCACACGGTCGGGCTGTCGCCGGAGATCAAGTGCAGCGCCAGGCCTCTGTGCTGCAACCGTTCAATGGCTTCGGGGGCCGTGGGCTTCAAGCGGTCACCGAAGCCCAGGCGGCCGACCACACCGCCGTCCACGGTCGCCTGAACCCACGACATGAGCTTCGCCTCCTCCGGCTCGTTCCGCGATTCCATCGCTTCGGGAACCTGCGCGGCGGTTTCGCCGCCGTCCGGCCGCCCCACACTTACCGGACGGCCTTGCCAAAGCCCGGTCACCCCCCAGGCATGGGCCGTGCGCCCCATCACAGGGACCGCCGCAACCGACCGGGCGGCGGCCGCCCGGCCCACCGCGATCGCGATCGGGTGATCGATGCCCTGCTCCAGTCCGGCCGCCAGCGCCACAATCGTCTCCTCATCAAGCTCCGCCAGGGCCTCCACGGTCTGCAACTGCCAGCGGCCCCGGGTCAGGGTGCCGGTTTTATCGAAGACAACGGTATCCACCCGCGCGGCGCGGTCGAACGCCGCGAAATCCTGCACGAGCATTCCCCGGCGGGCGGCCAGGGAAACCCCGGCCACCCGGGCCAGGGGAACCGCCAGCCCCAGGGCGCACGGGCAGGAGATGACGAGCACGGTCAAGCCGCGGATGAACGCCGCCTCGAAACCGGCCCCGCGCGCCAGCAGCACCAAGGCCGTGCCCGCGGCCAGAAGGATCATCGTCGGGACGAAACACCGCAAGATCCTGTCCGTAACGGTCTCGACGGGCGTCCGACGGTTCAACGCCGCTTCCATGATCGCAATCATCTGGCCCAGGGTCGATGCCGCACCGACCTTTTCGGCACGCATCAGAAACGACCCCTCGATGATCCGCATGCCGCTGGTCAGCCGGTCCCCCCGGGCCCTGGGCTGGGGCCGCGCCTCCCCCGTCAGCGAAGAGGCGTCCACCAGGCCCCCGCCGTCCACCACGCAACCGTCGGCCGGCAGGGTCTCCCCCTCGGCAACCCGGAACAGGTCGCCCGGTGCCAAATGCTCGGCGGCCACATAGCGGCCCCGGGTATCGCTTGGGGTGCACAGCCGCACCTTGGCCGGCATCAGGGAGTAGTAATGCCCCAAATCCTCCTGGATGCGATCCTTGGCCCGCCGTTCCAGGAGCTTGCCGAGCTGCACCAGGATGATCAGCATGCAGGCCGTATCGAAATAAAGATGGATGCTGCCCCGCAAAAGATTGACCACGCTGTAGCCGTAGGCGCTCAAGGCCCCGATGCTGATCAGGGCCTCCATCCCCGGCTGCCCGCCGATCATTCCGGCGAGGCCTTTGTGATGCAGCGGCCACCCCCCGTAGCCCACCACCGCTGTGGCCATGAAAAACATGGGCCATGAAATCTTCCAGACGGCATCGGCCTCCAGGGCCGTAAAAAAGCCGGAATAGAGCGCAAAGGAAAGCATCATGACGTTCATGGTCAAAAAGGCGGAAAGCGCGAACCGCACAAAAAGCTGCCGCCGCTGCCGATCCGCGGCCTGGTCTTCCGGCTCGCCGGCCTGGTAGCCCAGGCGCTGGACGGTCGTCGCGATGTCGCCGGGCGAGGTGACGGTGGGGTCGTAGGCGCAGCGCAGGCGGTCGGTGGAGAAGTTGCAGGCGGCCCGGGTGACGCCCGGCTGCTTGGCGAGGGTGGCCTCGATTACCCAGGCACAGGCCGGGCACCACATTCCCTGGACGGTCAAATGCAGCGGGAGAAGGCCTTCGCCATCCGGGGCAAGGGGCGCGGTATCGTCCTGCAGGGGCTGATCGGCCGGATCGGCCCGCAGGGCGGTGGCGGCCAGATCCGCTTCCGAGCGGGGGATGACCCCCATCGCGACACAGCGCCTATAGAGATCGGTTTCACGGAAGGCAGCGGGATCGGGGGCGTCCGTGGCTTCGGACAACATGATGAAGACCTGCCGGCAACCCTGGCAGCAGAAGGCGGTTTGGAGCGCCCCCCGGGATAGGGGGAAGGCGCCGTAGCGCAGGGGCAGGCCGCAAAGCGCGCAGACATCGTCGTGGGCATTCATGGCACAACAGGGCCGTCCGCCGCACCCCCCGGACAAGAACGGGCGAAATGAAATGGCGCCGTTTGCGCCCCGGAGAACAGGCCATGGCCCGCGGCGGGCCCAACCGGGCGCGGCGCAGACAGCGGCCGTACCCACAACAGCGGAAAGGAAGAAAGCGATGCCATCCCCGGGGTCAACGCACCCCCAGGGATTTCACATAATGCACGATCTTCCAGCGGTCTTCCGGAAAGATCGTCGTGGCCAGGGGTGGCTGGCGTCCATCCGGGCGGTCGACGCCGTAGCTGATTTCCTTGAACATGACGCCATCCGCGGTTTGCTGCACGCGAGGAATCCGAAGATCCGTCGGGAGCGGTGCGAAGCTCTGGCCAACCGTTCCCTGGCCGTCATGATTGACGCCATGACATTGCTGGCAGAATGTGAAGTAAAGTTCCTTTCCCGCCACGATCACTTCCGGAGATTGCGGGTCGAACGGGGAGGCGAGCGCCAAGGCGTCGGCAGCCCGGTAGCGGGCCTCCCCTCCGCTGACGGGCACCACCCCGGCATCCATGACCGGGATCGGCTTTTCGTGGGGGCGCACCGCCGGGGTCTGCCACATGCGACCCCACTGAAAGTAGGTGTCGTAGACCGTCAGGGCCGAATAGGCGCCGAAAAACACCGTCAAGGCGGCCAGCACGAGGATCAGGTTCTTGCGCATGGTTCACTCTCCCCGGGCGCCGCGGACATGCTGCGGGTGGGGCAGCAGTCGATAGGTCGCATAGGGCGATTCCGCCGGAACGTCCGGAATCGGCCGGTAGTCCCAGTCGGGCTGGCCCAGGTCGGACACGACGAAAAAAGAGAAAAAACCCTTGCCCAGGATGAAAACGAGCAGCGCGGCGACCACCAGCCAGGTCTTCACCGAAGAAGCATGCTCGACATAATGATGCGTATCGTTCATGTCAGATCTTGACTCCCAAGAGGCCGTTCATGAGGATGTAAAAAAAACCCCAGATCAACGTACCCACGATGGTCAGGGTCATGACCAGGGGCATGCCCACATCCCGGTCCTTGATGCCGGCCGGGAAGTGATAGATAATCCGGTTCTCGCGTGCCTCGTCCTCCGGCCCGCGCACACGGAAACGCACGTAGGCCAGCCCGACGGCGAACAGGATCATGAACACCAGGGTCGGGAAGAGATAGAGCACGATGTCCTGAAAGTTCGATAGGGTAAATAGCCGCATGGATCTTCTCAACCTCCATGGATCAGGGCAAAGACGATAACGGCGCCGCTGGCCGCCAGCCCCAGGGCCGCCATGGCAAACAAAACGGCGATCTGCAGCCGCACGAACCGGGCCGGCCGGGGCGCCGGGGGATCGGGGGCCTCGTGCAGAGGCAGGAAACGGGCCCGCTGCTGGTCTTTGAACTGACCGTTTTTGAGGGCCCAGGCAAAGACGATCAGGGTGATACCCAGCCCCAGCGCCATATAGGTCAGAAAATAGGGATAGTACATGCTGCGTCAAACCTCCCCGGTCAGGGTTCCCAGGCCGCGTCGACACCGCGCGGCGGCATGTTGGCATCGCTCTGGTCGATGAAATTGACAGCCACGAAGTCCCCCACTTCCCAGATTTTCTGGGATTCCAGTTCGCGCTTGAAATACGGCATGGCGGTTCCGGTGATGCCGTTCATGATGTGATAGTAAAGGATGCCGCCGGAAATCCCGCGATCCTTGAGGATCGTGAAGTTGAGGGGCGGCGGATAGATCCAGGGTTGGGCCGGCCCCATGCCGTCGCCCACCGGCCCGTGGCAGCCGAGGCAGTTGTCCTGGTAGATTTTGCGGCCCCGGGCCAGACTGGCGTCCGTGGTGGGATACGGGTTGGGAATGGTGCGCCAGCCTTCCGGGACGATTTCCACATTGAGCCACCGGGCATTGGCCTCGATGCCGGCCTCATAGGCCTTCACGGCCTCCTTTTTCCAAAAACGCTGCCGCGCCATGCGCGCGTCCGCATCCTTGAGCCCCAGGCTCTGGACATACCGGGTCAGGATTTCCAGGTCACCGTCGCCGAGAAAGGCAAAGGCCGGCATGATCGACAACGGGCGCGTATAGCGGGGATTGATAAAGTGGGCCATGTGCCAGTCATCCGGATGCTCGCCGCCTTCCTGGGACAGATCGACCCCGGTGCGCTGGGAGCCCAGCAGGATCGGCTGGTCCTGCACGTAGTCGCCGGCCTGGGCGATGCGCTCCGCTCCGAGCCCCCAGTCGATAGACCGGATAGACTGGCTGTGGCAGTAGACGCAGCCGTTGGCGATATAGAGCTTGCGGCCGGCGGCCTCCTCGGCCGTACGTTCGCGGAAGATTTCCGAAGGGGTCGCATCGTAGGTGGCGTAGGGCACATACACCACCATGAAAACAATCGTTCCCAGAATGAGCAGGCTGCCGGCCAGGATGGCCGCGAGGGTCATCTTCATGACAACTTCTCCCCCGGGTTGAAATACAGCGTTCGGACAATGTTATACAGCCCGAGGAGGGCCGAGGTAAAAATCAGCAGCCCCAGCGAGGCCCGGACGATGTAGTACATGTGAATTTCCGGCAGCACCCGGTAGACGGTTTCGCCGTTGTACCAGGCATTGCCCTGGATCAACCCGGCGATGGTCAGGACGACGGTAAACCCGACAATCCCGATCAGGATCATCCAGTACTGAAAATCGGCCAAAAACCGGCTGAACAGCGGCCGATTGGTGATCCGCGGCAGGATGTAGTACAGCGCGCCCAGGGCGATCATGCCGGAAAAGCCCAGTACCCCGATGTGGGCATGGGCCACCACCCAGTTGTTGAAGTGGGTGATGCGCTGGACCTGGGGCAGCGCCATGACCGAGCCCTGGATGCTGACGAAGAAGTACATGATGGTACCCGTGAAGACGAACTTGGCCCCCACGTCGTTGTGGATTTCACCGAGGCGCCCCTTGGCCGTGTACCAGAGGTTGATGAGGACCGCCAGCACCGGGATCACCATGCCCACGCTGTCGACAATGCTGATGACCTTGAGCCAGGTCGGCACCGGCACCTGCAGCAGATGGTGGGTGCCGATATGGGTGTAGACCACGATCAGCGCCCAGAACCCCAGCAGGGAAAGCGTGTGGCTGTAAAGCGGGGTCTTGCAGGCCCGGGGGATGATGTAGTAGGCCGCCCCGAGGGCCAGGGGGGTCAAAAGGAGCCCGAAGACGTTGTGGCCGTAAAACCACAGCAGAATCGCATCCGGGATGCCCACCAGGGCACCGGTGTCGGGCCGCCAGATCACGTTGCCGAGGCTGAAGGTGGCCGCCGTGAGCACCACGGCGGCGCAGGCGTACCAGATCGACACGTAGAGCACCGGCTCCTTGCGGCGCACCACGGTCATGGCGAAGTTGATCAGGACGAGACAGAAAACGAGGACGACGCCCATGTCCACCGGCCAGATCATTTCGGCATATTCGCGCCCCTGGGTATAACCGGCCGCCAGGGTGACCACCCCTCCCACGAGGGTCAGGTTCCACAGAACCACCGTAACGACCCCCAGCATTTCGCTGTAGAGTTCGTTGCGCAGCAAGCGGGGCAGGTAATAAAACGCGGCGGCCAGCAGGCCGGGGGTCACGAATCCGAACAGCACCAGGTTGACGTGGATGGGACGCACCCGCCCGAAAACGAGCCAGCCGATATTCTCGGTGATTTCCGGCGCGATCAGCTCGGTGGCCCCCAGAAGCCCGGCGAAGGTGGCCACCACCATCCAGAAGGCGGAGGTGAGGCAAAACCCCTTGGCCGTCAGGTGGGCGGGCGGTGCGTTGCTTATATTCTCAGCCAAAGCAGCTCTCCTTGTGATGTCCCCATATCCGCTAGCGCCCCTTCCTTGCTCTTAGCTGTGGCAGGCCAGCCAGCAGCCCAGGTTGGCGTCCTTGCGCTCATGGCAGTCGATGCAAAATCCCATCTTGAAGTGTTTGCCTTTGATGCGATCCTGGGCCTCCACCTGGTCGTGGCAGTCTTGGCATTCGATACCGAAGCGGATGTGCCGCTGGTGGTTGAACAGAACGTGCTCGGGCAAAAAATTGGCCTTGACCCAGGGCGTCGGCGTCCGGGTGTCGTAATAGCGGTGCTCCTCCTGGATCCACCAGTGGTTGGCAATGATGTAGTTGTGGCAGTAGAGGCATTTTTCCACCGGCGGCAGGCCCGGGTGGTTGGAGTGGCCGACGTAGGGATGGCAGAACTGGCACTGGATGGCCTTGTGCCCCGCATGCAGGCGATGACTGAAGGGGATGGGCTGCTCCGGCCCGACAAAGCTCTGGGGCGGCACATAGAAAAAAACCATAAACCCCACCACCAGCAAAGCCGCGGCGGCGGACCAGAAGATCGCCCGGCGGTTGTCATAAAGCCATTCCAGACGCCGCCGCAGGAAGGCCGGAACATCCATTAGCGCACCTCCTGGGCTTCGACCCGCACGAGTTCGGGAAACTGCTTCAGATACCCGGAAACCGCGTAGGCCATGAGGCCAAAGAAACCGACGGTGATCAGAAGATCGGTGATCCCCAGGGGAAGCGCCGTGGCCCCGTGATTGAGCGCCGGCCCCAGCAGCAAAAGATGCTCCAGCCACATGCCGGCGATGATGACGGCACAGAAGACCATCATGAAGCGCGGCAAGGTTTTGACCTTCCGGTTGAGCAGGACCAGAAAGGGAATGATGAAGCAGACCGTGAACACCGTCCAGGCCAGGCCCTGCCAGGGCGCCGTCATGACCCGTTCGACGATGTAGGTGGTTTCTTCGGAAATATTGCCGTACCAGATCACCACCAGCTGGGCATAGAAGAAATCGGCCCATACCAGACAGAAGGCGAAGAACAGTTTGCCGATATCGTGAAAATTGCTGGCGGGAATGAAGAACTGGCAGTAGGGGTTGAGCTGCAGTGCGGCCGCCAGGACGATCAGGGCGCCCAGCCCCATGTAGATGGCCTTGGCGAACGAGTAGGCGCCGAACAAGGTCGAATACCAGTGGGGGTCGGCCGCCATCACCAGATCATAGCCGATCAAGGACAGGACCAGCGTAAAGGCCAGCATATAAAGGATGCTGAAGACATCCTTGCGGCGCTCGAAACGCTCGATGTTGCCAGGGCGCCGCTGCCAGCGGCGCACCAGAAAAGTGCGCAGGCGGCCGCCTGCGCCTTCTTCGGTGGTCAGCTTCAGGCGCAGGGCCTGGTACGTATACGCCAGCCCCAAGGCATAGAGAATGAGCAGGCCGATCAGGTCGCGGGAAAAAAGGAAGCGCAGGTTCAGCCAGTTTTCCTTGCCGTGCAGATCGACGTGCAGCCAGGGAAAGACGTACTCACGGCCGAGAAAAAGCACCAGGAAAAGCAGAATGGAAAAGGGGAAGAAGGCCGTGAAGGCTTCGGCCAGATTGGAAAGCGGTCCGCTCCATTTGGCGCGCGTGGTGTGCATGATGGTCGAAAACAGCAATCCCCCCTGGGCGATGGCCGACCAGACCAGGAAATTGATCAGGTAGGCCTGCCAGGCCCGTTCCGGGTGGCGAACGAACAGCTCGACCAGAAAAGCGGCAATGCCCACCACCATAAGTGCCAGAAATACTTTCCTGAAGGGCGATGTCTTCATATCCCGTGGAATGCCTTTCGCTGGATGTGCGTTGCGCGTCAGCCGCCGTTCAGGCGGGCTGGGGCGCCGATGCCAATTCGCTCACCTGGGCGCCGCGCTCCTGGAAGAACCGCCGCAGGTCGGAGGCCTGATCCGGCGCGCAGGCCGCCGTAATCCCATAATGCTCGCCGGAACAGCGCGGATCGTATTCGCCCAATCCCTTCCAGTCCGGCAGTCCGCCCACGTTGATCAATCCGATGACGTTGCCGAAAACGGCAAACAGAATCGTGAATTCGAACCCCACGATAAAAAAGGGCACCAGGGCCACGACGGGTTTGCCGCCGACGATGAGGTCCCACTGGACCGAGGTATAGGCCGCCAGCAGAAAACCGGTGAAAAAACCGATAATACCGCCGGCCAGGGTAAAATAGCCCACCTTGCTCTTGGGCAGCTTCAGAGCTTCGGCGATCTTGTGTTGGGGGATCGGTCCGTGCACCCGGATCAGCTCCCAGGGCGAGGTCTTCAACTCCTGGACAGCCGCCACCACCTGATCCGGATCCGTGAACAACCCCATGAGACGACGTTCGGCCGGCATGGTCCCTCCCCTATTCCAGCATTTCCTTGACTTCCGTCATGGAGATGGAAGGCATGTGTTTGACGAAAAGACAAAAGAGAAAGAAAAACAGGCTGAAGCTGCCGATCATGATGCCGTATTCGATCGGCGACGGCGCAAACAGCCCCCAGTTATGCGGGAGAAAATCCCG
>CAYMQN010000069.1:0-16285 GCA_964392545.1 uncultured Desulfobacteraceae bacterium
CCTTCATGGTAGCTGACCCATCGAAAAAGCTACTTTCACTTTATGGATAACCAGGTATAGAAAAAAAGGCCTATCAATTCAGGATCTTTCGTTGTCGTAATAGTTGTCGTAATCGGGTTTTAAGCGGAAGAAATAGGACGACCTGGTTATCCACACAACAAAAGCTTTTGATCCACAGATTAGGGAGCGCCGCATGCCCACCTCCACCGAATCCGGAACCTTCCAAGGTTGTGTGCAGGTCTATACCGGCAGCGGCAAGGGCAAGACCACGGCGGCCCTGGGGCTGTGCCTGCGGGCCCTCGGCGCCGGCTTGCGGGTCTACATCGGCCAATTCATGAAACTGGGCCCCAGCAGCGAGATCAAGGCCTTGAACCGCTTCGGCGACCAGCTCGTGCTGGCGCAGTTCGGCACCGGGCGCTTTGTGCGCGGCAACCCCGCGGAAACCGACCGCCAGGCCGCCCGTCAGGGATTGCAGCAGGCCGAGGCCGCCCTGACCAAGGGCGAGTTCCGGATGGTGCTGCTGGACGAAAGCATGGTCGCCCTGCATCAAGGGCTGCTGGCGGCGGAAGCGATGCACCGGCTCCTCGACCTGCGGCCGGCCAATGTGGAGCTCGTCCTCACCGGCCGCCACGCCCCCTCGGACATCCTCGAACGGGCGGATCTCGTGACGGAGATGGTCGAGGTCAAGCATTACTACCGCAATGGCATCCCCGCGAGGACCGGCATTGAAAAATAAGGCCTCCACACGCTGCCTGGCCGTTTTCGGAACCGGATCGGATGTGGGCAAAAGCGTGATCGCCACCGGCCTCTGCCGTGCGCTGGTGCGGCGCGGCCTGCGCGTGGCGCCTTTCAAGGCCCAGAACATGTCCAACAACTCCGGCGTCACGCCCGAGGGCCTGGAAATGGGGCGGGCCCAGATCGTCCAGGCCGAAGCCTGCGCCATTGCGCCCCACGTGGATATGAATCCCATCCTGCTGAAACCCACCAGCGAGGTCGGATCCCAGGTGGTGCTCCTGGGGGAGGCCCTTTCCAACCAGACCGCCGCCGAATACCATCGGCACAAGGAACGGCTCTTCCGCACCGCCGCCGGCGCCCTGGACCGTCTGCGGCGGGATTTCGACATCGTGGTGCTGGAGGGCGCCGGATCCTGCGCCGAAGTCAACCTGGCGGCCCACGACATCGTCAATTTCCGCATGGCCGAACATGCCCGGGCCCCCGTCATCCTGGTGGCCGACATTCATCGCGGAGGCGTCTTCGCCCAGCTCGTGGGCACCCTGGCGTGCCTGGAAGCAAAGCGCCGGGAGCAGGTGGCCGGTTTCATCGTCAACCGCTTCCGGGGTGATCTGACGCTATTCCGGGACGGGGTCGACTGGATCCAACACCGAACGGGCAAGCCCGTCTTCGGGGTCCTGCCCTGGTACCGCCATTTTGTCATCGATCAGGAAGACTCGGTGGTCCTCGAGCAGGTCCGGCGGAACGACCCGCCGCCAGCGGGCCAGGCCGGCATCGGGGTCCTTCGCCTGCCGCATATTTCCAATTTCACCGATTTCGAACCCCTGCAGGCGGTCGAAGATCTCGCCGTGGCATTTCTCGACAAGGTCCAGCCGCTGGACGGCTTGCGGGCGGTGGTGCTGCCGGGATCCAAGAACACGCGGGCCGATCTGGACTGGCTGCACACAACCGGATGGGCCGATCGCATCCGCCGTTTCAACCAAAGCGGGGGACATGTGCTGGGCATCTGCGGCGGCTATCAGATGATGGGCCGGGTGGTCGAAGATCCCGACGGCCTGGAGGGAAGACCGGGCGACACCGAGGGATTGGGCCTGCTGCCGGTGGAAACCGTGCTCCAGGCCCCCAAGACCACGACCTTGACGGAATTTCAATGGGAGGGTAGACAAGGCCGGGCCTATGAAATCCACATGGGGCGCACCCGGCGACAGGGGGCGGTGGCCTTGACCCGGGTACTGGCCCGCAACGGCGAAGCCTGCCAGGACGAGGACGGCTGCCGGACGGACGACGGCCGCGCCATGGGCACTTACCTCCACGGGGTTTTCGACACGCCGGCCGTGCTGCGGCACTGGCTTGCGGAGGTCGGACTGGGCCACCTGAAGACAGGGGCCCTGGCGGGGCCCGAGATGCGGCAAAAGGCCTACGATGCCCTGGCGGATCACATGGAGGCCCACCTGGATATGCGGGCCATTTTAGGGCTGGTGAAGTGACTTTTTAAGGGGCCAAGGATTCGAGGATTCGAGGGTCCGAGGGCAACCCGCTAGGCGGCCTCGCTTTTTCGCCGTCCTGGTTATCCATAAAACAAAAGCTTTTGATCCACAGATGACACAGATTATGGATAACCAGGTTCGCCGTTATCCCTTGGCCCCTCGGCCCCTTGGATCCTGTCTTGTTATCCTTTAGATGGCTAAAGCACTGCTTAAAATAATTAATCATAACCCTATGAATCTAAATAATATCGAACTTTATATCGGCGGTTGCCGGAGCGGAAAGAGCCGGGCGGCCCTGGAGCGGGCCGAGGGGATGGGCATGGAGCGGCAGCTCTATATCGCCACCTGCCGGCCCGGCGACGATGAAATGCGCGACCGGGTGGCCCGCCACCAGGCGGAGCGTGGCGCGCGGTGGGAAACCCTGGAGGAACCCCTAACGGTGGCGCCTCTCATCCAACAGCACAGCCAGGCGCAATCCGTGATCCTGGTGGATTGCCTGACCCTCTGGCTGACCAACCTGATCGTCGGCGACGCCGATGATCCCGCCATCGAGGCGCATGTGGCCGCATTGACGGCGGCCCTGCGCGGGGCCCGCGGTCCTGTTCTGCTGGTGGCCAACGAGGTCGGCCTGGGCATCGTGCCCGACAATGCCCTGGGCCGCCGCTTTCGGGACTGGGCCGGCAGCCTCAACCAAGCCGTGGCGCGCTGCGCCGGAACGGTCTGCCTGTCGGTGGCCGGTATCCAGGTGCCCATCAAAACCACGGCCCGGGACAACGGACACCCATGAAAGCCTTCGTCGCCGCCCTGCAATTCCTCACCGTGCTGCCCGTCGGGGTCGGCGGCACGTACGCCCCGCGGGCCATGATCGGATGGTTTCCCATCGTCGGGCTCGTTCTGGGGCTTCTTTTGGCTGTATTCGATGGGATCGCAAGGCACTTGTGGGATCCATCCGCCGCGGCCGTGCTGGATGTGGTCCTGCTGACCCTGCTGACCGGCGCCCTGCATCTGGACGGCCTGGGGGACACGGCCGACGGGCTGTACGGTCGCAAGCCGGCCGCAAAGGCGTTGGCCATCATGAAGGACAGCCGCATCGGGGCCATGGCCCTGGTGAGCGTGGCGGCCGTGCTGGCGCTCAAGTGGAGCGGGCTGGCCGAGTTGACCCGGGATCGCTTCCTGCTGCTGGTGCTGATCCCGGCCTATGCCCGGGGCGCCATGCTGTTCGCCATCCGCGGGCTGCCCTACGGTCGCAGCGCCGGCACCGGCCACGACCTTTTCGAAACGCCCCTGACCCGGCGCGATTTCAGCGGTTTGCTTCCGGTGGTGGGGCTTTCGCTGCTGCTGGGCTGGTCGGCGTTTTTCCTGAACCTGTTTTTTGCCGGCCTGGTGGCGGCGACCTTGGCCTATTACCGCCGCAAGATCGGCTGCGTCACCGGGGACATGCTGGGTGCCATGGCCGAGGTGACCGAAAGCGCGCTGTTTGTGCTCATGGCCATGAAGGTGCTGCCGTGATCCGCGGGCACGGCGGCAATATCTACGCCCTGGCCCGGACCCTGGGCTGTCCGGCGGAAGACATCGTGGACCTGAGCAGCAACGTCAATCCCTTCGGCCCCCCGCCCGGCCTGCTGTCCCATCTCACCCGCCAACTGGCGCATATTCGCGCCCTGCCCGAGGTAGAGGCGGGCTCCGCCGTGGCGGGTTTCGCCGATTTCCACGGTCTGCCGCACGACCAGGTGCTGGCGGCCAACGGCACCACCCAACTCATTTACGATGTGCCGCGGGCCTTGGCCCTGCAGCAGGCCTTGATCGTCGGGCCGACCTACGCCGACTACCGCGACGGATGCCGCCGCAACGGGGTGCCGCTTGCTTTCTGGCCGGCCCCGGCCGAGGACGGTTTTCAGCCCGACCTGACGGCGGTGGCGGATGCGGCCCGCGACTGCGATGCGGTTTACATCTGCAACCCCAACAATCCCACCGGGGTTCTGGTGGAAGGGGAGGCCTTGCGGGCTTTCAGCCGGCAATTTCCCGACAAGACCCTTATCGTGGACGAGTCCTACCTGCCTTTCGTGGACGACCCCGAGCGCCACAGCCTTTTGGTCGATCGACCGGACAACGTCCTGGTCCTGCATTCCATGTCCAAAATCTTCCGGGTGCCCGGTTTGCGGATCGGGTTCGCCGCGGGGGCCGCCCATCTGATCAAGCGCCTGCGGCACTATGCCTTGCCCTGGAACGTCAATGCCGTTGCCCTGGCCGCGGTTCAGTTCCTCCTGCGGGCGGATCCCGCGCTCGAGGACTTCGTTCAACGAACCCGGCGCCAACTGCGGGCGCAACGGGAGGCCATGACGGGACGCCTGTCCGCCATCCATGGCGTGCGCTGCTTTGCAAGCGCCACCGGATTCTTTCTGGTGCGGCTCCCCGATCCCCACCGTTCCCATGCCGTCTGCCGGCAATTGGCCCGCCAAAAAATCCTGGTGCGCGACTGTGCCAATTTCGACGGGCTCTCGGATCGCTTCATCCGCATCTCGCTTCAGGACGGCACCCGCAATGCCCAGTGCATCCGCGCCCTGGAGGCGATCCTCTCCGACCCCCCGCTCGGCGAACCATGAGCCCGGAGGCTTCCGTCATCCTCGCCCTGCCGGTGCTGCTGGCCTTTGTCCTGGATCTGCTCCTGGGAGATCCCCCCTTTCTGCCGCATCCCGTGCGCTGGATGGGGCGGGCCATCGAGGTGGGAGAGCCTTATTTTCGACGCCGCACCGGGCATCCCTTCTCCGCCGGGCTGATGATGACGGTGTCCCTGGTGGCCGGAACGTGGCTGCTCGTCTACGGGGCGGTGGCGGCGGCCCGTGCCTGGGACCCCTGGCTGGGATTTACCGTGGAAACCGTTCTGCTGTACTTTTGCCTGGCCGGCCGTTCCCTGCAGCAGGCGGCCGATACCGTGGCCCGCGCTCTGGGGCGCGACGATCTCGCGGCCGCGCGGCGCAGCGTGGGCATGATCGTGGGGCGCGAAACCGCGGCGCTGGATCGGGAAGGGGTCAGCCGCGCCGTCGTGGAAACCGTGGCGGAGAATCTGGTGGACGGTGTCCTGGCGCCGCTTTTTTACGCCGTGATCGGGGGCGCGCCCCTGGCCATGGCCTACAAGATGGTCAATACCCTGGATTCCATGGTCGGCTACAAGAACGACCGCTACCGGGATTTCGGCCGCGCGGCCGCGCGCCTGGACGATGCGGCCAACTGGCTGCCGGCCCGCCTGGCGGTGCCGCTGGTGGCCCTGGCGGCTTTTTTCCTCAACGGGCGCTGGCGGCCGGCCCTGGCCCTGGCCCGCCGGGACGGTCGGCGCCACGCCAGCCCCAACGCCGGCTGGCCCGAAGCGGCCTTTGCCGGCGTGTTGGGGGTTCGTCTGGGCGGTCCCAACCGCTACCACGGCCGGGTGGTTGCCAAACCCTGGATCGGCGCGGAAGGCACCCCGGTGCGGGCGGCGCATATCCCCAAAGCCTGCGATGTGATGCTGTTGACGGCCGTTTGGGGGCTGGTGGCTTTCTGGGGGGTGCCGTGGGGTGTGATGGGTTTGTTTGGACTTATATTTTGAGTAATATCAACGCTTTCGAGTCTGTGTTGCAATTTGCACGAAAGCAATTTGTCGAAAAACGTCATCCCGGCGAAAGCCGGGATCTCTCACAATTTCATGCCGTTAGCACAAGGAGATGCCGGCTTCCGCCGGCATGACGGACAAAAATGAAATGTTTTCGCGACCCATGACGAAACCGACCCCTCCCATCCTGCCGCAGTCCTGGAAACGGCGCTATGCTTTCCGCCTGGCCACGACCTCCTTCATCTTTCCGGCCGACTACGACGAGAACGTCGATCGCCTCGGGCCCCATGTGGACGAAATCGAACTGCTCATGTTCGAGAGCCGGCCGGAAAGCCGTCCCACCCGGGCGCTGGTGAGCTCCCTGGCATCCCTGGCGCAGAAACATCGGGTCACCTACAACGTGCACCTGCCGGTGGATCTCGATCCCACCCATCCGGAGGATGGCCTCCGCAGGAAGGCCTGCCGCACCCTGCAGGCCTTCATCGAAACCCTCCTGCCCCTGGAACCGTCCGTCTTCGTTTTGCATCTCGTACCGCCGGAGGGGCTGGTCCACGGCAAGGCGCTGGTCTCCTGGCAGCGCCGCGCCTCGGCCAGCCTGAAGGAAATCCTCAGGGTCGGGTTGGAGCCGCGGCGCCTGGCGCTCGAAAATCTGTTTTTCCCTTTCCACTGGCTGACCCCGGTTCTGGTCGACCGGGATTTGAGCGTCTGTCTGGACACGGGCCACCTGGCCCTCCAGGGCGGCGCCTTGGAGGCCTTCCTGACGGATTTCGGCGACCGCATCGCCATCGCGCATCTGCACGGGCTGCGGGACGGCCGCGACCATGCCCCGCTGACCGCCCTGCCCAAGGCCTATCACGCGCCCCTGGCGGCATGGCTGGGTCGTTTCCAGGGCACCGTGTCCCTTGAAGTGTTCGGATTCGAGGCCTTGGAGGCCTCCCTTTTTCACCTCGACCGCATGATGGGGGCAGGAGCTGAATAGACCCTATAATTTCGGCCGAACAGCCGAAATTATAGTATTGACTAAATCTATCGGGTATGGCATCAGATCCTGAATTGAATTCAATCCTGGGGTGAGCGCTGTATGGGAGGCTGACGATAGATGAACAAAGGCTACAGGGGCAAGATCCTCAAGGTCGATCTGACCACCGGCGCCATTCAGGAGGAAAGGGTTCCGGACTGGGTCTATGAGCGCTTTCTGGCCGGCCTGGGGCTGGGCGCCTATATTTTATACCGTGACATGCCGGCCCATGCCGACCCCCTGGGGCCCGACAACATCCTGGGATTTGTGGCCGGCATCCTGACCGGCACGGGCAGCCTGTTTACCGGCCGCTGGACCGTGGTCGGGAAGTCGCCCCTGACCGGTGGATGGGGCGATGCCAACTGCGGCGGCATGCTGGCCCCGGCCATCAAGCGCTGCGGCTACGACGGTATCTTCTTCACCGGCCGCAGCGCCGCGCCGGTTTATCTGGAGGTCAAAAACGGGAAGGCGGCCCTCCACGGCGCCGAGGATCTGTGGGGCCGGGACACCGTGGAAACCGAGGCCCTCCTGACGGCGCGCTGCCGCCGCAAGAAACTGCCCCGCGTGGCCTGCATCGGACCGGCCGGGGAGAAGCGCTCCCTGATCGCCGGGATCTGCACGGACAAGGGACGCATCGCGGCCCGCTCCGGCCTGGGGGCGGTCATGGGGGCCAAAAACCTCAAGGCCCTGGTGCTCAGCGGAACGCGTGCCATCGAACCCCATGACCGGACGGAAATCCATCGCCTGAGCCGCAAATGCAACCGCTGGGCCTCCTTCACGATCCCCTTCGTCTCGGGGGGCATGATGGCCAAAATCGGTGCTTTCATGCGCCTGCTGCCGGTCCAGACGGCCATGGACGGGATGCTCTTCAAGCTTATGCTCGGCAAGTGGGGCACCACTTCCATGAACCAGATGTCGGTGGAGATGGGGGATTCCCCCATCAAAAACTGGAAGGGGAGCAACCGCGATTTCGACACCCAACGCTCACGCAGCGTGGACGCCGATATCTTTCGGCAGTGCGAGATCGTCAAGTACCACTGCTATTCCTGCCCCATCGGCTGCGGCGGCGTCTGCGCCACCGGCGGCCGCTACTCCGAGACCCACAAGCCCGAATACGAAACCGTGCTGGCGCTGGGGGGGCTCTGTCTCAACGAGGACGTGGACAGCATCTTCTACCTGAACGAATTGCTCAACCGCGCCGGCATGGACACCATCTCGGCCGGCGGCACGGTGGCCTTCGCCATCGAATGCTTCGAGAAGGGCCTGCTCACCCCGGCCGATACGGACGGCCTGGAACCGACCTGGGGCAACGCCGAGACCATTGTCCGCCTGATCGAGAAAATGATCCGCCGGGAGGGCATCGGCGACCTTCTGGCCGACGGCACGCGTGCCGCGGCGGACAGGATCGGCCGGGGCGCCCATCATTACGCCATGCACGCCGGCGGGCAGGAACTTCCCATGCACGACGGCCGCTGCGACCCGGGCTATGCCGTGCATTACGCCGTGGAACCCAGTCCGGGCAAGCATACCGTCGGGTCGCAGATGTACTACGAGATGTACCGCCTCTGGAAAAGGGTCAAATCCCTGCCCAAACCGGATGCCGTCTATTCCAAGGGCCGCAAATACGCGGCCGACGAGGGCAAGGCCGTCTGCAGCGCGGCCTGCAGCAAATACGTGAATGTCCTGAACGGCAGCGGCGCCTGCCTGTTCGGCGCCTTCCTGGGTGCCGACCGGCTGCCGGTCTTCGAGTGGCTCAACGCGGCCACGGGCTGGTCCAAGAGCCCGGAAGACTACATGGCCGTCGGTGAAGCCGTGCAGACCCTGCGGCAGGCGTTCAACCTCAAGCACGGCCGCGATCCGCGCCGCAACTTGCCGACGGCCCGGAGCGTGGGGCAGCCGACCCTCTCCCATGGTGCCAACAAGGGGCGCCGCGTGGCAATCGACCAAATGGTGCGCGACTACTGGCGCGTCTTCGGGTGGGATCCGGACAGCGGCGCGCCGCGGCCCGAAAGCCTGCCGATCCTCGACCCGGAAGCGGAAAACACCGCACTGCACAACGAACTGCAGGGAAGGGTGGGATCATGAAGGATGCAAACCGCCGGATGCCGGCTTTTCATCGCAAAAAATGCATGGCCTGCAAGATCTGCGTGGACGACTGCCCGGTCAGTTGCCTGGGCGTGGAGGAGCGCGGCACCGACAAGGATCCCCACGGCTATCCCTATCTGGCGCAAGCGGGGATCTGCATCCACTGCGGTCTGTGCGCCGCGCACTGCCCGGTGGCGGCCATTGAAATGGTGGCGGCCTGACGGCCGAACGACGTCATCCGCCGACGTGATCCATTCGCTTGATCGGTGACCATCCGGAAAGGGTACGGGTATCGCAATGGAACTGGCCTATCGGGAGCTGAGGCCGGGCCGCAACTGGCCCAAACGCGTTTATCTGAGTGGCATGCTGTGGTTCGTGGGGCGGGGCATCCAGGCCGCCTCGCGGGTGGACGCGCGGGTGCGGCGGGAATTCCGATCCCTGCCGGAAGGGTTTACCTTCGCCCTGAGCATCCTGCCCGGCGGTCCCCATCTGATCGTTCAGAAGCAGGGGGCGGATCAGGCCCGCTACAGGGGATGGAAGATCGAGGCCCAGCCGGTGGATCTGACCATGACCTTCAAACATCTGGAGGCCGGCGTCCTGACCTTCACCTTTCGGGAGAGCACGCCGACGGCCTTCGCCCGGGATCGGATCGTCGTGGACGGGGAAGTCGGCTACGCCTGTGCGATCGTGCGGGTCTTCGACATCGTTCAGGTCTACCTGCTGCCCAAACCCATCGCCCGGCTGGCCGTGAAACGCTACCCGCGCTGGCCGCTGGGCCGCAAACTGGTCAACCGCGCCAGAATCTACTGGAGGAGCATTGCCGGGTACTAGCCGCCAGCTCAAACGTTGAGACGGCTTCGGCCGCTTCACTGAATCCGTGTCCATCCGGAAATGGTCGCTGGGGATGGACACGACACCAACTGCCAAGCAGGATGCCGACATGACCATCCCGTCACGATTCGAATTCGAATGTCCGGTCAAAGTCCATTTTGGTGAGCGGGCGCTGGAACACCTGCCGTTTGAACTGCGCGCCCTGGATGCTGCCAAACCCCTGGTGATCTGCGATGGGCAGGCGTCCCGCGAGGGATGTCTGGCGTCGGTGATAAAGGCCTTCCGGAATGCGGAGATGACCCTGGGCGTGGTGCAGGACGTGGCCGGGGAGGACCCGCAGACCATCGTGCCCCAGTTGGCCGCGATCTACCGGGACAAGGATTGCGACGCCATCGTGGCGGTGGGGCAGGGCGGTTTCATCGATGCCGCCAAATGGCTGAACCTGGCGGTTTCAACAGGCGAGGAGGAGCTCGAGGCGTTTGTCGAAGGCCGGGCGCTTCCTCCCTTGACCCAACCGCTGGCCGTCATTCCTCCCGCGGCCGCCGACGGTTTCGAAGCTTCGGGCTATCTGCGCGGCAATGCGGCGACGCTGCGCTCCGTGCACCTGATGCCCCGCCTGCTCTTCCTCGACAAACGCACCGTGGGAGCCCCCGATGATGCCATCATGGCGGAAACGGCCCTGGTGGCCCTGACCCATGGCCTGGAAAGCTTTTTCCAGGGGGGGGGCAATCCCATGACGGCGGTCTACGCCCGGACGGCCGTCCGCCTGGCGGCCTCCGTTTTGCACCAGCTGGCCCAACGTGGGAAGCGCGATTCGCATCTGGCCCTGACCGTCGCGCACGCCGCCGCTCTGAGCGGCTGCGCCCTGGGTGCCGCCCCGCCGGCCTTGACCCACCGTCTCGGCACGGCCGCGGCGCAAAACGGCAAGGCCACCGCCGCCCAGGCCATGGGCGTCATCCTTTCCTATGCCCTGGAACACCGGGCCGTCGACGGCCGGCTGGACGCGGCCCTTCTGCTGGAACTGCTGGGCGGTCGCGATCGCTACGCCCGCACCCCTGCGGGCCAGCGGGGGCCGGCCGCCTTTTACTTCCTGCGCAACCTATTGAACCTGCTTTTCGAGGGCACGGGCGGCCGGGTAAAGAGGACCCTGCTGGATCTGGGGATGACGGCGGAGGAGGTGCGTCAGGCGGCCGAACGCGCCGGTGCCGACGGTGATCGTGATGCGCTTGCCCAGGCGTCGGCCATTCTGACCCATGCCTGGGAGGGGCAGCCCTTCCTCGCAACGGACGGACATCGATAGGGAGATCATGACGCTATGCTGCAGGTACCTGCCTATTACGAATACGGCTGCCAGGTCAACGTCGTGGCGGGCCACGACGTGCTGGAAAGCATTCCGGAAATCCTCGCCTCCCTGCAGGCCGCCCGTCCCCTGATCGTTACCGACCGCGGCGTGGCCGGCGCGGGACTGATCGATGTGGTGGCGAAGGCCCTGGCGGGCAAGGTGGAAATCGGCGGCGTGGCAGACGATGTGCCGCCGGATTCCTCCTTGGATGCGGTGCGGCGCATCGCCGACACCTACCGGCGCAACGGGTGCGACGCGCTGATCGCCGTGGGGGGCGGATCGGTGCTGGATACCGCCAAGGGGGTCAACATCATGGTGTCCGAAGATGCCGACGATCTCATGGACTACAGCGGCGTCGGCATATTGAAACGCCGCCTCAACCCCCTGATCGCCATCCCCACGACGGCGGGCACCGGCTCGGAGACGACCCTGGTGGCCGTCATCAAAGACCCCGAACGGCACCAGAAGATGTTCTTCCTCAGCTATTTTCTACTGCCGGATGCGGCCGTTCTCGATTCGCGCATGACCCTCACCCTGCCGCCGGCGATAACGGCCGCCACGGCCATGGACGCCCTGACGCATGCCATGGAAGCCTACACCTGCCTGGCCAAAAACCCTTTGAGCGATGCCGCCGCCCGGTCCGCCATCGAGATGATTGCCGCCAACCTCCTGCCGGTCATGGAACAACCGGACCATCGCGATGGACGCCTGGCCCTGGCGGTGGCGGCAACCCTGGCCGGCATGGCCTTTTCCAATGCCATGGTGGGCATGGTCCACAGCATCGGTCACGCCCTGGGGGCCGTGTGCGGCATTCCGCACGGCACCTGCATGGCGATTCTGCTGCCCTATGGGCTCGAATACAATGCGCACCGCAACGGCCACTTGACCGCCGAGCTCCTGTTTCACCTCGAAGGGGCCGAGACCTACGCCCAAACCCCCCGCGCGAAGCGCGCCGACCGGGTCATCGCCGCTGTGCGCAATTTGAATCAGTCCCTCCATGCGGTCACGCACGGCCGGCATCCCCGCAACCTGAGCGAGATCGTCGACGCCGAGGGGCGTCCCGCCCTGTCGCGCGATCGTTTTCCGGAAATCGTCGCCACGGCCAAGAACGACGGCACGGCGGTGATCAACCCCGAGGAGCTCGACGACGAGGACTACCGGATGGTGCTCGAGCACGCCTGGGAGGGCACCCCCCTGGATCGCCGCAAGATCAAATGCGGCTAGCCGGAGGCGCCGTGCCCGGATTGACCCTATGGACCGCCAATCATTTGGAGCGGTTGGCCGCCGACCTGGCCGGGCGCATCCGCCGCCGGGAGGAAGGAGACCCCTTCGTCCCGGAGACCGTCGTCATCCAGAGCCGGGGCATGGAACGCTGGCTGGCGCTGGAAATTGCCCGTCACAACGGCATCGCCGCCAATCTGAAGTTCCCCTATCCGGAGACCTTTCTGCAGACCATGCTGGAGACCGTGTTGCCCGGGACACCGGCCGAAGCCGCTTTAGAGCGGGGCCCCCTGGCCTTCGGGATTTTTGCCTTGCTGCCGTCCATGGCCGCGGCCGCGCCTGAATTCGCGCCGATCCGGGCCTATCTGCAGAGCGACGCCAACGGTGTGCGGCGACTGCAGCTGGCCGGCCAAATTGCCCATCTGTTCGATCAGTACCTCGTCTTCCGGCCCGAGATGATGCTCGCCTGGGACGACGGGCACGTCCCGCGCGACGACCGCCATGGGGCCTGGCAGGCGCTCTTATGGCAGGAACTTGCCCGCCGGCGCACCGGCCGGCATCGCGCGGAACTCTGGCGGGAGCTGCTGGGAAGACTGGCGCAGACGCCGTCCCTGCCGCCCGGCCTGCCCCGGCGGGTGTCGGTTTTTGGCATCTCCTACCTGCCACCGTTCTATCTCCAGGCCTTGGCGGCGCTCTCCCGGGTGCTGAGCGTGGATCTCTACCAACTCAACCCCTGCCGCGAATACTGGGCCGACATTGTCAGCCGGGAAGAGGGCCAACGCCTGCTGCGACCGCTGCGCACGGCGTCCCATGACGCCGATCTTCACCTGGAAGAGGGCAATCGCCTCCTGGCGTCCCTGGGGGCCCAGGGGCGTGCTTTTTACCGCCTGGTCGAGGATTTCAATCCAACAACCGCCGAACATTTCGCAGCCAATCCCCCAGGCACGCTTCTGGCGGCGCTCCAGAACGACATTCTGAATCTGCGCAACGGGCCCGTCGATACCCCCCGGCCCCTGGCGCGCGCCGGCGAGGACCGCTCGCTTCAGGTACAGGCCTGCCACAGCCCCATGCGCGAAATCGAGATCCTCTACGATCATTTGCTGGATCTGCTCAACCGGGACAGCGACCTGGCCCCGCGGGATATCCTCGTCCTGACACCGGACATCGACACCTATGCGCCCTATATCCAGGCCGTCTTCGGGGCTCCCGAGAAGGATCGCCTGGGCCTGCCCTTCAGCATCGCCGACCGCAACCCTCTCCAGAATCGACCGGTGATTCAGGCTTTTCTTCAATTGACGCGCTTGAAGCAATCCCGTTTCCAGGCCAGTGAGATCCTGGCGCTGCTCGACCTGCCGGCCGTTCGAATGCGCTTCGATCTGAGCGAAGAGGATATGCGCCTGATCGCCGAATGGGTTGCCGCAACGCGCATCCGCTGGGGCGCCGACGGCGAGGCCAAAACGCGTCTCGGCCTGCCGCCGAGCGGTGAAAACACCTGGCAGTCCGGACTGGATCGGCTGCTCATGGGCTATGCCGTACCCGCCGAAAACGAGCGCTTGTTCAAGGGCATTCTCCCGGCGGGCGGGGTGGAGGGAACCCGTGTCGAAGCGCTCGGGCACCTGGCCCGCTTCGTGGACCAACTGGCGCATTGGCAGGCGCGCCTGTCCCAGCGGCAGCGCCTCGAGGACTGGAGCGCGTGCCTGATGGCCCTGATCGATGCCTTTTTCAGCGCTGAATCCAGGGAAGAAGGCGATTTGCTGCTGCTGCGGCGCCAGATCGCCGACATGCGGCAGTCCGGCGCGGCGGCCGGCCTGGAGGAGGCGCTGGGCATCGACGTCGTCCGAACCTGGCTCGAGGGCCGGCTGGCGGACGCCCGTTCGGGGGGAGGGTTCATCTCCGGGGGGATTACCTTCGCGGCCCTGTTGCCCATGCGCAGTATTCCGGCCAAACTGGTCGGCCTGGTGGGAATGAACCAGGACCTTTTTCCCCGTGAAGACCGTCCACCGAGCTTCGATCTCATGGCCGCCCAACCGCGCATCGGCGACCGCTCCCGCCGCAACGACGACAAATATCTTTTTCTGGAGGCTCTCATTTCGGCCCGCCGCTATCTCTACATCAGCTATGTGGGCTACGACCTTCAGGACAATGCGCTCCTGCCGCCTTCGGTGCTGGTCAGCGAGGTGCTGGATTATGCGGACGAGCGCTACGGCCGCTCGGCCCGGGACCTGGTGGTCCGGCATCGGCGGCAGCCGTTTTCCCCCGCCTATTTCACGTCGGAGCACCCGCACCTTTTCAGCTACAGCCACCAGTTCCACGAAGCGGCGGCCAGTCTTGCGGCGCGGCAAAGCATGCCCCCGCGGCCCGAACCGTTCCTGGACGGGGTCTTGAGTGAATGGGAGGACACCTTCCAAACCGTCGATCTGGAAACCCTGGCCCGGGCCATTGGGCATCCCTGCCGGTTTTTGCTGGAAAAACGGCTGCAGCTTCACCTCGGCGAAAACGTCGTGGAAACCGCCGACAGGGAGGCCTTCCAACTCGATCCGCTGGATCGCTATCGGCTGGGCCAGGAGGTGATCGAAATGCTGCTGGAGGGCGGAGCGGGCCGGGAAGCGCTGGCAAAAGCCCGCGCGGCGGGCCGGCTGCCCCACGGCCAAGCCGGGGAGCTGCACTTCGAAGCCATCTATGCCGAGGCGGAGGAAATGGCCGCCCTTGTCCGAACATTGCGATCCGACACCTTGGCCGGGAACCTGGCGGTGCAGGTACGGATCCCGCCGTACACCCTGAGCGGCCGGTTGACATCCCTGTTTCCCGCCGGTCAGGTGCTCTACCGGTATGCCCGGGCCCGGGGGCCGGATCTCCTCGCGGCCTGGGTGCGCCACCTGGTCTGGTGCCGGCACGAAGGGGCGTGCGGAGGCCGCCCGACGACCCTCGTTACCCGGGATGGACTGCGCAGGATCGATGGCGTCCGCCAGCCCGACGCCCACTTGAAGCAGTTGCTGACCCTCTATGAACAGGCCGGGCATGCCCCCGTGCCGTTGTTTCCAAGATCATCCTGGGAGTATGCCGTCCTGCGGATCGAGAAGGGGTACGCCGCCGACCGGGCCCTGGAGCGGGTGCGCACCGCCTGGGTGTCCTCTTTTGGATGGCCCGGCGAGTCGTCGGACCCGTATATCCAGCATTGCTACCGCGATACCGATCCGCTGGGGGAGGCGTTTGCAGCCACCGCCGAAGCCGTCTACGGCCCGATTCTCCAGCATACCGAGAAGGTCTAGGCATGGCCTCCGGGATGGATTGCGAGGGCGGCCTGATTGCCGCCATCCGCATCGAAAAATCACGTTTGATGCCCCGGGCCGTGATCCACCTGGCGGACGGAACGGCGGTCCATGCCCTGCGGCGCGACGCAGCTGGGTTGAAGGTCGGCGACCCGCTGACCAAGAACGTGCTGATCGCCTTGCAGCAACGCTATCAGCAGCGCGGGGCCTACCTCCAAGCCGTGCGCTTCCTGGGGCCCCGGGACCGCAGTGTCAAGGAGATTGCCGACCATCTGCGGCAAAAGGCATGGGACGCGGAGGCCTGCGCCGCAGCCCTGGCCCGGCTGCAGGATGAAGGCTATGTCGACGATCCCCGTTTTGCCCGGACGTGGGTGGCCTATCGCTGCCGCACGGCGCCCCGCAGCCGCCTGGCCCTGTCCCAGGAGCTCAAGCGCAAAGGCATTGCCCGCGCGATCATCCAGGCGGCGGTCGCGGACATGGATGAAGAGGCCCTGGCCCTGGCCTGCGCCCGCCGGAAGATCCGCCGGTGGCAACGCTTCGAAGGGGATGAACGCCGGCGTCGCATCATCGTCTTCCTGCAGCGCAAAGGGTTCCCGTATGAGGCCTGCCGCAGCGCCGCCGACAGCATCGGCGGCGCTGGATAAACCCCAAGGTTGCATAATAAAGATGGAGAAAACTTTTTTTGCAACGGTGATGAATTCGTAAAAAGTGTTT
>CAYMQN010000070.1:0-7691 GCA_964392545.1 uncultured Desulfobacteraceae bacterium
TGGGGGGGGCGCCCTTGGAGCTCCACCCCATATAGTGCCCGTCCAGAAGGGGCATCTTTTGGTCCCTGGCGGCGTTCTCGCCTACTCGGAAGATCCCTCCTGGTGGACATTCAGAAGTGCGGCCAGCGCGCGGGCGGCGTCCGCATCCAGACCGCCGCGGGCCTCGGCCAAAGGCAGGGTGTGGGTGCCGAGCAAACCGTAAAGCGGGCGCAGGTCCGGCAGGGCCTCCTCGATCTTGCGGCAGTGGAGGGCCACGGTTTCCGTGTCGCCACGGGCGATCGGCCCGGTCAGGGCCTCGGCGATGCCCTGTTTGGCGATATTGTCCAGGGTGCCCCGCACCAGGGGCAGCAGGACCTTGAGAACCGCCCCGGAGGCGATGCCGCTCCCCGCCAGCAGGCGGGCCGCAACCGCCATGAGGGTGACCAGGTAGTTGGAAGCGACCACCGCCCCCGCGTGGTAGAGCGTTTTGTGTTCGGTCCGGATCGGAAGAAACTCGGCGCCGAGGCTCTCGGCGATCTCTCGGGCCATGGCCATGGCGGCCGCCTCGCCTTCACCGGCCATGACGATGCCCTGGAAGGGATTGCGCGGGAAAACAGGTGCTGCAAAGCTCTGCAGGGGATGCAGGGATCCGGCATGGGCCCGGCAGTCACCGACGGCCGCCAAAATGGTCGAGGGCAGCACACCGCTGCAGTGCAGGACCACCGCGCCGGATTTGAAGCCTTTCCGGGCGGCCAGCCTTTCGGCCATCGGTCCGATCGCGCCATCGGGCGTGGTGATAAAGACGAGGTCGGCATCCTTGGCAGCCTCCCGCGCTTCGCGGCAGACCCGTCCCCCACCGGCGGCCTCGGCCGCGGCATGGGCCGAGGCCGCCCGGCGGCTGGCAAACCCCAGCGGCTCGAGGCCCATGGCCGCCAAATGCCAGGCCAGGGTCACCCCCACCTTTCCGCATCCAATAATCGCAAACCTTATCGGTTTCATCCAGCCCCTCCGCGCTGTGGATCCATCTCAAAATTTGGATTTTCGCCCGATATCAAGGCGAGGCCGAGGTTCACCCCGCAGGCATACTCAGGTATGTCGAGGACGTGAGCCGAGGGCTCAACGCCGATATCGGGCGAAAAGACTGGTAAAATGGCTTTTCTAAGGCCGTGGATAAACAAACATCGGGCCGAAAGGCACAGCGCGGCCTGATATTTCGGTATTAAACGTCGTTTATCCAAGGCCAGAACAAACACAATGTGTCCGAGTCAGAAATGAGAATTTTTGGTGCTGATCAAGGCCGCACAAGGGTTTGCGGTGAGGCGTACATCGGTACGCCGCAGCCGCCAAACCCGCGGAGAACGCAGATCAGGGCCAAAAAGACCATTTCCGACCGGACACTAATCGTAGCAGTGCTCCGGCGCCGGAAACCGTCCCCCGCGCACTTCGTCACCATATTCGGTCAGTCCCTGGCGCACTTCCGCCGCCAGGGTGCGATACTGCTTGACGAACTTGGGGACATGCCGTTCGCTCAGCCCCAGCAAATCATGGAGAACCAGAATCTGCCCGTCACAGTCCGGCCCGGCCCCGATGCCGATGGTCGGGATGCGCACCTTGCGGGAAATCTTCGTGGCAATCGCGGAGGGGATGCCTTCCAGCACAACGGAAAAGGCACCGGCCTGCTCCACCCGCAGGGCGTCTTCGAGCAGCCGCGCCTCGTCGCGCTGGACGCGGTAGCCGCCCATCTGGTGGACCGACTGGGGGGTCAGTCCGATGTGGGCCTGGACGGGGATGCCGGCGTCGGTAATGGCCTGGATCAAGGGACTCACCGCGGCTCCCCCTTCGAGTTTGACCGCCGCGGCGCCGGCCTCTTTGATGAAGCGGCCGGCATTGCGGATGGCTTCGGCCGTGGAAACCTGGTAGGCCATGAAGGGCATGTCCCCGATCACCAGGGCCCGGCGGGCGGCACGGGCCACCATGGCGGTGTGGTAGATCATCTCGTCCATGGTGACGGGCAGGGTATTGGCGCGCCCCTGGACCACCATCCCCAGGGAATCGCCAACCAGGAGCATATCGATGCCGGCCGCATCCGCCAGATGGGCGAAGGCGTAGTCATAGGCGGTCACCGCCACGATCTTCTCCTGCTTCTCCTTCATGGTAAAAAGACGGGGAATGGTCACGCTGGCTGCCATCGTCTTCCTCCTCCTTAGTTGATTGCATTTATTAATGCGGCAACGAATTAGGCCGACTCCGTCATCCCGGCAGATCCCGGATCGAATCCGGGGGGGGATCTTCTAGCAAACCTTGTTGCAGTATGGAAGATTCCGGCCTCCGCCGGAATGAAACCTTTGGTGCATTTTATTGCCAGAACAATAGAACCATCGAGGTTTCACTGCACAAGGGTCTGAAACGAGGCATACTCCGAATGCGCCGCAGCCGTCAAACCCGCAGAGAACGCCGCCCAGCGGCTAAATCACCGCTTATGTCCGAACAACGCAGAGCGCCCCGTGGTGGCGTCATTTGTCGCTGGGCAAGGCCGCACAAGGGTTTGCGGTGAGGCGTACGCCGGTACGCCGCAGCCGCAAAACCCGCGGAGAACGCCGCCCAGCGGCAAATGACGCCACCACGGCTAAGGGGCCACCAGGCGGGCCATCCACATGGTCAGCGGCGCATAAAACGTCACCACCATCAAATCGATCAAGAGCACCGTAAGAAACGGCAGGATGCGCCAGGCGATGGCCCCCAGGCGATCGCCGGAAATCGAGCCGGCCACGATCAGGCAGATCCCCATGGGCGGGGTCAGCATGCCGATGGCCAGGTTGGTCACCACGATCACGCCGAGCTGCACCAGATCGATGCCCAGGGCCGGCAGCATGGCAACGATCATGGGCACCAGCAGAATCAAAGCCGCCGTGGTTTCCACGAAGGTGCCGGCGATCAGCAGGACCAGATTGATCAACAGCAACAGGAGCACCCGGTTGGAGGTCACCTCGAGCAGCGTTCCGGCCAGGCGGGCCGGCAGTTCTTCGATGGCGGCGATCCAGCTGAAAATCGATGCGGCGGCAATGATGAACATGACCACCGAGGCTGTGACCCCCGCGTTGACGAGGATGCGCGGCAGATCGCGCAGACGGATTTCCCGATAAACGGCCAGGCTGACCACCAGGGCGTAGACCACCGCGACGGCCGCCGACTCGGTGGCCGTGAAGATGCCCAGAAGAATGCCGCCCAGAATGATCAGGGGCGCTCCCAGGGCCAGCAGGGCCTGGCGCAGGGTGTGCCCCACATGTCCGGCTGAAAAGGGCAACGTTGCCCCATAGCCGCGGCGGTGCGAAATCAGCGTGGCCACCGCGATCAGGGAGGCGCCCACCAACAGCCCCGGCAGGATCCCGCCGGCGAAGAGCTGGCCGATGGAGGCCCCCGTCAGGAAGCCGAAAATGATCATCGGAATGGAAGGCGGGATAATCACGCCGATGGAGCCGCCGGAAGCCAGGACCGCGGCCGAGAAATCCGAATCGTACCCCGATTTCTTCATGGCCGGAATCAGGATGGCGCCCACGGCCGCCGCGTCGGCCGCTGCCGACCCGGAAATGCCCGCAAAAAACATGGAGGAGACGATGGTCACCGCTGCCAGCCCGCCGGGCAGCCATCCCACCAGGGCGTTGGCGAAATCGATGATCCGGCGGCTGATGCCGCCGGCCTCCATCAGGGCCCCGGCAAACATGAAGAGCGGCACCGCCAGCAGGTGAAAGGAGTCGGCCCCGCCGAACATGCGCTGGGCCACGACCATCATGGGAAAATCCCCCTGGACCAGGATCCCCACCACCGAAGCCGCGCCGATGGCAATGGCGATGGGGGCGTTCAGCGCAAAAAGCGCCAGCAGGGCTATGAGCAAGGCCTCGGCCGTCACCGGCCGGGATCTCCCCATTCGGCGGCAATGGCCGCGGCGGCGTGCAGCATCAGCAGCACGCCGCTCACGGGCAGCACCAGCATGACGATCCACTTGGGGAGCTGCAGCGCGGGGGATATCTGCAGCCGGACGAAGTAAGCGAATTGGGCGCCGTAAATGACCAGCAGCCCGAAAAAGGCGGCGGCCACCAGATGGGCCCCGATACGCATGACACGGGCGGGCGGTCCGTCCAGGCGGGAAGAAAAGAGATCGATGCGCGGATGGACGTTGCGCCGATAGGCCACCGAGGCGCCCAGGAAGGTCAGCCAGACCAGCATGTAGCGGGCCAGTTCCTCCGACCAGAAAAGCGACTGGTTGAGCACGTAGCGGAAGAAGACCTGGGCCGCCACCACCGCGATCATGGCCGTCCCCAGGCCGAAGAGACCCTGCTCCACAAGGGTGTTGACGCGGCGGCTGAGTCCGTCAAGGGCGCGTATGATACGACCGGCGGTGGTCATGGGCATCGATAACGTCTAGCGGGTGGCGTCCAGCATGCGGCGCAGGAGATCCTGAACCCGGGGGTCGCTGTAAATCTCGTGGTTCCGGAGTTCGCCCACTTTCCGACGGAAGGCGGCCACATCCGGAGCGGTATCGATGATCATGCCCTTTTCCGCCAGCAGATCGAGGCGTGCTGCGTTTTTGGCGCGATTTTCGCGGCGCTGGTAGCGGGCCGCGTCCGCCATGGCCGCTTGCAGCATGGCCCGGGTCTCCGGCGGCAGGCTGTTCCACCAGCTCAGGGAGGCCACGTCGATATGGGCCGAATACACGTGCCGGGTCAGGGTCATGTACTTCTGAATCTCGTAAAACTTGTAGACCTCCATGACCCACAGAGGATTTTCCTGGCCGTCGATGACCCCCTGCTCCAACTCGGTGTAAATGGGCCAGGGCATCGGCGTAGGGTTGGCGCCCAGGGTCTGCCAGATGGTCTTGTGCAGGGCCGAACTCATGACCCGGATCTTCAATCCTTTCACATCCTCGGGCCGGTGCACCGGGCGCTTGTTGTTGGTCAGGTTGCGGAAGCCGTTTTCGGAGAAGAACAGTCCCTTGAAGCCGGAGCTCTCCAGGCTGGCCAGGATCTCCCGGCCCAGGGGGCCGTCCAGGATCTCGTCGGCCTGGGCGTTGTCTTCGAAAAGGAAGGGGAAATTGATGACCCGCACGATGGGATCGAAGGTGTCGAAGGGCCCCACCGTGATGATCCCCATCTGAATCGTGTTCATTTGAATCTGCTGCAGAATCTCGGTCTCGTTGCCGATCGATTGGGAATGGTAGACCTTGACCGTCACATCGCCGCCGGAGCGTTGCGCCACCAGTTCCTTGAATTTATCGGCGGCGATGTTCTGCGCCGATCCGGGCTTGGTGACGACGCCCAACTTGATACGCATGGCGCCGAACGCATTCAGCGGGACGATGAACAGGCACCCGACGAGCAGGGCCGACACAAATTTCTGCATGGTCGCTCCTCCATTCGGCCTGAGGCGCCGTTTATCCTCGGCCTGCTTAGGCGGCCTGCAAGGCCGTCCCGGTGGTCCTCCTGAGTCTGCAGATAGCCGCTAAGCCCTGATTTCTAACGGATTGCCGTTCAAATGTCCAACGAAAATCCCGAAATAATGCTGTTGACTAACGGTTCGCAGATACTATAGACAATATGATTTTAATCAAAATCGCCGAAACGCGTCGGGGACGCGCACGCGCCGAATACCAATAGGGCCGATTCCATGACACCGCTTCAGTCCATCAAAGGCTTCAAGGATATCCTTCCGGAGGAATCCGAGCTCTGGCAGGCCATCGAAAGTCAGGCCAAAATTGTCTTTCGGCATTTCGGGTTTCGCGAAATCCGCCTGCCCATGCTGGAGAAGACCGAGCTCTTCGCCCGCAGCATCGGGGAGAGCACCGACATCGTCGAAAAGGAGATGTACACCTTCCAGGACCGCGGCGGCGATCTGCTCACCATGCGGCCCGAGGCAACCGCCGGCATCGTGCGGGCCTACCTGCAGCACAAGCTGTATGCCCGGGACGCGACCCACAAGTTCTACACCATCGGCCCCATGTTCCGGCGGGAACGGCCCCAGAAGGGCCGCTACCGGCAGTTCAGCCAGATCAACGCCGAAATCTTCGGCGTGGCCTCGGCCTATGCCGACGTGCAGTTGATCCTGGTGCTGGTGCACCTCATGAACACGCTGGGCGTCAGCGATGCAACGCCGCACATCAACTCCCTGGGGTGCCCGGCCTGCCGGCCGGCCTTTCGCCGGGCCCTCAAGGATTTTCTGGCCCCCCTCGACGACCGCCTCTGCAGCGACTGCCTGCGCCGACGCGATACCAATCCCCTGCGCGTGCTGGACTGCAAAGTGCCCGGATGCCGCGAGGCCACCACCGGCGCACCGTCCCTGGCCGACTTCCTGTGCGGCGAATGCCGGGAGCATTTCGCCATCGTGCGCCAGGCCCTGGATGCCCGCGGCGTGGCCTATACCATCGACCCGCGTCTGGTGCGCGGCTTGGACTACTATGTGCGCACCACCTTCGAAATCCAGACCGGGGCCCTGGGGGCCCAAAACGCCATTGCCGGGGGCGGCCGCTACGACGGCCTGGCCCGGGCCCTGGGCGGACCGGACATTCCGGCCACCGGTTTTGCGGTGGGCCTGGACCGCCTGGCGGAAATCGTCGGCCAGCTTCAGCGGCCGGCGCCGCCGGAATTGACCCTTTACATTGCCGCCCTCGGGGCGGAGGCCCAGGCCCGGGCCTTCCAGTGGCTCGCCCGCTTGAACCTCGCCGGTATCACGGCCGACATGGAGTTCGGCGACAAGAGCCTCAAGAGCCAGATGAAACGCGCCGATAAGCTGGGCGCCGTTCACGTCCTCCTTTTCGGCGAACAGGAGCAGCAGCAGGGGGCGGCCATCCTGCGCAACATGGCCACCAAGGAACAGGTCGCGATTCCCGTAGACGGCCTGGCGGACCGTCTGATCGAACGCTTCGGGAAGACCGGCGGCTGAACCGCCCGTGCCGCCCATACAAACGAGAGCCTACCATCATCGGCTACCATAAGGAGCAGAGCATTGACAGGGGATACACTCGGATCCATGAGACGCAGCCATCACTGCCGTGAACTCACCGCGGAAACCATCGGCCGCGACGTCGTTTTGATGGGATGGATACAGCGGCGCCGGGACCACGGAGGTGTCATCTTCGTGGATCTTCGCGACCGTCAAGGCATCACCCAGGTTGTTTTCAATCCGGCGGTGAGCGTGGCGGTTCACGAAAAAGCCCAGGTGCTGCGCAACGAATACGTCATCGCGGTGCGCGGCAAGGTCGCTCATCGCCCGGAAGGCATGACCAACCCGCACCTGTTTACCGGCGCGATCGAGGTCCTGGTCACCGAGCTGAAGATCCTCAATGCCGCCCTCACCCCGGCGTTCATGATCGAGGACCAGGTCGACGCCTCGGAGACCATCCGTCTCCAGTACCGCCACCTGGACCTGCGCCGCCCGCAGCTGCAGAAAAACCTGATCCTGCGCCACAAGGCCACCGCCAGCATCCGACGCTTTCTCGACAGCCAGGGGTTTCTGGATATCGAAACCCCGGTGCTCACCCGCAGCACGCCGGAAGGCGCCCGGGACTACCTGGTCCCCAGCCGGGTCAACCCGGGCACTTTTTTCGCGCTGCCCCAGTCGCCCCAAATCTTCAAGCAGCTCCTCATGATCGCCGGTTTCGACCGCTACTACCAGATCGTGAAATGCTTCCGCGACGAGGACCTGCGCGCCGACCGCCAGCC
>CAYMQN010000070.1:7701-16219 GCA_964392545.1 uncultured Desulfobacteraceae bacterium
CCCAGATCGACATGGAGATGTCCTTCGTGGGTGAAGAGGACGTCATGGCCGTCAGCGAAGGGCTGATGGCCACCGTGTTCAAGGAAACATTGGACATCGACCTCAGCCTGCCGTTCGAGCGGCTGACCTACGCCGAGGCCATCCAGCGCTTCGGCCTGGACAAGCCGGACTTGCGCTTCGGACTCGAACTCGGGGAGATATCCGACATCGTCGCCACGTCGAATTTCAAGGTCTTCGCCGATGTGGTCAAGAACGGAGGCATCGTCAAAGCCCTCAATGCCAAGGGCTGCAGCCACTTTTCCCGCAAGGAGATCGACGATCTGACGGCCTATGTGGCGGTATACCGCGCCAAGGGCATGGCCTGGATCAAAGTCAGGGAGGAAGGCTGGCAATCCCCCATCGCCAAGTTCTTCTCCGAGGAGGAGAAGGCCGCCCTCGCCGAGCGGCTCGACATGGCCCCGGGCGACATCGTCTTCTTCGTGGCCGACCAGCCCAAAGTGGTCAACGAATCCCTGGGGCACCTGCGCAACCACCTCGGCCGGAAACTGGGCCTGATCGACCCCAAGGCATTCCGCCTGGTCTGGATTACGCATTTCCCGATGATGGAATACGACGACAACGAAAAGCGCTACGAAGCCCTGCACCACCCCTTCACGGCGCCGTTGGAGGAAGATTTCGCGGGTCTGGCCACCGCGCCGGAGAAGGTGCGCTCCCGGGCCTACGACCTGGTGCTGAACGGCACCGAAATCGGCGGCGGCAGTATGCGCATCCACCAGCCGGAGGTTCAGAACGCCGTCTTCCAGGCCCTGGGGCTGCCCGAAGCCGAATACCGCGAAAAATTCGGCTTCCTGCTGGATGCCTTGGAATCCGGCGCCCCGCCCCACGGCGGCATCGCCTTCGGCCTGGACCGCATCCTGAGCATGCTCTGCGGCACCGAATCCATCCGCGATGTGATCGCCTTTCCCAAGACCCAGCGGGCGGCCTGCCTGCTCACCAACGCGCCCTCGGAAGCCGCCCCGGCTCAACTGGAGGAGCTGCATCTGCGCATCCGGAAAGTGGAATGAGCGCTGCGCGTCATCACCGGCGATAGGAGCGGCCCGGGATACGAAGCACCGCCCATCGAGCCAGACGCCTTTCGCCGCCAATAGATTGCTTTAGGAGACGGAACGGATTTTCCTTCTTTTGACGGCTTTTTCAAGCTCCACCGCCAGAAACACGACGGCCGACAGGAGTAAGGATATGAAAAGCTCGCCGGCGGTCAACGGGGCGGTTTTAAAGATGGGGTTGAGGGACGGGATATAAATCGTGGCCATCTGAAGGGCGAACGTCAGCAAGACGGCCCCCAGAAGGGGTTTGTTCGACAGGATGCCCTGTTTGAAGAACGCGTCCCGTTCGGATCGGACCGCCAGCACGTGCCCCATCTGACTCAGGCATAAAACGGTAAACACCATGGTTTGCCAGTGGGCCTGGCCGCTGGTGATGAACAGGGCCTGGGTAATGATGGAAACCGCGCCCATCAGCAGCCCGACCCAAATGATGTGGGCGCCGAGGCCTTTGGCGAAAATACTCTCCTTTGGATCCCTTGGGGGCCGGCCCATGATGTTGCGCTCACCGGGTTCGGCGGCCAGCGCCAGACCGGGCACCCCGTCCGTGACCAGGTTGATCCACAGGATGTGGATCGGCAAAAGGGGAATGGGCAGGCCGAGAAAAGGCGCCAGGAAAATCGTGAAGATCTCGCCTGAATTGCTGGTCATGGTGTATTTGATGAATTTGCGGATGTTGTCGAAGATGCGCCGCCCTTCCCGCACGGCCTTGACGATGGTGGCAAAATTATCGTCCAGCAAAATCATGTGGGAGGCTTCCTTGGACACATCGGTGCCGGTGATGCCCATGGCCACGCCGATGTCCGCCTTCTTCAGCGCCGGCGCATCGTTGACCCCGTCCCCGGTCATGGCGACGAAATGCCCCTTGTCCTGGAGGGCCTCGACGATCTTCAGTTTCTGCTCCGGAGCGACCCGGGCGTAGACCTGGATCCGCTCCACCCGCTCCTCGAAGGCTTCCAGCGGAAGCTGGGCGAGTTCCCGCCCGGTCATGACGGAATCGCTCCCGGCGTCTAGGATCCCGACCCGCTCGGCGATCATCGCGGCGGTGAGCGGATGGTCGCCCGTGATCATCACCGGCCGGATACCCGCCGAGCGGCACATGGCCACGGCCTCTGCCGCTTCGGGCCGGGGCGGGTCCATCATGCCGACCATCCCGATGAACACCATATCGTTTTCCGCCTGCTCCGGGGTCAGGGGATCCGGTACGGCGTCCCATACACGCATGGCAAAGCCCAGGGTTCGCAGGCCGCGGCCGGCGATCTTCTCGGCCGCTTCAAGGATTTGGGGGCGGTCGATAGGCCCCTGCCCGCCGGTGCCGCAAGCCGTTCCAGCGTGTTCCAGAAGTTCTTCCACCGCCCCCTTGGTGAAGGAAACGAACCGGCCGTTTTCCCACGGATGGAACGTGGTCATGCGTTTGCGGTCCGAATCGAAGGGCATTTCCGCCACCCTGGGATATCTTTCATGCAGCCCCTCCGGGTCATGCCCTTTCGAGCGGGCCAGCTCGAACAGCGCCGTTTCGGTGGGATCCCCAATGAGCGCGTCCGAAGCTTCCCGGCGGGTATCGTTGCAAAGCGCCATGGCACTGAGCAGCAGATGCAAAGGCTCCCCCTCGGATGACAACCCGCCTTCGCCGCCCTCCCGCAGCAAAGACGCGATGTCGTTGGACCGATGCCGGCGGCCGTCGACATAGACCTCTTCCACGGCCATGCGATTCAACGTCAACGTGCCGGTTTTGTCGGAGCAGATATAGGTTACCGATCCCAAGGTTTCCACCGCCGGCAGTTTTCGCACCAGTGCCTGCTGCTGGACCAGTTTCCTGGCGCCAAGTGCCAGGGAAATGGTAATGACGGCGGGCAAGGCCTCCGGAATAGCCGCCACCGCCAGTGAAATCGCGGTCAGAAGCATCAAAAGCGGCGGCTCCCCCCGGAGGATTCCGGCGACAAAAACGATGACGCAAATGGCCAGCACGGCGTATGCGAGCTTCTGCCCGAAGGTGGTGAGCCGTTTCTGCAACGGCGTCCGCCCTTCATCCTGCCCTTGGAGCAGGCCTGCGATCCGCCCGAGTTCCGTTCGCATCCCGGTCTCGGTCACCAGGCCCTGCCCCCGGCCGTAGGTCACCAAAGTGCCCTTGTAGGCCATGTTCTTTCGGTCGCCGATGGGCAGGCCCGCCTCATCGATCGGGGTGCGATCCTTTTCCACGGCCACGGACTCGCCGGTCAGGGCAGACTCCTGGATGCGGAGCTGGACCACCTCGGTCAGTCGAAGATCGGCCGGAACCACATTGCCGGCCTCCAGCATCACGAGATCACCGGGCACCAGCCGCTCCGCGGGCACGGATTCGGCCCGCCCGTCCCGCATGACCACAGCGGATGGAGCGGCCAGTTTTTTCAGCGCCGCCATGGCCTTTTCGGCGCGGTATTCCTGAACGAATCCCAGCAGGGCGTTCAGCATGACGATCACGGCGATGGCGATGCTGTCCACCGGCTCCCCGATCACCCCCGCCACGATGGCGGCGGCGATCAGTACGAGAATCATGAAGTCCTTGAACTGATCGAGGAACATCACCCACAAGGATCGGCCTTGTTTTTCAACGAGCGCGTTGGGGCCGTATTGGGCATAGCGGCGACGCGCCTCCTCGGGCGCAAGGCCCGTTGCGGACGATCCCAGATTCTGCGCGGCCTCGTTTAGATCAAGCCGGTGCCAATCGGTCGGTGGGTCGTTGATTTCCTGCATGGGTTGATCGCCTCCATCGCTAACGGCCGCCAGCTTTTCCGCCCATTCGCCATGGAATGGTTTCCGCGTTTCGGCCCGGCCCACCAATTCAGTAGGCTTGCCGCAGCCCGCTTGTCAATGACGAACCCATCCCCCTGAAACGGGATCATCTGAAGATTGCCCGGCGTCCTTTTTGGGTTTGTTGACAAGGGGAAAGGAAATGATACGATCTGCCGACTTTCAGCAACCATCGACACCATTTGAACATGACAAAGCAATTCATGCCTAAAACCGGTGCGATCGTCGAATCCCTTACCGGTATCGTGGACCGGGTCACCTACCACAACCCCGATACGGGCTGGTCCGTCCTGCGGGTCTTTCCTTTCGACAACCCCCATCAGCAGGAAACCGTAACGGTCCATCAAACAAAGGTCTTTGCCGGCGCCACCATGCAGTTCCAAGGCGCATGGACCGTGCACCCGAAATTCGGCCGCCAATTCAAGGCCGTCACGGCGGTTGAGAGGAAACCCGCCACGACCGCGGCCTTGGAGAAATACCTCGGCTCCGGGCTCATCAAAGGGGTGGGGCCCAAGACGGCCAAGAAAATCGTGAAATACTTCGGCAATGACACCCTTGAAGTCTTTGAAAACGAAATCGAGCGCCTGACCGAGATTACCGGGATAGCCCAGAAGAAATTGGCCATGATCAGCGCGGCCTGGGTCGAACACCGGGCCATCCGCAACGTGATGATGTTTCTGCAGTCCCACGGCATCAGCACCCTTTTCGCCGTGAGGATCTACAAGGAATACGGTGACGAAGCCATTGAATACGTCAATCAGGACCCCTACCGGCTGGCCCGGGACTTTTATGGCATCGGCTTTTTTTCGGCGGACAAGGTTGCCCTCAGTCTGGGTCTGGAAACCGACAGCCCCCAGAGGATCAAAGCCGGCATCAATCACGTGCTGGCCGCCAGCAGGGAGTTCGGCCACTGCTACCTGACGCAATCGCAAATTACCGCCCAGGTGAATGCGCTGCTCGAATTGAGGCTTGACGATCGCATTTCCGACTACCTGGATCAGATGCAAAAAGACGGCCTTGTCATGGTCCGCGAATTGGCGGTTTCAGACGGCGCCTTAGAGACCTGCTACTATTCCAAGCCCCTCTATTTCGATGAGCTTTACGTTGCCAAGAGGGTTTCCGATGCGAATTATCCGCCCCAAGTAGAAAATGAGCGTGTCGCGGATTGGCTCCGGCGGTACTGCGAAACAAAACAATTTTCCCTGAGCGATGAGCAGCTGGACGCCATCAAGGGCATCGTATCCGAGAAATTTTCCGTGCTGACCGGCGGACCGGGATGCGGGAAAACAACGGCAACCCTGGTTCTCGTAAAATTACTGGAGGCGATGCGACGGAAAATCCTGCTGGCCGCCCCCACAGGTCGGGCGGCGCAACGCATGATGGATGTCGTCGGCAGGGAATCCAAAACCATCCACCGCTTGCTGGAGTGGCAGATCGGCCGTTTCAAAAGGAACGAGGACAATCCCCTCGATGTGGATTTCATCGTCATCGACGAATGCTCCATGCTGGACATCAGCCTCGCGGCCTCCCTGCTGAAAGCCATTCCGCAGCAAAGCCAGATCCTTTTCATCGGCGACGCCGACCAGCTCCCATCGGTCGGTGCCGGCAACGTCCTTCGCGATATCATTGCCTCAGGAGCCGTGCGCTGTTTCGAACTGAGAAAGGTTTTCCGGCAGGCGCAGGAATCGCTCATCATCCAATATGCCCACCAGATCAACAACGGCGACATGCCCCAAATCGATTCGCCCTTCAAAAAGCCTGAAATCTGGCGGCAAAAAGTGGACTGCCTTTTCATGGACTCGGAGGAGGCCACGCAGGAACAACTCAATTTCATCGCCAGAGTCAAGCGGTTCTACGATTCCCGGACGCCTGAACAGGCGGCAACAGCGGATCCCGCCCGCAACCTTTACGAGTTCAGAATCAACGAGGCGGTCACCCCCTATGAAACGGAGCTGGTCGTCCCCGGGAAATTCCAGCACGTTGACCTGGAAAAAGTCGCCAAGGCCGAAGACGAGGTCGAGGAATTGCGCGCCGTTTTGAACAAGGTTCATCCCTGGTCGTCACTGCATTACGGCCTTGCCGCAGCCGATGTGGTGCGAAAGCTCTATATGGAATGGATCCCCCGGTATTTCGGGGAAAATACCGAGATCCAAATACTCTCGCCCATGACCAGGGGCAGCTTGGGTACGATCAGCTTGAACAGGATGATCCAGGAATCGGCCAATCCCGCTCAAGCAGGAAAGCACCAACTGACGGTGGGCGAGCGGGTTTTCAGGGTGGGCGACCGGGTCATCCACCGCCGCAACAACTATGACCTCAACGTGTTCAACGGCGACATCGGGACCATTCGCGAGATCGATTCCGAGGACTTGACGTTATCGGTTTCCTTCTACCCTGACGGCCGGGTCGTGGCGTACACCCGTGACGCCATCCCCGAGCTCGATCTGGCCTATGCCATCACGATCCACAAATCCCAGGGCAGCGAATTCGAGGCCGTTATCATGCCGGTCCTGACCCAGCATTTCAAAATGCTCTTCCGCAATCTCATTTACACCGGCCTGACCCGGGCAAGAAAGCTGGCGGTCCTGGTCGGCACCCGGAAGGCACTGGCGATGGCGGTCAAGAATCAGGATACCAGCCAACGGCAGACGCTGTTAAGGGAGCTGCTCACTCCAGCACGTTCCGAAAGGGGCCAATGTGAGTAGAGGTCGGTCAATTGCATTGTCATGCCCGACCGCCAAATCGATCTCTTCATCCGTTTTTGCCTCCAAAACAATGGTAGACTTGCAGCGCGAAAACGCGCGACCCATTTCGATTTCCTGACGGAGGAGGAAGTCTCCCACATGGAACAGGCCGTTCTGGCCGCCTATGGGGGCATGGATTCACAGACGGAAATATTTGGCGGGTGACGGGTCAGATCATGATCCGGCGTGGATTGAGTTGACGCTGTAGGAGGAATCAGGGTAAGATTTGGGCTAAATATCTAATTTCATTGTTATGTTACTAAAACGACAAATGAAGTAATTTTGTAAGGTGAGGTATGAATTACCAAATTCTTGGCAATGAAAACAAAAAAGAAATAACAGCGCTTTTTGCCTCAGTATTCACTTCATCTGAGGGAGAAAAGGAAGGGAAATTGATTGGCAAACTTTCTTCAGCGTTGGCGTCAAATATTGACGATGGAGAAACAATCTGTTTCGGTGCATATAAAAATGAATCCCTCATTGGTTCTATTTTCTTTACTCGCCTTCGGTTTAATGAGCCTATTCAGGTCTACATGCTCGCTCCGGTTGCAGTAAGCGCTGAACATCAGGGAAAAGGCATCGGACAAGCACTAATCAATTATGGACTTAATGAGCTAAAAAACCGTTCTGTGGATGTCGCTATCACCTATGGCGACCCATCTTTTTACTCCAAGGTAGGGTTTGAGCCACTCTCCGAAGATGTCATCCAGGCTCCGCTTGAACTTTCGATGCCAATCGGTTGGCTTGGTCAATCGTTAACGGGTGATCCAATTCCAACCATCAAAGAACGGCCTACATGTGTTAAGGAATTCAATGATCCTGTTTATTGGTAATTAGATGAACACCACGATCACATGCACTCAGACAGGAAAAAGCGCCGCTTGTACCTCGCTCTGCTTTTTGCTGCCGGTGATGTGAAACGATAAAGAATGCTGAATAGGATTAAATGGTTATGCTCCCCAAAATCATAGGAACAATTTTCGGCATCCTGGCAGTTGGAATCTTCGCCTGGAAATTCAAAGAGACGCCCCTATGCCGGCCATGAATCATGTTGCCGCTTGGCCTCGGCGTCGGGTACGCCGTGTTTTGGTTGGTTAAGAGGATGGTATGACGCGGACGCGGTGGTTAATCCCGCCGCTGGCGGGACTCTGCCGACCCTTGATCCATAAGATAACGTGCTATTCCACGCTTTTTGATTCTACGCTCCAAAAGTGTCGCCTCGCTTGCGTCGGCACAGCGGTAGGTCCAAACAAGATTCCAAGGGCCTGGAAACCGTTTGGTCGTTTTGGTCAGTCGGTAGGTTGGATCGTTGTGCTGCCGGAGGCGCTGATCGAGATTGGTACTCTGGCCGCAGTAGTAGCGACCGCTGGTCTCGCTCTGCATGATATAAACACAATAGGTCATAAAAAAGCCCTGCCGGAAGGAAGCCGGCAGGGCTTTTGGGTTTGGCTCCCCGTGTGCAACCCTCTTCATAACCGTTCTCTTTCTCCGGCAGTTAACTGAAATCATTCAATATCAATGGGTTATCAAAGATCAGGATGTCCCTTGTGGGGTGGAAACGGTGTCAAACCAGATTTCCATTTATGGGGCTAATCCGACCAACGGAAAAACACCTTGAGTCCATTTCCGTGAGAGTTGGGCAGCAGCTTGTCGTGCTGCAGCCGTCCAACAACAATACCCGGAGCGATCTTTATTTTTTGGGCAAAAGTTTCAATCGGTGCCAAGGATCGACCATCCCATGATTGAAGGAACTTACGCAGTGCCTCCGGAGGAATCAGTCGGTCGCGGGCAAAGGCATTGGCTTCCTCCTCTTTTTCGTTATCCAACCCATTGCCCTCGATAAAGATTTCCTTGCGACCATGCTTGATGATGTGGCCGGCC